>JBIIYD010000173.1:0-6530 GCA_044347005.1 Flavobacteriales bacterium | reverse complement strand
GGTGACCTTCACGTGGCGCTCATCGAAGTGGAAGCTCCTGCGATACGGCACTATTTCCGGCCTTCACGCAAGGACAGCGTGCAGCTCGTGGAGGAAGCACCGGCCGACCTGCCCGCGCTGATCTCTGCGGATTCGGTGGTGATCAAGGGAGCGAACGGCAACAGCAGCGATGTCACCGGCGTGCGAGCCTCCTTGAATGTCGGCGAAGTGGATATCCGGCTGGGTGGTATCCGTGTGGTGACCAATGTCGGACCCGTGCCACGCTTCTCGATCCGCAGCGGTGTAGTGGATGCGCGCACCCTGAAGCTGGCGCTGCCGCCATTGTACGACCTGCATATCGGCACGGCGGTGCTCAGGCATCCGGAAGGAAGCGCACTTCTTGTGGGCACACGCATGATGCCGCGGGAGAACGAACAGAACTACCACACCGTCCTGGAGTTTGAAACCGACCTTTTCCGCGTTGCGGTGGACACCCTGCTCATGCGCGGCGCGGACGTGGGGCGCTTGCTCGCCGATGCTGCGGTGCACGTGGGCTATATCGAACTGGTATCACCGGAGTTGCAGGTGTACCGGGATAAATCCATGGCCGATGCGCCTTGGGCCAAGAAGGACCTGCCGGGATCCGCATTGCGCGCCCTGCCCTGGTCCATCCGGGTGGATACCGTGGCATTGGTGGATGCGCGCATCTCCTACCACGAACGACTGGATCGGGGAGCCGACTTCGGCACCCTGGAGTTCACGGACGTGAATGGACGGATACAGGGCTTGAACAACAGTGCGGCATACGCGGAGGCAGGCGGCAAACTGCGTGCATCGGCGACGGCAAAAGTGTACGAGAGCGGCTCCATCAAGCTCGACTACATCGCGCCCATGGGCTCCATGAACGATGCCTTCACCTTGAACGCCACCATGAACGGCATGCCCTTCAGCCTGTTCAACCAGATGACGGACAGCCTGCTACAGGTAACGGCCAGCGAAGGGCGATTGCTGTCCATGGACCTGCGGATGGCCGGGAACGACCGGTCCGGTTCCGGAACGGTGGACCTGGAGTACAAGGACCTGCATATCGAGATCCGGTCCCAAGGGGACAGTGGACTGAAGACCAAATTGATCGACATGGCGGCCAACGCGCTGATCCGACGCGACAACCTGCGCACACAGGGCAAATACCGCCAGGGTGTGTTCGACATCGATCGCCGACTGGACCGGGCGATCTTCAACTTCTGGTGGAACGCTTTGAAGGCCGGGTGCATCGACACCATGGTGCCCGGCATGCTCCGCGAGCGCATGCGAAAAGGAAAGAAGTCCAATAAAGTGAAGGGATGATAGTCCTGGAAATGCGGAACGGATCTTGCGCGGACTGAACGGATCACTAACTTCGACCCTATGAACAACAAGATCATCCTCACCGCACTGGCCCTTGTAGCAACCATGGCCGTGCAGGCACAGTCCGACGTAAAACCAACCCAGTCGGTTACCACCAACGCTCAACGTGTGAACGAGCGCAGCCTGGCACTGGCCAAGGAACTGGGCTTGGACCAGACGCAGACCGACCGAATGCTGAAGGCCGACATGCACTATGCCGAGCAGATGGAGGCCATCCGGACCAAGACCACGGACCGCGAGACCCTCGAAAGCAAGACCAAGGGCCTGACGAAGGAACACGAAGCGACCTTGAAGGTCATCTTCAGCCCCGAGCAGTACGCCAAGTACAACGAGATGCGGGTTGCGAAGAGCGCTGAGGGCCAGCAGAAGATGGAACAGATGCAGACCAAGCCTACCGAATAGTCCGCACACCATAGCCTTGATTTGGAACGCGTCCTTCGGGGCGCGTTCCGCTTTTGCACCCGCTCGGTCCATTTGCAGAACTTAACACTACCGCGATCGAACCCTGGCACCGTTACTGCATCCTACAACACAAACGCACACACCATGACCAGCAGAACGAATGGATGGAGGAACATGTCACTGGCCGCGGTGTTTCTCGTGGCCACCATGGCCACGGCCCAGCAGGGTGGCAAGGAATACGGCAAAGGCGGTGAGGAGCGCCTTGCGAAAATGACGGAGCAACTTGCCCTGTCACCGGAGCAAGTGGCCAGCATCAAGCGCATCCACGAAGAGCATTCTACCAAACTGGACGCGCTGCGCGCCACTGCGGAAAGTGAACAGCGCAACACGGCCATGAAGGAGCTCAGGAAGTCGGAGCGCAAGGCCGTACAGGACGTGCTCACACCCGAGCAACGTACCAAGGCCGAAGCCCTTCGCGAGGAGCGCAAAGCCGCCAGGGCATCGGGGCATGAGCAAAAGGACCCCGCCGAACGGGCCGCCGCACGCACCGCTTGGATGACCAAGGAACTCGGGCTTACTGCCGAACAAGCCCAGAAAGTGGAGGCCATCCAGCTGCAACACCTGACCAAGATGCAGGAGGTAAAAGGGATCACGGACGAGGCGCAACGCAAAAGCGCGATGAAGGAGATACGCAAGTCGCAGAAAGCGGCCATGCAAGCCGTGCTCACCAAGGAGCAACAGGCCAGGCTGAAAGAACTGGCCGAAGAACGCAAGGCCGCCAAAGGAGCATCGGGCGAGCCCAAGGAGCGATCTGCTCCCAAGGAGATACGCTGAACATGTTGATCGTGGTTGGATGAGAAGGCCCGGCACACGCCGGGCTTTTTCGTGCCGCTGGTCCGGTGGCTGTGCGGTAGGCCGTTTATCTTCAGCCGCGCATGCTGTTCCTGCTCGCCCTCATCGTGCTCGTGCTGGTACAGCTACGGCGCGACATACGTATCGTGGACCGTCTGAAACCGGCGAATGCCCTGCACTCGCCGATCAAACGCGCTGGCACCGTCTTCCTGTTGCTGCTCATCGTTCCCCTGGCATTCGTGCAATTCAGCGGTTTGGGTGGGGCATTGGTCCTGGGCAAGGGTGGCCTGTTCGCGACGCACCTCTTCCTCTCCTTCCTGATCTCGTACACGTGGTATCGCTACCTCACTTGGCTGGACAGCTTGGAACGGGAAAAGGTCGGCTGGGAGATCGCCGTGTTCGTGGTGGCCAGTGCCTGCACCTTACTGGTGTTCCCTTTGGCGGACCTTGTGGTGCCCGCGTTGGACCTGCGCCTGGACGGCAGCTTCTGGAACGACTGGTGGTACTGCGTGATCGGCATCGGTCTGGTGGAGGAAAGCGTGAAGCTGATCCCCTTGCTGCTGATGGTCTACTTCAGCAAGCAGGTCAACGAACCCTTCGACATCCTGCTGTACGCGAGCATCAGTGCATTGGGCTTCGCGTTCGTGGAGAACACCATGTACCTCTCCGACTCGGACCTGTATGCCGTGGGTGGTCGTGTGCTCTACGCGAGCGTGGCACACATGTTCTTCTGCTCCATCATCGCTTACTGCATCGCCCGCGCACAACACGCGGGCAGGCACCGGCTGCTGGGCGCGGCGCTGGGTCTGGTACTGGCCTCCTTCGCGCACGGCTTCTACGACTTCTGGCTCATGTCTCCCGACAGGCCTACTCTCATCACCCTGGTGTTCTTCCTGGGCAACATCCACTTGTGGGTGGCCATGAAGAACAACCTCATCAACCTCTCCCCCAACTACCAGGACCTCATGCTCCCGCGGCCGGTGATGTTCCGCTACCGCATGATCAATGCCTTGCTCGCCATATTCCTGTTCACCTACGCGATCAAGTTCCTCACCGTCGGGCGCGTGGAGGCCGACCGGTTGATGCTGGCGCAGGGCAGTACCATGGGTGCCACCCTGCTCTTCCTGGCCATCAGCCTCAGCAGTTTCCGTTTCGTGCCGGGCTACATCGCACCGCTACGGCCCAAGGGTGGACTATGGCGTTTGTTGCTGCCCGCGGTACAATGGGGCGAAGACCTTTCGGGACGAAGGCTCGTGCTGCGCATCACCGAAAAACGTTACGATGCACGGCACTACATGACCCTGCACCGCATGCTACCGCTGGAAGGCCGCCTGGCGCAGCGCCTGTACATGGACGACGACCACGACTGGTACCTCTTTCGGCCGGACCGCCCCATTCCGTTCGAAGGCGCTTTTGCCAACGCCCTGCTCGTGCGCCCGCACAGGGCCAACGACACCATTCCGGACGACCGCTACGTGGTACTCGTGACCATGGCATTCACCTCCGAACCAAGGATCCCCGATGGCAAGGCCGATAAGGGCCAGCTGGAATTCACCGGCTTCGTACACGCGAAGTTGCTTTGAAAGGGAAACCCGGCGGTGCTCAGCGCAACTCGTAACGTACCGGCACGCGCATCCGGGTCCGAACGGCCTTTCCATCGCGTAGTCCCGGGGTATGGTCGGGCAACCCTTGCAACGCACACAGGGCATACGCTTGCAGGGCCGGGCACCCACCCTTTTCCACCCGTGTACCGCTGACCTTTCCATCGCGCTCCACCACGTAGGACATGTACACCGTCGTGGATAAGCTGCATCCATCATCGGATGCCTGAAGGGTACATCCCTTGGGCGTCGCGATATACTTCAGCTGCGCCTCCTCCCCACCGGGAAAAACAGGAGGTACCTCCACTTCGACTAGCTCCCACACCGTGCTGTCGGCTATAGTGGATGGCTTAGCCCCACGTTGTTCGAACATGCGCTGGCCCGCATCCGAGGCATTGCCCAACGCAGGCACACTTTCCTGCGCCTGCCCGAACGAAACGGAGAAAAAGAAAAGAAGGCCGCAGATCATGCGCATGGCACCAAGGTAGAAGCCACGCAGGTGATAATCCTATCCGGACTCTCATGCCAGTGAGCGGTATCAGTATCGCTTGGCCGGTGCACCGCTACATTTGGCCGCATCACCACGCGCAGTAGTTCACCAGAACAGACTGAACCTGGTAACCCATCCCCCAATGAGCAACGTGTACTACCCCGATTACCTGCAGCTGGACAAGATCCTTGGCGCGCAGGCCCCCGAGAGCGACAAGCATGGTGTGAAGGCGCACGACGAGATGCTCTTCATCGTGATCCACCAGGCTTACGAGCTGTGGTTCAAACAGGTGCTGCATGAAGTGGGCAGCGTGATCGACCTCTTCGCGGACCATCATGTGGACGACAACGGCGGCGAGCTCAACATCGCCGTACACCGCCTGGAACGGGTAAAAAAGATCCTGGACGTGCTGGTACACCAGATGGACGTGATGGAAACGATGACGCCCCTGGACTTCCTCGACTTCCGCGACCTGTTGCGACCTGCGAGCGGTTTCCAGAGCATGCAGTTCAAGGTGTTGGAAGCGCGCCTCGGCCTGCGCATGGATGCGCGCTTCGGCAAGCAGTACTACACCAGCCAGTTGAAGCCCGAGCACAAGGCGGAGATCGAGGCCTTGGAGAACCTGCCCACCCTGCTGGAACTGGTGAACGCCTGGTTGGAGCGTATGCCATTCTTGAACGAGGAGTATTGGCCCGCTGGCGAGGCCACATTCTTCGACCGCCTGGAACAGCTTTATGTGAGCACCCTGGTGAAGGGCGAGGAAGGCAACGCGGCCCTGTGGCGCACCTTGTTCGTGGACGGCAGTGCGGAACGGCGCCTTTCACCGGCCGCGTGCCGCAGTGGCCTGTTCATCATGCTCTACCGCGATGAACCCATCTTCCAACAAGCCTTCCGCTTCCTGCAAGCGCTGCTGGAGATCGACAACGGCATGGCGGCCTGGCGCGGGCGGCATGTGAACATGGTCCACCGCATGATCGGCCTTCGTGTGGGTACCGGTGGCAGCACCGGCAAAGCCTACCTGAAAGGTGCTTTGGACAGCCACTATGTCTTCAGCGAGATCGCGGACCTGAGCAGCTTCCTATTCGAGCGCCGCAAGCTGCCCAAGCTTCCCGAAAAGCTGCGGTCGGCGGTACGCTTCGGGGCGTAGGCGTCTTCGAGCAGGCAAGCCTGCTGATCCAAGAACCGCGCAGGTTCAACTCACCGCGTTGCGGATACGGTCGCCCAGCAAGGTGCCGAGCCCGGCCAGCAATGCACCGAGGATCGCCGTAAACACCACCATGCCGGTACCACTGGTGTTGAACAAGGCACCCACCCGGTCGGACAGGATGTGCGCGTTGGCGGTATCGGCGAAGTAAGCCATGCCACCCCAGAGCAGCAGGCCAGCAAGGGCCCCAGCAGCAAAGGCCTTCCAGCCACCGGGATGGACGAGGAAACCCACCAGCATGGCGGCAAGGGACAAGCTCCAGAACGGCAACCAGAGGCCGAGCGCCCAGGCCAGCACGGCGGTCCCAACAATGGCGATGGACGTCTTCATGGTTTTAATGTTGTGAGGGATAAACCTTGCTCGGCTCCTTCGCGCGCACTGCCGAGAAAGAGCACTTCGCGGTACTTGCCAGTGTACCATTCGGAAAGCAGGTCGTCGTAATGCGGGCTGCCGGGGTGGCCGCTGATGCCGCCGGGCAATTGGTACCAGGCCTTGGGCGGACTGGACAACTCCACCACGATGCGTTGCGAGGGACCGTGGTTGCCACGTTGTGCATTGATCGCGGACCCCGCGCCGTTGACCGGCAGTTGCTCCT
>JBIIYD010000169.1:0-7009 GCA_044347005.1 Flavobacteriales bacterium | reverse complement strand
CCGCATTCCGTATGCCCACAAACGAATACCGTGTACACGGTGTCCGTAACGGACCAGGAAGGTAACACGGCCGAGCGCCCGGTGCTGGTGCAGGTGATCGAAGGGCAGGTGAATGCCGGACCGGACCGTACCATACCATGCACCAACGACCCCATCGTCCTGGAAGGGAGCTCGGGCATCGCGAATGGAACCGTTGCATGGTCCACGACCAATGGACGCATCACCGCCGGAGGCAGCACCTACACACCGACCGTGGACAGACCCGGCACTTATGTGTTATCCGTGCTCGACCCGCTCAGCGGTTGTACGTTCACGGACGCAGCAGTGGTGGTTTACGGCGGCGGTGGAGCGTTGGACTTGAGCGGCCTGGCCTTCCCCAATGTGATCACACCCAACAGCGATGGCCGGAACGAAGGTTTCTTTCCCTTCCTGGCCAACGACCCCGGCATCGACCTGTCCGGTTTGACGACCGATTACGAGTTGTCCATCTACAACCGCTGGGGGCAATTGGTGTTCAATACGGGGAACGCCTCCGATCGTTGGGCGGGGCGCACAGAGGCCGGTGAGCGCGTTCCGGACGGAGTTTATTTCTTCGTAGCGCGCTTGAAGGTGCTTTGTAGCGATGGCAGGGAAATCGAGCGTACCGGTCACATCCAAGTCCTGAACTGAGCATGGCACTGCCGCACCGCACAACGAGCGCTCTTCCAGCAAGCCCGATCCCACCTGCTGCCATGGCCAAGCGATCGGTCCGTGCGCAACGTGTCGTAAGGCTCTTTTTGTCGACGGTGTTCGTGGTCATGGGCTCCAGCATGATGGCACAGTGCGAGTGCGACCTGAACATGGGCTTCGAACGTGCCGCGGGCAGCTGTTTCGGGCAGGACTGCGGATGCATCTGTAATCCCGACCCGATCGCCGCCGGTGAGACCTGGAGCAGCTGTCCGAATTGGGGCTGTGGAAGCACCGACATCGGACCCAATCCGGGTGGCAGCGTGAACATGGGGAGCACGCAGCCCACGGAAGGCAATTCGTTCGTGAGCATGGAATGCAGCGGTGGACCCGGCGGCGCTGGCGAAGGCATAAGCATGACCATGTGCGCCGGATTCACTTTGGAAGCGGGCACCCAGTATTGCTTCGCCATCGACCTGATCACGCGTGCCAGTTTCGGCAACAACGCAGGCACCTCGGGGCTGGTGATCTACGGGTCCAACTCGCCCTGCCAGATCGGGCAAACCCTATGGACCCTGCCGCAAGCAACGGGGAATTGGCAGACGTACAACTTCTGCTTCACCCCGAACAGCAATTGGAACACCATCAGTTTCCGGGTGCTCAGTCCGGGTGGCGGATTCACGGCCATCGGCATGGACAACTGGGTATCCACGGACGGCAACTTCCCACCGCAGACCACGGGATGCATCGAGGTGGAAGCGGAGGACGATGAGGTGTGTCCCGGTGAATGCGGGAGTGTGAGCGCCTTGGCCAGCAACGGTGTGGAGCCTTATACCTACACGTGGACAGGTGGCCTGCCCAACGGACCGGGGCCCCATGCGGTATGCCCCGCTGCCACCACGACGTATACGGTGACCGTTGTGGATGCGAACGGTGATACGGACGATGCGACGGCTACTGTGACCGTGTTTCCAGCTGCCGTTGCCAATGCCGGCCCTGATGTCGCACTATGCACGGGCGCTTCCACGACCCTGACCGCGACTGGTGGAGGCACTTATGCGTGGGCACCTGCCACAGGGCTCAGCGCGACCAACACGGCCGCACCGATCGCCACTCCCGCTCAAACCACCACCTACACGGTAACGGTGACCAATGCCAACGGCTGTACCGATACCGATGAAGTCACCGTTACGGTGAACGATGCTCCCAACGTGAGCGCTGGACCGGACCAAACGATATGCCTGGGCAACAGCGCGACGCTTTCGGCCACTGGAGGGGTAACGTACACCTGGAGTCCGGCCACCGGACTGAGTGCTACGAATGTGGCCGACCCGATAGCAACGCCCGTGCAGACCACGACCTACTCGGTAACCGTTACGGACGCCAGCGGCTGCACGGGTACGGACGATGTTACCATCACCGTACTGACCGTCGGCTGTTTGGACATAACCGCTACCGGGAGCACCGTATGCCCGGGAACATGCGGCGAAGTGAGCGTGGAGGTGAACGACGGCACCGGACCATTCGATTATGTGTGGAGCGGTGGACTGCCGAACGGACCGGGCCCGCATCCTGTATGCCCGGCCACCACGACCACCTACACGGTATCGGTCACCGATGCCGGTGGGAATGCGGCGGTGGCTTCCGCGGTCGTCGCGGTGTACGCTGCCGCGGTATCCAACGCCGGCCCGGACGATGGCATTTGCCAGGGGAACAGCGCCGTGTTGAACGGCTCCGGCGGGGTCAGCTACGAATGGAGCCCACCCGATGGATTGAGCGATCCGCAGATCCCCGATCCCGTGGCAAGCCCTGATGTTACGACCACCTACACGCTCACCGTCCTGGATGCGAACGGATGCGTCGACAGCGATGACATGACCCTTGCCGTCAACACCATCCAAGGCATAGACGCGGGACCGGACGTCAGCATTTGCCCCGGCAGTTCCACCACCCTCGGAGCCACGGGTGGTGTGGTCTATCTCTGGAGCCCGGCCACGGGCCTCAGCAACCCGAACATCGCGGACCCGGTCGCCGATCCATCGCTCACCACCACCTATACTGCGACCATCACGGATGCGAACGGTTGTGTCGGCAGCGATGCGGTGACCGTTACCGTGGATGCGGCACCCGACGTGGATGCCGGTCCGGATGTCAGCATTTGTGCCGGTGGCTCAACAGTGTTGAACGCCAGCGGTGGCGTAAGCTACACCTGGAGCCCAGCGACAGGATTGAGCGCTACGAACGTGGCCTCCCCCACCGCCGCCCCGCTTGTTACCACCACCTATACGGTAACGGCCACCGACGCCAACGGTTGCACAGGTACGGATGCCGTTACGGTCACGATCGGAACACTTCAGACGGCCAATGCCGGCCCTGACCAGACGATTTGCTTGGGTGGCAGCACCACGTTGAACGCTTCCGGTGGAGCGACCTACTCATGGACACCCGCCACGGGCTTGAGCAATACCGACACCGCGACACCAGCGGCGAACCCGCTGAGCAGCACAACCTACACCGTGACCGTAACGGATGCCAACGGCTGTTCGGGAACGGATGCAATGACCCTTACCGTGGAACCCTTGGAGTTCGCGGACGCCGGTGCCGACCAAGGGGTGTGCCCGGGGGCGACGGCTACGCTGGGGGCAAGTGGTGGCGTTGCTTATGCCTGGAGTCCGGCCACCGGATTGAGCAACACGAACACGGCCGACCCGACCGTAAGCCCGACCGGTAACGTCGTGTACACCGTGCTTGTAACCGATGCCAACGGCTGCTACGACAGCGATGATGTGGCCATCAGCCTGCTAACTCAGCCGACCGTTTCCTTGGGGGAGGACTTCGAGGCCTGCCTCGGACAAGCCCGGCTGATCGCCGCGAATGGACAACCTGGTCAGAGTTACACGTGGAGCACCGGAGAGACCGGGCAGATCATCACCGTGACCAGCTCGGGGAACTACTCGGTGACAGCGTCCAATCCATGTGGAAGTGCCAGCGACGGGATCAACGTGGTATTCGTTGATTGCGAATGCTACATCTATGTCCCGAACGCCTTCACCCCGAACGGTGATGGTTTCAACGACACGTGGCAACCGGTGGTGTGTCCTGTGGAGGACTTCGAGCTGTTCATCTTCAACCGTTGGGGAGAGATGATCTGGACCACGACGGACCAGAGCGAACCTTGGAAAGGACTTGTGATCGGAGGTGGGGAAGTGGTGGCCCAGGACGAAGTATACATCTACCTCTTGAAACTGGGTATCGAGGAAGGCAATGACAAGCAGATCACCGGTACGGTAACCCTTCTGCGATGAGCACCGCCGCACATACCCCGATCGAGCATGGCAAGATCCTTTCCACCATTGGCAAGGAGGTGCTGGAGTACCGCGGCCAGGGCACGATGCCTACGAGCATTGCCCAATTGAGCATGGTGGACCCCGACAAGTTCGGTGTTCACCTGGTCACAACGGATGGCGAAGAATTCGGGCAAGGAGACCATCAGGAACGCTTTTCCATCCAGAGCATTTCCAAGGTGTTGACCCTCGCCCTGGCCTTCAGGTTCCGAGGCGAAGGGATCTGGGAGCGCATCGGGGTGGAACCTTCGGGCAATGCCTTCAATTCGCTGGTCCAATTGGAATACGAACGGGGCATACCGCGAAACCCCTTCATCAATGCCGGCGCCTTGGTGATCGCGGATATCCTGATCAGTGAGCTCAAGGACCCCAAGGCCGAACTGCTCGCCTTTGTGCGCAAGGTGGCGAACGGCAGCACCGTGGTCTACGACACCGCTGTTGCACGATCCGAAGCGGAGACCGGATGGCGCAACGCAGCACTGGCAAACCTGCTCAAGGCTTACGGCAACCTGCACAATGATGTCGACGAAGTACTCGACCTGTACTTCCATCAATGTGCGCTGGCCATGAGCTGCGCCGAGTTGGCCCACAGCTTTCTGTTCTTTGCGAACGATGGATACACCCTGGGCAACCGTTACCGTGTGTTGGGCTCCAGCGAGGTGAAGCGCTTGAACGCCTTGATGCAGACCTGCGGTTTCTATGACGAATCGGGTGAATTCACTTACAAGGTCGGTCTGCCGGGCAAGAGCGGCATCGGTGGTGGCATCGTGGCGGTGCATCCCAAGCATTACGCCGTTGCGACCTGGAGCCCTCGATTGAACAGCAAAGGCAATTCGGTGCTGGGGATGAAGACCCTGGAACTGCTGACCACCCGATCGGGCATGTCGATCTTCTGAACCATACACGAACACGCTACTCGATACCGACCTCGCTATTCGACCAACGACAAGAACCAAGTCCAAAAACCCAACACGACCTGAACAATGAGAACACGCTACGCCCTTCCAACCCTGCGGAATGTTACCCGCACCCTTGTTGCTGTGAGCCTGCTGACCTTGTCGACCGGCATCACCGCCCAAACGCTTTACGTTTCCGACCTGGATACCTACGATGGCGCCCAACCCTTCCCGGTGCAGGATTCCATCTTCAAAGCGGACCTCACCGCTGCCGGTGAGACCTATACGGTGTTCAACATCGTGGATGGCGCAACGCCTCCCACTTATGCACAGCTCGACGCCTATGAGCGGGTGATCTGGTTCTGCGGAACGGATGGTACTAGCCTCGGTTTCTGGAATGCGATCCAGGATATCCGCGATTATGCCCAGACCGGCAAGAAGATCTGGATCATTGGGCAGGACCTGCTTTACGCCCTGCATGGTGCTGCACCAAAGACCTTCGTTTCGGGTGACTTCGAGTACGATGTGATGGGCATCGAGATCTACCAGGCGCAGAGTTTTGCGGACGACGGAAGCCTTGGTGTACCCCAAATGGACGTGGACCCGGCCGTGGCCTCGTCCTTCGCACCAACGCTGACCTGGATCTTCACCACACTTTGGTACGCCGATGCGGCCTACACCGAATTGGAGAACGTGCAGGGGATCTACAACATGGGCCCTGCTGGCTATGCGCTGGCAGGGATCCCTTCGATGGTCCACCACTCCGACCCCGGACTCTTCAATGTCATGAGCACGCTGTTCAACCCTACCGTGATCGCCACAACGAACGGCCGCGTGCAGTTCATCGAGGAAACCTTGGCGTACATGAACGTGAACGTGGGCATGGCCGAGATCGACAGTTCGATCCCAGCACTCGGTTTCACCAACAACCCCGCGCTCGACCGGGTGGATGTGCTGTGCACCGAAGCCATTCGCAACATCCAGGTTTATGGTCCCGACGGACGTGAGGTCTATGCGAACGGCGGGCTGAACACCATGCGTTCCACCTTGGACATGACCGCGTTCTCGGCAGGGATCTACGTGGTGCGTGCCCAGACCATGAGCGACAAGATCGTGACCGGTCGCTTGGTTAAGCAGTAAGCGAACATCCCACTCTCCTTTTGAAAGGGGCCGTTCTGTGCAAGCAGGGCGGCCCCTTTTCATATCGAAAGAGCAGTTCATCCGGGAACTTGAATAGCTGAGGCCTTGGTCGGCCTTGGTCATTCCGAGGCCGCGAACCCAAATCACCGACAAGTGGACATGGCCAGCATCACGCATCGGATGAACCTGAACGAAGCAGGGCTTCGAAGCTATTCGAAGATGCGACGTTCAGGCCGACCAGCGAAAGATCTCGGATTGGCAGGCCCCTACCGTTGGGGCATTGCCATGCGCTGAACCTCCGGATCAATACTTGATGAAAACCCGATCGGCCAGAAGTTCATCCTCGTCCATCAGCCTCACCGCATAATACCCCGCCGCCAATCCATCCAGCGGGATCCGAGCCTCGGTTCCTTGGATCTCGAAGACCCTGACCAGCCTTCCAATGGCATCGACCACTTGCACGAGAGCACCTGCACGAGCGACCCTGACCATGATATGATCGGAAGCAGGATTCGGAAAGAGCAGCAGATCACAGGGACTCGTGACAACAGGTGAATAGCTTGTTGTGCCAGAGGGTTGCACGGAACCGACCCGGTAGTAAACAATACCATCCACTGCATTGAAATCAATGGAGTTGTCGACCAGGCTGAACCCCATCGGCTGACCGTTGACACCCTCGGCATGTACCGAGCCTACCGGTTCCCAGACCATGAGATCGGTGCTCCGTTCAACATCGAAGCGAAGAGTGTCATCGTCCGAGTTGATGAGCCAGGTGATCCTTCTTCCCTGTGCCGAACATTGAACGTCCACATCCATCCATTCCACATCTAGCGTAGTGCAGTTGTTCAGGAATTCCCCATCGGTACGGGTGATGGACATGTTGTCCATGGCGACTGCACTAAAGCCACTGGTCGCATTCCGAACCCGAAAGCTCAACACGTTCCAATTGCCTGTTGGCACGAA
>JBIIYD010000168.1:0-7029 GCA_044347005.1 Flavobacteriales bacterium | reverse complement strand
TCGAGAACCTGATCCAGGCGGTGAACATCCTGGGCTCGCTGTTCTACGGTACCATCCTCGGGATCTTCCTGGTGGCCTTCTTCCTGAAACGGGTGCAGGGCACGGCCGTGTTCATCGCAGCGCTCATCTCCCAGGCGGCCATCCTGTTCATCCATTTCTCGAGCATCGAACTCGCCTTCCTTTGGTACAACCTCATCGCCCCGGCCGTGGTGGTGGTATTGGCGTTGGGCCTGCAATCCGCATTGCCAGCTAAGGAGTAGGAGCCTCGGGCGAGCTATTGCCGCCTTTCCCGCAGGGCCCGGCTTTGCGCTGCAACAATAGCGGGAAGTTGGACGATCGCCCAAGGTCATCGGGGCATTTCGCATTTGGTTACCTTTGTACCTGAACTTTAACGCCTAAAACGACCCCTCATGAAACATACCTTACTCTTCGGTGCCCTTTTGGTTGGTACCCTTTCGGCCAATGCGCAGACGCGTGTGGGCTATGTGGAAGGATCGACCACGGTCGGAGTACGCGCCGGTGATGACAGCCGTGCCGTTACCGACACGGTCCCTCCCGGCAACTGGTTCTACGATGCCAACACGCAGCTGACCCGCTGGGGTGCCCTGTGCGGTACCGACCCCAACACCTTCCCTTGCGGTTACATCATCGGCAGTAACGGCTATGGTGATAAGGCCAAGGCGCAGCAGTTCCTCCTGCTGGATGCTCCTACCACCCTGATCGAGGGTGTGATCTTCTGGTTCTACGCCAAGACCGGCAACGAGAATGCCCAGGCCAGCGCCAAGATCTACGCGATCAACGGCAACGGCACCAACGATTCTGGTCCGGTCACAGGACAAGCGCCAGGCACGGTGCTCGGCTCGAAGTCCTTCCCACTTTCGCAAGTGGATACGACAGCAGCCAATGGTTTCACCACGGTGATGTTCGATAGCCCGATCTGGGTGGCCACCCAGTTCGCCGCCGGCTTCGATGTGAGTACTTTGGCCGCTGGCGATTCGCTGGGCCTGCTCGCCACCAGCACCGGCACTACGGATTTCCCCGACTTCTCCTGGGAGCAGTGGGATGACAACCGTTGGTTCACGTTGCAAGCTGCTTGGGGTGCTAACCTCAACGTCGACCTCTGTGTGTTCGTGCTCGTGGACAACAGCAGCGTGGGCATCGACGAGGTCGGTTCGCTCAACGGCATGCGCATGAGCTTCCTCAACGGCAACGTTTCCAACGGCACGGTGCAGATGGGCTACGACGTGGTGGAAAGCGGCCGCATGGACCTGATCGTACATGCCAGCAATGGCAAGGTTGCTTACGAGCAAGCCTTCGGTACGCAGGGAGCCGGTTCCTACCAGCACACCTTCAACACGAACGGTTGGGCCGCAGGCACCTACTTCGTAACGCTGAAGAACAACGGTAGCCCGTTGACCAAGAAGTTGGTGGTGCAATAAGCTCACCATCCTTTTGCCGGAAGGGCCGCTCGAAAGGGTGGCCCTTTCGTTTTTCCCGGACCCGGTCGCCTGGTTGCTTTCCTTGGAACAAGCCACCAATTGCTGGAAGAATGCAGTGCACATATCATGGCTCCGTTCCGCACCGATCGCTGCACCGGGCTTTGCAGCGCCTGGCTTGGTGGTCCATTAACTGGTGTGCGGAACGCTTCTACCTTGGTGCCATGAACGGATGGCACCTCGACGGGAAACGGGTCTTGATCACAGGCGGTTCGCGCGGCATTGGTGCCGCTACGGTCCAACAGCTGACCGAACTAGGTGCGGAAGTGCTGGTGGTGGCCCGAACCCTTGAACCCGGCATCGCCGGTGTGGCCGCCGATGTCACCGATCCAGCCGGCCGTCGGCGGATCGTGGATGCGGTGCGTTCCCGCTGGGGAGCCTTGGACATCCTGGTGAACAATGCCGGCATGAACATCCGCAAACCGTGGGTGGAACTTTCCGGCCAGGAGGAGGCAAAAGTGCTGGGGACCGATCTACTGGCACCAGCAGCACTGTTGCGCGAATTGCACCCCCTGCTGAAGCTTGGCCATGCGCCTGCTGTGGTCAACGTGACCAGCGTGGCCGCATACGTGGATGTGGGTAGCGGAGCGGCTTACGCCATGAGCAAGGCCGCCATGGCCCAGCTTACCCGGAGCCTTGCCGTGGAATGGGCCGCCGACGGCATCCGGGTGAATGCCGTTGCACCTTGGTACATCCGGACCCCCCTCACCGAGCCGGTGTTGTCGCGCGCTGATCGTATGGCACTGATCCTATCTCGCACACCCATGCGTAGGGTGGGTACCCCCGGGGAAGTGGCATCGGCCATTGCCTTCTTGTGCATGGACAAGGCATCCTTCATCACCGGTCATTCGCTGGTCGTCGATGGCGGTTTCCTGGCGCTGGGCATGTAGCCGCCCGGGTAAACCATGAAAAAAGCCCTCTGTTCGGAGGGCTTTTTCGGTGTCGGACAGGTCGTTGTCAGAAGACGATCTTCTGACGGCGTATGCGGGCGCGGTACTTCTTGCTTCCACTGCGGTATTTCGTCAGCTTGTAGTGCACGTGGAACTTCAGGAACAGGTATGCGTCCAGATCGTCCGGGTCTCCACGCTGCTGGCCAGCTGCCGTCTGCCCGGGGATCTGGTTCAGATTCGGGTCGGCCAGGAACGCGGCGATGTCGCCACGAGCGCTGCGCAATGCCTGGTTATTGTAGTACTCACCGCTGACATCGTCGATGTAGTCGGTGAAGGTCTTGGTGTATTGCAGGTTGATCCCGATGCTGATCTGCTTGTTGATCGCCTTTCGAACACCGATCCCCATGGGTATGCACAGGCCGATGTTGCTGTATTCCTCTGCACCGCCTGTAAGCCCTTGCCCTTCTGTTCCCAACGGTTTTAAGCGCACCCAGGAGTTGTTGTATTGGGTGCGTGGGTCGAAGTAGAAGCCCCCGATACCGGCGAACAGGTAGAATCCTACGCGGGTGGGTTTTTCGCCCTTGACGCCCCGCAGGTCGTAGATGTGGCCCAGTTCCTCCCGATAGAGGTGGAACTCGTAAATCAACGCGAATTCGATCACGTCCGACTTGAAGCTCAGGTTCCGGTTGTTGCGGAACTCTTCCGTGGTCAGGTTGTCGTTACCGGCAAGCACGCCATAGGTCAACTGTCCGTATAGGGCTTGTTGGCGTGCTAAGTAGTAGCGATACCCCAGGTTGGCCGCAGGCCTGGTCTGGCTGAATTCCAAGTCCCACACGAAGGGTGAACCGATCTGGTTGCGACCACCCAGTTCACCCAGGAAGTTGGAGATCCCGAACCCGAGGTCGATCTCCCGGCGGTGGGTCTTCCAGTAGGACGATTGCCGGAAATACTGCGCCGTCAGTGGACCGGAAGCGAGACATCCCAAAAGGACAAGCAGAAGGGCGGTGCGTTTCGGGGAGCTGAACATCGGGCGTGTAACGGTCGCAGCCAAATATAGAGGCTTTAGCCAATGCTACGCAGCCAATGTTCGACAGGTTCCGTCAGCATAGACCTGTGAATTACGGAATGGTTGCTTCCGGACAGGGCCGGACCGAGGCCGGTCACAGGATATGCCTGCCCACGGTCCACCAGAGCACCACCCCTGCACAAACGGACACGTTGAGCGAGTGTTTACTGCCTGCCTGCGGGATCATCAGGCATCCGTCGCATGCGGCGATAACAGCCTCGGACACTCCGTTCAGCTCGTTGCCGAACACAAGGGCGAGCGGGCTGGCCGGGTCGTGTTCGATCGATGGCAGGGCCGCGGCCGCCACGGTCTGCTCCACTGCCAGCACCCGGTATCCTTGTTGCTTCAGGGCCAGCACGGCCACCACGGCGTCTTCGATATGCTCCCAAGGCACGGAGCGGGTCGCCCCCAAGGCGGTTTTGTCGATCTCGCGGTGGGGCGGGGTGGGGGTGAAGCCGCAGAGCACGAGACGCTCCAGTGCGAATGCATCCGCAGTGCGGAACAAGGAGCCCACATTGTGCCTGCTGCGCACGTCGTCCAGCACGGCAACGATCGGTCGCTTCGGCATTGCTCCATAAGCGGTGGGTGCAATGCGCCCCAATTCGTCCATGGAGAGCTTGCGGTCCGGGGTGCTCATGGCTGTTGGGAAAATGTGCAGAATGGAAATTACCGGAGCGAGCGTGTCCGTAGGGGATCGGTTACCTTTCCGGGCTGCGAAAATAGACGAAAGCCGCAGTGACCCATGGCGAAGAAGGAGGCGGGCGTATCTCCATTGATGCAGCAGTTCAACCACATCAAGGGCCAACACCCGGATGCGATCCTGCTGTTCCGTGTAGGCGATTTCTACGAGACCTTCGGGTCCGATGCCATTACCGCCTCACGTTTGCTGGGGATCACCCTCACCAAGCGCAACAACGGCGGCAATGCCGACATGGAGCTCGCTGGTTTCCCGCACCACTCCCTGGAAACCTACCTTCCCAAGCTTGTTCGGGCCGGACACCGGGTCGCCATTTGCGACCAGTTGGAGGATCCCAAGTTGACCAAGACCATCGTGAAGCGTGGGGTTACCGAAGTGGTCACGCCTGGTGTGGCCTTCAGCGATCAAGTGGTGGACCACCGCAGCAACCACTGGCTGGCCGCCGTTTGCGGTAGCAACGATCGTTACGGGGTGGCCTTCCTCGACGTAACGACCGGGGAATTCCTGGTGGCGGAGGACCAGGGCGAGGCCGTGGTCAAGCTGATCGATGCCTATGCGCCCAAGGAACTGCTAGTTCCCAAGGGAGGTCGTGATGCCGTATTGCAGAATGCAGCGGGCAGGCCCTACGCCTACCCGTTGGACGATTGGGCCTTCACCGATGATCTGGCCCGCGAACGACTCCTGCGCCAGTTCTCCACCCTTTCCATGAAGGGTTTCGGCATCGAGGACCTCAAGCTCGGGCAACGGGCCGCCGGCGCCATTCTCTACTACCTTGGTGAAACACGCCATGACCGTTTGGCCCATGTGGGACGCATCGGTTGGATAAGCCCTGGGGCGCACGTGGGCCTGGACCGCTTTACGGTGCGCAACCTGGAACTCGTGACCCCGGTGAACGAGGGTGCACGGACCCTTTTGCAGGCCATGGACCGCTGCGCCACGCCCATGGGTTCCCGCCAGTTGAGGCGCTGGCTGTTGTTCCCCTTGGTGGACCAGGACGCCATCGAAGCACGCCTGGACGGTGTGTCCGCTTTCATCGCCGACGAAGGCCTTGAGGAGAAGGTCGGAGGGCTTCTGGGCCCGGTGGGCGATCTGGAGCGCCTTGGGGGCCGCGCGGCCACGGGCCGTATCAACCCCCGCGAATTGCTCCAAATGCACCTGTCCATCGATGCCGCCGCCAAGATGCAGGCGCTGCTGCTGGCCAGTGGAGGTGCGTTGGCTTCCACGGCGACCAGCTTCGACCCACCGATCGCGCTGGCCCACCGAATTGCCGCCACCATCGAGCCAGCGCCGCCCGCGAGCCTCCAGAAAGGAGGAGTGGTGCGCCGCGGGGTGAATGCCGAATTGGACGAGGTGCGCCACGTGGCCACCCACGCCAAGGACCTGTTGTTGCAGGCGCAGCAGCGCGAGATCGAGCGCACCGGGATCGGTTCCCTCAGGGTCGGGTTCAACAACGTGTTCGGCTACTACCTGGAAGTGCGGAACGCCCACAAGGACAAGGTGCCCCCGGAATGGGTGCGCAAACAGACCTTGGTGAACGCTGAGCGCTACATCACCGACGAACTGAAGGACCTGGAGGAGCGCATCATGGGCGCCGAGGAACGCATGCTCGCATTGGAATCGGAGCTGTACCAACAGTTGGTGGAGCAGGTGGTCGCAGCCATCGGTGCTGTGCAGGCCACGGCCCAGGCATTGGCCGCCTTGGACGTGATCAGGGCCTTCGCGCTCAATGCCAGGACCTACCGCTATTGCAGGCCCACCCTGGGGCAGCAGCGTACCGTGGATATCCGCAGCGGCCGACATCCGGTGATCGAGCAGCAATTGCCTCCCGGTGAACCTTACGTGGCCAACGACATCCTGCTGGATCCCGACGATCGCCAGGTCGTGATCATCACCGGACCCAACATGAGCGGTAAATCGGCCTTGCTGCGCCAAACCGCACTCATCACCCTGATGGCCCAGGTAGGCAGTTATGTTCCGGCTTCATCGGCCCACTTGGGGATCGTGGATCGCATTTTCACCCGGGTGGGAGCATCGGACAACCTCTCCACGGGTGAAAGCACCTTCATGGTGGAGATGAACGAAACGGCAAGCATCCTCAACAACCTGAGCGACCGCAGTCTGGTGCTGTTGGACGAGATCGGCAGGGGGACCAGCACGTACGATGGCATCTCCATTGCCTGGGCCATCGCCGAATTCCTGCATGAACATCCCACGCGCCCCAAAACGCTCTTCGCAACGCACTATCACGAACTCAACGAGATGGCTGCGTCGTTCGCACGCATCCACAACTCCAATGTTGCGGTGCGCGAGGTGGACGGACGGGTCCTGTTCCTGAGAAAGCTGGTGCCTGGTGGCAGCGATCGAAGTTTCGGGATCCATGTGGCCCAAATGGCCGGCATGCCCGATCGCGTCATCAAGCGGGCGAACACGGTCCTCGCGCATTTGGAACGGAGCCATGGCGGAAACCTGGGCGCAGGCCCCTTGGCGGAAGGCCCTTCGACGGTTTCCGTTGGTGGTACGGAGGGCTTGGGACGTGAGCTGCAGTTGAGCTTTTTCCAGTTGGACGATCCGGCATTGGAGAGCATCCGAGACGAGATCGCCGCCTTGGACATCGATACCCTGACCCCCGTTGAGGCATTGCTCAAACTCCACGGCATCAAACGGATGGTGGGTTCTGGAAGTGCCCGGTTGAAGAATGCGTGAAAAATGGCTTGCATGGTATTTCCCGCCGCGTTCTATATTTGCGGCCCGAACGCGAGAGTAGCTCAGTTGGTAGAGCACGACCTTGCCAAGGTCGGGGTCGCGGGTTCGAGTCCCGTTTCTCGCTCCAGATGCCTCCCCCCACAGGGAGGCATCGTTGTTTTTATCCGGGACGCGCAA
>JBIIYD010000167.1:0-7042 GCA_044347005.1 Flavobacteriales bacterium | reverse complement strand
AGCGATCGAGCAGGAAGAACAAGCCCAGGTTGGCAAGCAGCGAGAGGGAGAGGATCGGGGCCTGGAACCGCCGTGTGCCCAGGAACAACTCATGAACGAAGGTCTCCATGTCCATGAAAGGCCGGATGATGTTCGTGTAGATCAACGCATAAGCGAAGAACCCCAGCACCGGTACCACCATTCCCGGGACCAACCCCAACAGTTGGCTATCCGAGCGCATGGTCCCAGGTATTCAGCGATGCGATGCTATGGTGGGCGGTCATGTCGAATTGCGTGGGCACGATGCTCACGAAGCGGTTGTTCACAGCGTACACATCGGTGTCGTGCCCGTGGTCCTCGCTCTTGAACTCGCCACGCAGCCAGTAGTACTCCTTGTTGCCGGGATCGAGGCGCGTTTCGAACTCGTCCTCCCAGTTCGCCTTGGCCTGGCGGCAAACGCGCATGCCCTTGAGCGGCGTGCCATCGTTGCGAGGCACGTTCACGTTGAGACAGGTGCCGGCCATCATGCCGTGCTTCAGGGTATTCGCCACCACACTGCGGACCACCGGGCGTACCTGGCTGAAATCCGCCTCGATGGCATGGTCCATCAGGCTGAACCCGATGCTGGGGATCCCTTCCATGGCTCCTTCCACGGCCGCGCTCATGGTGCCGCTGTAGAGCACATTGATGCTGATGTTGGCCCCGTGGTTCACACCGCTCACGAGCAGGTCGGGCTTGCTGCCGCCCAGCAACTTGTAAATGGCCAGCTTGACGCAATCCACCGGGGTACCACTGCAGCTCCATGCTTCCACCCCATCCATCAATGGCACGCTCTGCAACCTCAGGAAGCTGTGTATGGTGATCGCATGCCCCATGGCGCTCTGCGGCTTGTCCGGAGCCACCACCATGACCCGTCCAAAGGCCTTCATTTCTTCGGCCAGGGTGCGTATGCCCGGCGCAAATATGCCGTCGTCGTTGGTGACCAGGATCAAGGGGAGGTCTTTCATCGGGGGCAAAGCTACCTTTCCGAAGAGTTACGTGCCGGCGCTTCGCATGCGGTGTGTTCCACATTGCCTCCACCTTTGCCGTTCGTAAACCACATACCACAGCAACTCCGCGACACAGCGATGAAACAGCCCATCTTCCCACCCGACGCCGCCAAACCGCTGGCCCCGTATACGCCGGCCATCGCTGCCGGAGGCCTTGTTTTCCTGAGCGGACAGATCGCTTTGGACGAACACGGCAACCTGCACACGGCCGACATCACCACCGAGACGCGGCAGGTGATGGAGAACGTGGGCATCCTGCTGAAAGCCGCGGGGATCGGCTATGGGAACCTGGTGAAGGTCACCATCTTCCTCAGCGACATGGCCCACTACGCCGCTGTGAACGAGGTGTACGGCAGCTACTTCAAGGAGATCCCACCAGCCCGCGAAGCGGTCGCAGTGAAGGGGTTGCCGAGGGGCGTGAACGTGGAGATCAGCGGGATCGCGGTGCGATAGGCGGACACCTCGCAGGCGTTACCTCGCAGCAGCCGATGCATTGGGGATGAAACTTCCCACATGCATCCGACGGTCCTCCTCATTGCTTCCACGGTGTTCATTGCACCCGGCGATTATCCGGCACTGACCAAAAGTATCGAGGAAAGGCGCCTTGCCTTCGCCGCTTCGTACAGCACTGCGGATAGCGCCACCCGACCATCCATCATAGACAGTGCACGGACCTACCTGTTCGACCGCATCACACTGGACATCCTGCCTTCCTGGTACGGCACACCTTGGGATTTCAATGGCACCACCCGCGTGCCCGGTAAAGGCACCATCGCGTGTGGCTACTTCGTGAACACGGTGTTGCTGGACGCTGGCTTCAGGCTGCCGCGGATCAAGTGGTCGCAGATGGCTGCGGAGCCGATCACGGTCAAGCTAAGTCACAACATCAAACGGTTCCGTGACAGGCCGGTCGGCGAGGTGATCACCTACATCCGAACACAAGGGGATGGTTTGTACAAGGTCGGGCTGGACACTCACGTGGGTTTCATCGTGGCGCGCAACGGTGTGGTGCGTTTCGTTCACAGCAACTACTACCAACGGGATATCGGTGTGATGAGCGAACCGCTCGACGGAGAGAATCCACTGGCCCACTCCCGCTACCGGATCGTAGGGAGCTTACTTGGCGACGAGATGGTCGTGGCGTGGATCGAGGGTAAGGACCTCGCGGAGTTGCCGTGACCCGGTCTTCCGAACTCCCTGCTTTCCAGTTCCTACCGTGTCTTGGTAAGATCGCCTACCGCTGACAATGGATCGTCCACCAATTCGCGAGAGCGAAGTGCGGCCATAAGCGCATACCGGTCACCCGACCCGCTGCGATATCCTGGCGGAAGGTCGCCGAATAGATGTGCAGCGCATCGTCCATGGCCAGGATGAGGTCCCGATGGCGCAAGGCTTCCTTGGTGTTCAACACCTCGTGGAGCGGTATTGTGAAACCGACTTTCCTGCGGTTGATGATCGCATCCGGAAGCAGGCCGGCAGCGTAGCGCTTCAAGGCCATCTTCTCCCCTTCCTTCGACACGAGCAGCTCCACGGGAATGCGCATCGCCGCTTCCACCAAGCGATGGTCCAGGTAAGGCACACGCGCTTCCACCGATGCTGCCATGGACATCCTGTCCACGCGAGCCAGCAAATTCTCGGGCAAACGGAATTGCAGGTCGAATGCGCTCAGGCGTTGCAGGAAGTCGGCGTCGCGTGCCTCACGCAGGTCCATGTGTTCCCGGACCGTGGAATACGGATCCACCGACTCGGCAAGGAAGTGTCGATCGAAAATCGCAGCGGGTGATTCGCGGCTCATCATGTCGTTGCCACCCCAAAGCAGGAAACGCCCTTCGGCCTTTCGCTGCATCCATGTGACCCAATCCGGCTTTCGCCCCTTGAGCACGGGAGCACCGGCCGCCAAGTACAGCTCGATCAGGGCATTCGGCACCCGGTCCAGCATCCGGTCCACCCGGTAGGCATCGTGCCAGTGCCGGTATCCTACGAACAGTTCGTCCGACCCTTCACCGCTCAGGCATACGGTGACACCCTCGGCACGCGCTTTCTCCGACAGCAACAACAAGGGGCCGCACGCTTCGTTGGCGATGGGTTCGTCCAGGATCTTGAACACCCGTTGTTGTGCGGTCAGGTATTCCGTGGGCGAGATCGTGATCGGGTGGTGCTTTGTGTCGAGGTGCTTCGAAACCAGATCGGCGTAAGGCAGTTCGCTGGCATAGCCCACGACCGAATCATCGAAGCCGATGCTGAAGGTGTTCACCCGCCTGGTACGCGAGGCAAGTGCCGTGATCAGCGACGAATCCAGCCCACCGGACAAGTAGGTCCCTACGGTCACATCGGCTTCCAACTGCAGGTCGACCGACTCACGCAAGAGGTCGAAGCAGCTGCCGGGATCCTGCAGGTCCCGCGACGCGTTCGCTCCGATCAAGGGGTGCCAGTAGCGCTGCGCCACCAGGTCACCATCACCCGAAAGCTCGAAGTAGTGCGCGGCAGGTAGCTTGTGGATCGACCGATAGAACGACCCACTGCCCGGGACCTGAAGAAAGTTGAAGTAGTTCTGCAGTTGGGAGCGGTCGACCTCGCGGTCCGTCAACATGGCCTTGGGCTCGCTGGCGAACGTGAGCACACCGCACTCCTGCTTGTAGTAGAACGGCTTGATACCCATTCGATCGCGCGCGCCGAAAACGCGACCCGTCAGGTTGTCCACGAAGACGAAAGCGAACATCCCGTTGAGCCGGACCAGGCAATCCTTGCCCCAAGCCGTGCAGGCGTGGAGCAGCACCTCGGTATCGGAATGGTGCGTGCGGAACTTGTGGCCCAGCCGCTCCAGTTCCACACGAAGCTCGCGGTGGTTGTAGATTTCGCCGTTGAATACGATCCAGTACCGTTGATCCTCGGAACTCATCGGCTGGTTCGCCGTGGTAGCCAGGTCCACGATGGAAAGCCGGGCATGACCCAAACGCCAGGCGATACCCTCCGGGCGCTGGCCGATCTCCGCTGAAGCGATGGCACACAACGCGTCAGGCCCGCGGTAGGCCAGCCGCGCTATGTCGAAGCTGTCCAATGCTCCGGCTCGTTCACTTCGCCAAGTAACAGCTCCTGCAATTCCACACATGTCCTGAGGGGATCGGTAGTGTGTCCTTCCGGCGGAGCAGCAAGGTCGAACAAGGTGATCGACCAGCCACTCGCAAAAGGAACACGAATAGACCGCTCAAACCTACAGGTTCGTTCGCATGGCCGCACACCATTCTTGGTACTCCCGGTCGCCGGAGTTATTGGAACACGCTGAGCAACACCACCAGTGCGACCTGGATCGCGAACACGATCAACCCGAAGCCAAGGCCCTTGCGCCCGGACAGGAACAGATCACGGAAGCTGACCTTGAGGCCGATCGCCGCAAGTGCAATGGTGAGGGCGAGCTTGCCGGCCATTTCCATGGTTTCCAGCAGGGGCTGTGGGAAGGTGACCAGCGAAGTCAGCACCGTGATGCCGATGAAACCCCACAGGTACCACGGCAGGCGGATGTGCTCGCGCCAGCCACGGGCTTCGTCCCGGTTGACCAGGTAGTTGAAGAGGATGAGCGCGGGAGAAAGCATCGCCACACGCGCCAGCTTGATGGTGGTGGCGGCCTCGCCAGCTGCGTTGTCGATGGCATAACCGGCGCCCACCACGTTGCCCACCGAGTGCAGCGTACCACCGATCAACAGGCCCATTTGTCGGGTATCGAGGTCTAACTCTACCAGGACCAAGGGTAGCACCACCATGCCCACACTGCCGAAGAGGTTGACCACGGCCATGGCGATCCCGACATCTTCCTTGTTCTTCGCCACCCGGGGTGCCAGCGCCGCAATGGCGGAGGACCCACAAATGGCAGTACCGAAACCAACCAACCAGCCCGTGGAACCGGGGCAGTTCACCCGGCGGGCCAGGTGGAAGGTGATAAGGACCATTGCCAATACCATCACGGCCACGATGCTGAAGGAAGAAACGCCCAAGGCCGCGATATGCGTGTAGTTGATGCTGAAGGCCAGGAAGAGCACCGAAAGCTCCAACAACTTGCCACTGGTGAAGCCTATACCGGGTTGATAGGAGGATGGCACGCGGATCAGGTTGCCGACGAGCATACCCAACAGCAAGGCCAACAGAATGCCGTTCAACGAGGATGGTGTGTAGCCCGAGGCGAAGTGGGCGACGATACCGATGGCGGCGGCCAGCACAACACCCGGGAAGTTCTTGCGCAAGGGGTCCATGATCCTGATCGGCAAAGCTAGCTGGAGGTGCGCGGGCGATCGGGACCTTATGTCACATAAGCCGAGCGACCTGCCGGCTCACGAGGATCACCCGAGCCGACGGTACTGCGAACTGTAGAGCGCCGTTATCGCAACGGTCATAAGCGGGCCGAACAGACCCAGCATGCCCAGCGGAAGGATGATATGGGGCAGGAACAGGCCGAGCATCTGGGCCGATGCGTACAGATGGAACCCGCTTTTGCGTCCCTGCCAGATGCCGATGGCACCGATCAGGCGCGCTACCGTACGAAGCAAGTAGATCAGCATCAGCGATACACCGCTGGTATGGAGGATCCGCACGAGCCCTTCCACTTCTTCGATCTTCCCGTCCGGCATGTACAGGCTCATGGATTCCTCCACCAAGGCCATGAATTCTTCCAGCGGCAGCTGCGAAACAGCCAACATGCCCAACAAGCCGATGCCATACACCAGGATGAAGAACCCGGTGTTGATGAACGACAGGATGCCCAACGACGCGATCAGGTCGGGGCGCTTGGTCTCTCCGGCTTCGTCCGGCAGGAACTGGGTGTTGGCCATGGCGGGCCGAAAGTAAGTCCCGGGGCGAAGGCTCTATACCAAAACAACGACCGCAGGCCCAACGAGGTGGACCTGCGGTCGTTCGAGAACCTAACGTAACTACTGCATGTGCTTCAAATTCAAGCCGTAGAGCACGATAAAGAGTACGGTTACGAACGCACCGAAGCCCAAGCCTACCAAAGCCAGCATGCTGAAGCCCAAAAAGAAGAAGGGCAGCACCAGTCCCGCCACACTGGCAAGCACATAGATCCAGTAGCCGTTCCGCCGAAGATTCCACATCATCCATACCCCGAGCAGGCTCAGCGCGGAGGTCAGCAAGGTGATGTAACCCAATGGAACCGCTTTGGCAGCCGATGTCTCGGCCAAAGCCAGGCCCGACTCCATCATATTCGTGACCATTTCGTTGGCACCATCGCCCATTTGGTCCATGGCCTCCTCCATCTGGATACGCGCCTCCTCCAGGTCACGCTGGGGTTTATCGGTAAAGGAACCTTGGTAACCGTTCCACAACCCCCATGCTCCGGCAAGAAAACTGAGGATGCAGAGGACAGTGAGGAAAGTAGGGCGCTGTGCAGGGCTGTTCGGGTAGGTCGTTTCGCTCATGGTGGATGAATTGAAGTGCACCAATATAACCCTTGCAGTGGGCATGCGATCGGCACACCACGGCGTGCCATGATCGTTACCTTCGCCCCCGCTAACCGCTACCCTATCGCAATGACCTACGACCTGATCGTTCTCGGCAGTGGCCCCGGTGGCTACGTCGCCGCCATCCGCGCCAGCCAACTCGGCCTCAAGACCGCCATCATCGAGAGGGAATCCCTGGGCGGCATCTGCCTCAACTGGGGCTGCATCCCCACCAAGGCCCTGCTGAAGAGCGCCCAGGTGTTCGAGTACATCAACCACGCGAAGGACTACGGCATCACCGTGGGTGAGGCCAAGCCGGACATGACGGCCATGGTGCAGCGCAGCCGCGATGTGGCCAAGGGCATGAGCAACGGCGTTCAGTTCCTCATGAAGAAGAACAAGATCGACGTGATCATGGGCACCGGGAAACTGCAACCCGGCAAGAAGATCGAAGTGACCGGCGCCGACGGCAAGAAGCAGGTGGTGGAAGGCAAGAACATCATCATCGCCACCGGTGCACGCAGCCGTGCCCTGCCCGCATTGCCCCAGGATGGCAAGAAGATCATCGGC
>JBIIYD010000212.1:0-5192 GCA_044347005.1 Flavobacteriales bacterium | reverse complement strand
GAAAGCCAGGGAACCCGTGCTGTGCGATTCATGCGTATTGGGTATGCCCGTGCTTGCCGATTCACCCAACAGGATGGTGCGGCTGGCCGGGTTCACCGTATTGAATAGCGGACCCGTAGCGGTGTAACGCGTGATCCTCATGATCGTGGCTCCGTAATAATCGTTGGTGGCCGGGTCGTAGGCGCCCGTGCCAGCGTTCAGCAGGTGGTGCCGGTCCACCATGTACATCATATAGATGCGGCCATTCGAAAGGAACTGCGGATCGAGCGCGAATCCCAACATGCCGTGATCGCGCCAGTTGCCCACCTCATCGCTGATATCGACCAAGGGAGCCGGTAACCGGACACCGTTCTGTACGATCCAGACCTTGCCGCTTTTCTCCCAAACGTACATCCGGTCGTTGTCGTCCCAAACGGCGCCAACGGGTTCGCTCCAACCGCCACTTACCAACGCATCACTGAAGAAGGGAGGGTACGTTTGTGCATGGCCCTCCTGCGCCACGAACAAGCCCAACACCAGGATGATGGCACCGATGGCGCTGCTTGTAACCATGCGTGAAGACCGCAAGGAACGAAGCGTGTGGAATGAATGCCCCATATGGATTACCAATGATGAACGCACCGATCGACCCGACTAAAGTAAAACTATGATCGCTGAAAACGCAATTACCTGCTAACTTGAGCACGACCATGGATGAGCTACCCCCGATCCGTTTGTTCGTAGGGACCGCCATTGGTTCGGATGTGCGCGACCGGATCCAACTAGGGGCGAAGCATTGGTCGGAGTCACCGACGTGGAGGACAGCGTCACCGGACCAATGGCATGTGACATCCCTGTTCATCGGTGAACGGGACCAGGCCGAACTCGACAGGATCACGACAGCTGTCGCGAAAATTGCACGGGACCAGCCTGCCTTCCGATTGTCCCGTGGAATGATAACGACCATGCCCCTGAACAAGCCCAGTATGCTCTGGGTCCGTTTCGACCCTTCCGCTGAATTGACCACCTTGCATTCGAAACTCGCGGAAGCCACCGGGACCCTACCAATACCCTATTCCCCATATTGGCCACACATCACCCTGGCCAGGGGGAACCCGGAGGAACCGATCCATAATGGTCCCGTTGTGCTGGATGAACTGCTTGTGGATCGGTTGACCTTGTTCCGGTCCGACCGTGGTCGGGATGGTTCGGTCCATACGCCATTGTCCACCTGGTCATTGGGCTGAAAAACCCTTCGCGAACAGCGGCGACTCTTCCGGATGGCGGAATGACGATCGACTGACGATCCGCGGGATACTTTCGGGCCCCGAAAACCGAACTCCTCATGCAGCACCTTTTCCCGTTCGTCGCCCTTCTGGCCATCGGATGCACCACACCCGACGGCACTGCCACACAGGACCCTTCGGCCACGGACAGTACCGCTACCCGCGACACCTTGATCCACGCTGACGAACGGCACTTCAAGACCCTGAAGCAATTGACCTTCGGAGGCGACAATGCCGAAGCGTACTGGAGTTTTGCAGGGGACCGATTGGTCTTTCAATCCAACACTCCGGCCTGGGGGGAAAGCTGCGATCAGATCTACGTGTTCAACCCGTTTACCGACGACCTCAGGAAAGGGCCTCCCACGAAAGTGAGCATCAACGGTGGCCGCACCACGTGCAGCTATTTCCTGCCCGGGGACAGCCTCGTTCTGTTCGGGAGCACGCACGAAAGCGGGCATTCCTGCCCGACACACCCCGAGCGTCGCTCGGACGGCAAATACGTGTGGCCCATCTACCCCTCGTTCGATATCTACGTGAGCGACCTGAAGGGCAACGTCCGCAGGAAACTTACGGATGCACCGGGTTACGATGCGGAAGCCACGGTGAGCCACAAAGGGGATCGCATCGTGTTCACCAGCATGCGCGATGGCGACATGGAACTGTACACCATGAACATCGACGGAAGCGATGTGAAGCGGGTGACCAACACCTTGGGCTATGATGGTGGGGCCTTTTTCAGCCCCGATGGGACCAAGCTCCTGTGGCGCGCCAGCCGGCCCAAGACCGCTGAGGAAGAACTCGAGTACAAGACCCTGTTGAAGGAAGGACTTGTCAAACCGACGGACATGGAGTTGTACGTGGCCAATGCCGACGGAAGCGATGCACGGAAGATCACGGACCTGGGCCAGGCGAATTGGGCGCCCTACTGGCATCCCAGCGGCGAAAAGATCCTCTTTGCCAGCAACCACAAGAGCCAACGGGGTTTCCCCTTTACCCTGTTCCTGATCAACACCGATGGAACCGGACTCGAACAGGTCAGTTTCGGGGACACGTTCGACGCCTTCCCCGTCTTCAGCCCGAATGGAAAGTATCTGGTGTTCAGCAGCAATCGGAACAACGGAGGCACCCGCGAAACGAACCTCTTCCTCGCTGAATGGGTCGATTGACCCTGCCACGGTCCCGGTGTTGCAGCTGTGGCCCCGCCCCTGTTGGAGCAGGTCGATCGCTACGCCGCAGCGAACGGAAAACGCGGAGGTGATGTTAGCCCATGCACTACTACGATCATGGTATTTAGCGCGGTGCTTGTGTATGGGATCGCTGTAGTGCTGCAACTTCGCGTGCGATGAGCGAACAGGGATCGGCCAACAAGGCGGGCTGGATGGACAAGCTTGCCAAGCGCTGGGGGGTATCCCCTGCGCGGGTGATCTTGATCCTTGTGGTTTTCGCATGCACCGGTTTCACGGTCATGTTCCTGAAGCGGCCGGTCGTCGCTCTTTTCACCGGGGATGGTGAGCAGCCCTTGCTCTTCAGCGTGCTGTACTACATCCTCATCCTTCCTGTCTACAATGCCATCCTGCTTTTCTACGGGATCCTCTTCGGCCAATTCCGGTTCTTCTGGGAATTCGAAAAGCGGTTCTTCAAGCGGATCATCGGTGGGCGCTGAGCGCAGCCCGTGCGACCCGGAACGAACCACCGGGATCAGCGCCGATCCAACGCGGTCCTCCTCCTTTCCACGAAGCGCTTCACCCGTTCGGCTTCGCGATCGGCATTCTTGCGCAAGCGGCATTCCCAAACGGTGATCACGTACCACCCCGCCTTGCGGAGCTCCTTGGCTTTCCGGGCATCCCGTTCCTTGTTCCGGTCCAGCTTGGCGTTCCAGAACGATGCATTGGTCTTGGGTCTGCCGGCCTTGCAGTAGGTGCAACCGTGCCAGAAACACCCGTGCACGAACACCGCCACACGAAGACCCACATAAGCGATGTCCGGCCTGCCGGGAGCCTTGGCATAGTTCAACCGATAACCGACCGCTCCAGCGCTTCTCAGTGCTTGCCGCAGCGCCTGTTCCGGAGCGGTATTACGGCTGCGGATGCGGCTCATCAGCGCACTGGTGCGCGGGTCTACCGGTATGGGCGCCCTGCCGTCACGCACATAGCTGCTTTGGACCACACCACTAAAGGTAAGCGCGATCCCGTCAGCGCCGCGGTGCCATGTCCACCATGCGATCATCCTCCTGGCGACCGCTCATGGCTTCCTTCTCATACACCAGCTTGGAACAGGTTACGCCGTTCTTGAAGTAGAAGACATCGCCCCACTTGTGGATCACCTTTCGGTACTCGGTGGTCGCACGTCCATTGTCCAGTCGTACCACGGTGATCACCTTATTGGGCTCCACGACCAGTTCCTCGTGGCGTACCAAGGGCGTTTCCACTTGCTCCGGCAAGGATGGGGCTTCCCGTTCCATCACCGGCTTCGCCTTGGCTACCGGTGATGCTTCCTCGACCAGGACGGGCTTCACGCTCCTGCGGTCGTCGGCGCCTTCAACGGCCTTGGCACCATGCTCGGGACGGGTCACAGGGGCGGGCTTGGGGCTTGGCGGGGGCGGTGCCACAGGCGCAGGCTTGGGCACGGGCGGCCTCACCTCCGCCACCACAGGCGGCGGTGGCGGTACCGGCTTGGGGGCCGGTGCCGGTACTACACGTGCCGCGGCGATGGCCCGCTCCTCTTCTTCCTTCTTGCGCTCCTGTTCCTTGCGCAAAGCCTCCGCCCGCAGCGCCTCCTCCTTGGCGGCCGCATCGGCTTGTTTCCTGGCCTCGGCCTCCGCCTTTGCCGCTGCTTTGGCGGCTTCGGCCTGCTGTTTGGCCTCGGCACTGGCATTGCGGACCTCTTCCTTCTGCTTCTCCTCCACTTCGGCCAAGGCCTTTTGCAGCTGTGCCTGTATGCTCTTGGTATAGTCGGTGTCGTAATCGAAATCCCCGGTCGACGATTCGAACCGGATCATGCCGACCGGCTGATTGAACACCACGATGTTCATGTCGTCGTATTGCTTGAAGAGGGACACGGCGAACTCGAAGGGCGTGAATTCTCGCGCCGGGAGGTCCTTGGGCACATTGGTATCGAACTGGAGCTTCTTCGCCACGAAGCCGTCCTTTTCGAAGGATAGCACATAGCTCGAATTCAACGCCAGTTCCAAGTTGATGCGGTTGAGGTTGGTCGTGATGACACGCTCCTTGACCCCGTTGCGATAGACCACCGCTCGAGCTCCGGCGATATCCCCGCCATCGATCTTCAGCCGGCCGTTCACGGTGAACCCGCCCTGCGCCTGCGCGAGCATACCCGACATGATGAGCACCAGCAACCAAAGCGGGCGCAGCCAGGAGCAATGGATATTCGTTCGGTGCATGTTCATCTGGGGGCAACCTGTGTGCGGCGGTATACGTAGCACGCCTCCAACAGGTTCACCCCATGCGTTACCTACCGCTCCTGCTCCTACTCCTGTCCTCGTTCGCCCAAGGCCAGGAACACCCTGCGAACCCTCCGGTGGACCAGCTTCGCACCGTGCTCGCTCCGGGCATCGAGCTTCACCTGGACCTGCACGACAGGCTCGTGATCGACCGTCTGGACGAACATGGCCTGCACCGCCGCGACATCCTGGCGTTGGAGGCGCTCGACCTGGGTCTGGTTTCCCAAGACACCCTACACCATCGGATCACGCTCGCCTGTCGTCCGGAGTTCAAGCACTGCATCCGCACGGTGTACTACCGCCAGGACATGGTCAAGAATGCGAGCCGGATCGAACTGCCCACCAATGGGAACGGGGGTTCCGAACGGTCCGCGATATCAGTGTTCACCGAACTGTCGAGCGCGCTTGAAGACTGATTCGAACCTTCGCGAGAAGTGGCACGTATGAGCATGACACATCCGTATCGA
>JBIIYD010000014.1:0-22749 GCA_044347005.1 Flavobacteriales bacterium | reverse complement strand
ACTCCAGCACAGTCGATCACTTGACCTACGCACTGGCAGTTCGCATTCCAGGTATCGTTGCCAGTGTTCGCGTTATTGTCATTACAAGCCGTGCCGGGAAGAGCGCTACCGCCAGCATCTCCAGCGCAGTCGAACACCTGACCTAAGCACTGGCAGTTCGAGTTCCAGGTATCGTTGCCGGTGTTCGCATTGTTGTCGTTGCAAGCCGTGCCGGGAAGTGCGCTGCCGCCAGCGACTCCAGCGCAGTCGATCACCTGACCTACGCACTGGCAGTTCGCATTCCATGTATCGTTGCCGGTGTTCGCGTTGTTGTCATTGCAGGCCGAACCGGGAAGCGCTGTTCCACTAGCAACGCCCAGGCAATCGAACACCACGGGAGTGCCAGCACAGGTGCAGTTCGCGCCCCACACATCGTTGATCGTGTTCGCGTTGTTGTCATTGCAAGTCGTTCCAGGAAGTGCGCTACCGCCAGCAACTCCAGCGCAGTCGATCAGCTGACCTACACATTGACAGTTCGCGTTCCAGGTATCGTTGCCGGTGCTTGCATTGTTGTCATTGCAGACCGAACCGGGAAGTGCGCTACCACCAGCAACACCGGCGCAGTCGATCACCTGACCTACACACTGGCAGTTCGAGTTCCAGGTATCGTTGCCAGTGTTCGCGTTATTGTCATTACAAGCCGTGCCGGGAAGAGCGCTACCGCCAGCAACTCCTGCGCAGTCGACCACCTGGCCAACGCACTGGCAGTTGGCGTTCCACCGATCGTTGCCGGTGCCGACATTGTTGTCATTACAGACAGTGCCGGGAAGGGCCGATCCACCGGTAGCACCGGTACAGTCGATCACCTGGCCAACGCACTGGCAGCTGGCGTTCCACCGATCGTTGCCGGTGCCGACATTGTTGTCATTACAGACAGTGCCGGGAAGGGCCGATCCACCGGTAGCACCGGAACAGTCGATCACCTGGCCAACGCACTGGCAGCTGGCGTTCCACCGATCGTTGCCAGTGCTTGCGTTGTTGTCATTACAGACCGTGCCAGGTAGAGCGAAACCACCGGCTAAGCCAGCGCAGTCGATCACTTGACCAACGCACTGGCAGTTCGCATTCCAGGTGTCGTTGCCGGTGTTCGCGTTGTTGTCGTTACAGGCAGTCCCGGCAAGTGCGCTTCCACCTGTAACACCCATACAATCCGGTGTTGCAGTGCCGGTAGCGGTGCCGATCGCTCCCAGGGACAAATTGAAATAGCTGCCGCTGCTTCCTACATGGAGCTTCACAGCACGCACCATGTACTCACGACCTGATATGAACGGGATGGCAGGATCTATGTAGGACGACTCCGAAATGACCTGTGCATTGAGCCGGGAGACCGCGCCACTCGTAGGGTCGAATTGGTACAGGTTGTAACCGGAAACGGCTTCCGGTGAGGCCGACCAGCTGAACGATGGTGCGCCTGCCGAATTGACGACCTGCAGGTTGGTGGGAGGAGCCACCATGGCCATCCGCAAAGAGGGATCGCCCATGAGCGCCATGTGCGTCTTTCCGATGCTCCCCTGCCAACCATCGTTCAGGGGCTGGTAAAGCGATGCATTGTTCATGCTCACGAGCGCGCTGTATCCGATGTTATCGCCCATGCCCATGTGGTGGTAGAACCATGGCGGCATGCCCGACCAGCAATTCGTGAGGGCTTCACCGCGCGCAAGTGGAGCGCGCAGGAAATTGTTCTTGTTGTCCCAATCCCCGAAGTAGCTGCCCAGTGCCATGTTGAAAACGCCGCCAACAGTTGCCCCTGCGGCAGCGAGTTGCTGAGTGGTCGAGATGTTCTCGGCCCCATTGAAGGTGACCGAACCATCCACCCATTCCTGCATGCCTGCACCACTGGTGTAGGTCCACAGGTAGCTCTGTCCGGTAGCTTGTGAAATGAAAGATGGCCCGTACTGGTAAGCCGCCGTAATGTTGGCCGGAGCCACCAAGGCCGACAAGTTCCTCCATCCACTGGCCGCGAGCGGATTGCTGACCCACTGGAGGTTGTCCAGGATCATGGCCCTCACTTGGGGCGTCCAGTTCTTCACTTTGTACCCATGGGCCCTGTTCAGGTATGCACGCATCAGTTCCACCTCCGATGCTGCAAAAGCAGGCAGGTCGAACATGTCCACCCGCCCGACCTGTAATTCCAATGGTGAGGGGAATTCGCTCTGATCGAACTTGCCATCACCCGGAACGTTGTTGTTCCGCGGGCTTTGGGCACCTTGCTGCAGGTTGGAGTTGTCCGTCCAGGATCCGTTCATTTCTCCGTAGTAGCCATCGCAGGGCCAAGCTCCACGGTGTTCGCTATGGCCGTCGGGCATCACGTTGCCGCTGTAGGGAACAGGCACGTGTCCGATGATATAGACCGCCTTGACGTTCGAGGGGTCGCTGTTGTAGTGGCCGATGACCGTGTTCCGGACACTAGCTGGAGTGGCGGTACGGCTCACATCCGAACGCAGGACCGTCCAGCCATCGCTCCTCAGGTCCTGTTGGAGTTGGAGCAATTCCGTGACCAACTGGGGAGCCAGCGACTGGTCCACCAGCAGCACCATCTTGCCCCTGTATTCGGTAGGCTGCAGTTCGATGCCCGCATTCACATACCCATTGCCCGTACCGCCACCCGAGCGGGTAATGCGGTACTCATAGTTGGTACCGATGGTGACGTTGTTGTCGACGAACTGGGTGGCCGATGCCGCGGCTGTGCCATAGGAGGTTCCCCAACTGGTGGCCGATTTGAGCTTCCTGAAGATCGTGATCGAACTGGTACCCGGATGTGCGGTCCAGTTCAGCGTGATCCGGGGTGGGTTATTCTGAACGGTAGCCCAAGCCTTGACCGCAGCATTTTCGGAAGGCGACTGCGCATGGCTCACCAGAACAGTGAGAACGGCGCATAGGGACAGCAGGTAGCGTACCATGGCAGATGGCTTCGGGTCGGATGTACCCCGATCGCGGTGGACCTCCTTGGCAGGAAGGCGTGCGAGGCAGTCGCTCACCTTCGAAGGACCACAGTGATCAAAGGACCCGGTTCTACACCGAAATCGCTCTGCAGGTTACAATGACGACGAACGCTTGTACACTATTCTGGACCGTTGTCCGTGAGGCACCGACGGATCACCCGAGGGGCCGGTCGAAGCTTTCGGAGATCCCTTAGAGCCGGACGAACCTGGCTCTGGCGTAGGCTTTGCCCTTACCATCGAACACCCATAGGAAGTAGGTGCCACGGGCCAGGTTCGATACATCAAGGACAGTGCTGTATGGGCTTCGTCCCACCACTGCCCCCAAGGGATCGAGGACCATTACTACAAAGCCTGGAGCATGGAGCTCCGGCAGGTAGAGCAGACCTTGCGTAGGATTGGGATGCAAGGCAATAGTTGTCCGATGATCGCCCTCCATGATCCCGACTTCCCTGCAAACATCGCCCACACCTTCACCACCGGTATCCATCTGGTCCGGGTTATGGGTCCAGGGGCAATTATCGCAGGCATCACCTATGCCGTCCTGATCGGAGTCCGCTTGATCCGGATCCGAAAGGCCTGGACATAGGTCCAAACAGTCCGGAACGCCGTCCTGATCGGCATCGACATCGGGCTGGAGCCCGGTGCTTCCGCCTGAACAGATGCCACACGCGTCTATCTGCGCTGTTCCATTGATGACACCTGCACAATCCATTGGCGCTCCCTCGCACAGGCAATCGACCGTCCACCGGTCCATGTAGGTATCGGGATCATCGTCATTGCAGGAGGTCCCTGCCAATGCCGAACCTCCTGGTACACCCAGGCAATCGATCACCTGGCCGGTGCAGGTACAATCAGCTGCCCAGCGGTCGTTACCCGTACCGGCATTGCCATCATCACAGGGCGTTCCCGGCAACGCAGTTCCGCCTGCCACGCCTTCGCAGTCGATCGGCACTCCAAGGCAAGTGCAGTCCGATAGCCGGATATCATTCCCTGTTCCCGGGTCATTGTCATCACAGGGCTGTCCAGGTAGGTCGTTCCCTCCCGGAACGCCTGCACAATCGACGACCTCACCTGAACAGGTACAGTTCGCGGTCCATTCGTCGTTCCCGGTCGACGGGTCATTGTCGTTGCAAGGTGATCCGGGCAAAGCCGACCCACCGGGCACTCCCGTACAGTCGATCAACTCCCCGGCGCACGTACAATTGGCCGACCACCGATCGTTCGCGGTATTCGGGTCACCATCATCGCAGGTCGAACCGGGCACAGAGGTTCCTCCGGCAACACCCTCACAATCGATCGTAAGTCCGCTGCAGGAGCAATCGGCACCCCAAACGTCATTGCCCGTAAGCGGATCACCGTCATCGCACTGAGAACCAGGCAGGGCCGTCCCTCCCGGTACATCGACACAATCGATGAGTTGTCCCACGCAAGTACAATCCGCCGTCCAGAGGTCGTTCCCGGTATCGGCATTCGCATCATCGCAAGGTGTACCTACAATGGCCGCACCTCCAGGAATGCCCAAGCAGTCGATGAACTCGCCCGCGCAGGTACAATCCGAAGTCCACACATCATCCCCTGTCATTGCGTTGCCGTCATCACAAGGCGTTCCGGGCAATGCCTGCCCCCCTGCGGATCCAAGACAATCGATCACCAGGCCGATGCATTCACAGTCCGCGTTCCATGCATCCTCCCCGGTGAAGGGATCACCATCACTACATGGTGTGCCCGGCAGTGCATCACCTCCAGGAATTCCAATGCAGTCGATCGGTAGACCTTCGCATTGGCAGGCTGTGTTCAATCGATCATCGGCAGTGGCCGGGTCACCGTCGTCACAGGGGGAACCCGGGGTTGCGGCCCCTCCGGGAAGGCCTTCGCAATCCAATGGAAGACCCAAACACTGACAATCCGCCGACCATGCATCGTTACCTGTAGTGGGATCCAGGTCATCGCAGGGTGAGCCGGGCACCGATGTTCCGCCGGGCACACCGGCACAATCCAACGGCACACCGATACATTGGCAATCCGTGGTCCATTGATCGTTACCCGTGGTGGCAATGCCATCGTCGCAGGGGGTACCGAGTAACGCGCTTCCAGCAAAGGCTCCAAGGCAATCCGCGACCTCTCCCACGCACTGGCAATCGAGGTTCCACACATCGTTTACAGTGATGGGGTCACCATCGTCACAGGGTGTCCCAGGCATCGCCGGACCGCCCATGATCCCTTCACAATCGATCTGCTCCCCCACGCAGGAACAGTTCGATGCCCACGTGTCGTTCACGGTGAACGGGTCGCCATCGCTGCATGGTGTGCCCTCCACGGCAGGCCCACCCGGTGTGCCTTCACAGTCAAGCGGAATGCCCATACAGGTGCAATCACTGGTCCACTGATCGTTCCCTGTGGATGGATCAAGGTCGTTGCAGGGGCTTCCGGGTTGTGCTGCGCCGCCCGGGATACCAAGGCAATCGGGCACGACACCCACACATTGGCAGTCCGAGAGCCACCGGTCGTTCACTGTCGCAGGATCGCCGTCATCACAAGGAGTCCCGGGCAATGTCGCCCCCCCGGGGATACCCAGGCAGTCGGGTATTTCACCGACACAGTCGCACGCGTTCGTCCACGTATCATTGAGCGTGAACGACAAACCATCGTCGCAGGCTGTCCCGGGCAGGGCCGTTCCACTTGGCACACCCGCACAATCGAGCGGCGTACCCTGGCAATTGCAGGTTGCCCCGATCACATCGTTCACGGTATTCGGATCACCGTCATCGCACGCCGAACCGGCCAAGGCAGCTCCACCGGGAACTCCGTTACAGTCGATCGGTAAGCCGATACACTGGCAGTCGGCCGTCCAGGTATCATTACCCGTTGCGGGATCGCCGTCGTTGCAACCTGACCCTGGCACCGCCGTACCTCCCGGGATGCCCGAACAGTCGGCCACCAGCTGGGGAAGTTGGTAGGCGATGCAAAGTTTGGCCGAGCGGGACGCGCTTTGATCGAAGCTCCAGGCGGAACGTTTTCCGGTGCCCTCCAGGAATACCACCATGGCGTTGCCAGGCTGCCAATCCGGTCTATCAACCACATCCTGCACCGAGCCGGACAGGTTGGGCGTGCGTTGGTCGGGCGTGGAGGCATTGGCAATGTTCCAAGCCGGCGGTGACCAATTCACGATGTCCGTCCGGTCCCTGCTGCTGAAGTTCTGCGGGGAGTAGAACAAGGGAGCTGCATTGGCCGTGGCCTCCAATGATACCTGCAGCAGACAAGGTTCCGGCCCGCTGGTGTTGTTCGCCGTGAATTGCACGTAGGCATTGACGATCTGGGCACCCGCAGGGATCTCGATGCCAATGAATCGCATGGCCACCAGCTGTTCCCCTCGGAACGGGACCGGCTCGCCATCGAAGACCAGATCAAGGGCACCGGTGTTCAGGTAGATATCACCGCCTTCGGCCTCTTCGCCGTCCGGGTTGCCGTCCAGGTTGTTCAGGGAAACGCAGACCGTTGCATCGATGCAGTCGTTGGTTCCGCCACACACGCCGCAATCGTCGAGTACCGCGCCTCCTCCGGGAACCCCGTTACAGTCGATGGGCAGACCCGTGCAAACACAGTTGGCATCCCATCGATCGAAACCTGTTTCCGGGTCGCCATCGTCGCACGGAGAGCCGGGCAAAGCACTGCCGAAAGCCTGGCCCAGGCAATCCATGGGTGTGCCCTGGCAGGTGCACGAAGCGGTCCAAACGTCGTTCAGTGTGCCGGCATTGCCATCGTTGCAAGCCGTGCCCGGCAATGCGCTGCCACCAGGTGTTCCGGCGCAATCGAGCAACTGGCCCACACATTGGCACGAGGCGTTCCATACATCGTTCACCGTATTACTGTTCCCATCGTTGCAGGTCGTTCCGGGCAGCGCCGCACCGCCGGCAGCACCGAGGCAATCGACGACCACCCCGGCACAAACGCAGTTGGCTCCCACCACATCGTTCACCGTGGTGGGCACCCCATCGTTGCAGGGCGTACCGGGCTCCGGTGCACCGCATCCACAAGTGCCCGGTGCGGTCTTGTTCGGGTCGTTCGGGCAGCCGTCCGCCGCGTTGCAAAGGCCGTCCCCATCATTGTCCGGGAGGGGTGCAAAAACACAGGTGCCGTTGGTGCAGGCATCGGTGGTGCATGGGTTGTTGTCGTTGCAGACCTGCACCACACCGATACATTGGCACGCCGTGTTCCAAGTGTCGTTGATCGTGCACGCATTGCCGTCGTTGCAGGGAGTACCTGCCAGTGCAGTACCACCTGGAACACCGAGGCAATCGGCAGGAACCGAGGTAAGCGTCGCTTGGGCCGTGTTGCCCATGCTCAAGTTGAAGTAAGAACCGCTCCAGGAATTCTCGAGTTTGAGCGCCCTCACCATGTATCGCACGGTGCCGGACAGTCCGGAGGCATTATCGGGGAATGACGTGCCGACGACCGGTGTGGCCGACCGCCGCACCCAGGCCTGTGTAGCGGTATTGTAGCGGTACACATGGTAGCCCTGGACGGCTTCCGCGGATGCGGTCCACGACACGGTCACCTGGGTGGCCGAAATAGGGATCGCATTCACATTGGTCGGTGGCGCGACCACATGCATGCGCAGCGAGGGGTCGCCCATTAGCGCCACATGCACCCGGTTGGCCTGCCAGTTGGCCGGATCGTAGTGGCCCGTATTGTTCTGGGTAAGCACAGTACCATAACCGATGGTCTCCCCCATGCCCAGATGCTGAATGTACCAATTGGGGTAGCCGGCCCAGAAGTTCACCAGCGTGGTTCCGGAAGCCAGGGCCGACCGCAGGAAGTTGTCCTGGTTGTTCCAGTCGCCCAAGTAACTCCCGAAAAGGACCGTGAAGATCGTATTGACCCCGGGTGAAACCAGGTTCGCGGTTTCGCCGACACCGTTCGCTCCGGTGAACCATCCGCCTCCACAGCCATAGCTGAACATGTAGCTCTGCCCGTTCAAGGTGCTGAAGTAATCCAGCGCCTGCACGTTGTTGGGGCCGACCAACGGACCGTACCCGCGCCAAGCGTTCTGGGAAAAGGCATCCGCCATACCCGTGAAGTTGTCGTCCACCAAGCCCCTGAGTTGAGCCGTGAAGACCTTCCGTTTCCAATTGCTGAGCTTGGTCAGGTAGGCGCCCAGGAGCTGGGTCTCGCTTTGCCCGAACGCCGGGAGGCTCCACATGTCAACACGACCTACAGCCAGTTCGACCGCACTTGGGATGACCGTCTGGTCGAACTTGCCATCGCCAGGCACGTTCCTGTTCTCGGGCCAGGATGCCCCCGTGCTGTTCACGGTATTATCCGTCCAGGTGCCGTTGACATCGCCATAATAGACATCCGCAGGCCACGCTCCGTAGTGCTCACCGTGCCCATCGGGGGCAAGGTTGCCGGAATAGGGCACGGGCACATGGCCCACCAGGAAAACCGCTTTGACATTGGTCGGGTCGGCATTGTAGGTGCCCACGATCAGCGACTTCACGCTGGTCACGGGAGCGTTCCGGCTCACGTTGTGCCGCACCACCTTCCACCCTTCGCCTTCAAGATCGGCCTGCAACTGCGCCAATTGCGCCGATAGCGAGGTCACAAAAAGGTCGTCGACGACCAGGACCATGGTACCGCGGAACTCGACCATGGGCACCTGGATCCCCGAATTCACATAGCCATAGCCATTCCCAAGGTTCGCCGTGGTCCTCACCACCTTGTACTCGTAGGAAATGCCAACTTCGACGGAATTGTCCACATATTCCAGCGAAGTGGCACCCAGGTTGGCAACGACCGAACCCCAGGAAGTGGTCCCCTTCAACTTACGCCATACCTGAAAGCCGTTCGTATTGGAATGGGGCAGCCATTTAAGGGTGATCCGCGGAGGTGAAACCTGGGCTTCGGACCACATGCGCACGGACCGGTCGTGGCCAAGCGATTGTGCTACCAGCCCATATCCTGCTAATAGCCAAAGGCTTAACCCCAGGAACAACAACCTGTTGATAACATTCATGCGCAAGGTCGGCGAAGGTAAGAACTGTTCCTATACATAACCGCTGATCTTGAGCCCAGAAACCCCATACAATGGGAAGGACAGGAACAGCACGACGCACGTTTTGGTTCATGATGGCCAATGGCAAGTTTTCAACAAGAGCATCGTATCGTGAACATCGTCGTCCGATCATGTCAACATTGACCTGAAATGGGTAATTTCATATTCGATAGTTGCAACCTGGGTAGTGTTCTTCTCGTTTCATAAGGCCCAAGATCGACCAGCAAGCTCGTCGGCACCCTGTCCTGCCGAGCTTGGACCCCATTGAAGTCCGCCCTTTCCATGACCTCCTCCACCGCCTCTTTACATAACGTATTCGAACTCTTCCACCAGCAATGCTCGACCTCCCCTGGCCGTGTTGCCGTGGAGCACAGCACGGGCACCTATATCTACGAGAAGCTTTCCCGGTCCGCTGATGCGCTGGCCAAAGTGCTAGCGGCCTCAGGTGTTCGAACCGACAGCACCGTAGCCCTCTGTCTGGACCGCTCTCCCGAACTCATCACTTCGGTGCTCGGCATCCTGAAGGCCGGTGCCGCATACGTCCCCATCGACCCCACCTATCCCGCCGAACGCATCGCCCTGATGGTGGAGGATGCCCGGCCGCCGGTGGTGATCACCGACAAGGCCCATCAGCACCTCTTCACCGGCACAAACGCCAAGGTGCTCCTCATCGAGGACATCGACCTTGAGAATGGACCATTGTTCGAGGGCCCCTGCCCGGCCACGCCGGAGGACCTGGCCTACGTGCTCTTCACCAGCGGCAGCACCGGTCGGCCGAAAGGTGTGGCCATGCACCATGCGCCACTGTTGAACCTGATCCAGTGGCAACTGCGCACCTCCGTCTGTGGCGAAGGCGACCGCACGCTCCAATTCGCGCCCATCAGCTTCGACGTCAGCTTCCAGGAGCTCTTCACCACGTTCGCGCAAGGCGGCACGCTGGTGCTGATCACCGATGAGGACCGGCTGAACAGCACGCAGCTGCTCCGCAAGATCATCGCGCAGAAGATCAACCGGATCATCGTGCCCTTCGTGGCACTTCAATACCTGGCCGAGGCCGTGGAACGCACCGGCGAAGTGCCTTCCTCGCTGAAGGAGGTCTTCACCAGCGGTGAGCAACTGAAGATCACTCCGGCGATCGCCAACCTGTTCAAGCAACTGCCCGGCTGCCGCTTCTGCAACCAATACGGGCCGACCGAAGGCCACGTGGTGAGCGAGCTGGAGCTGAAGGGCGATCCGGCGACCTGGCCTGCACTGCCCAACATCGGCAGCGCCATCGACAACGTGAAGCTGATCGTGCTTGATGAGCAGATGAAGCCCGTTGCCATGGGCGAAGAGGGCGAGCTCTACCTCGGCGGTGCCTGCGTCGCGAAAGGCTACATCGGTCGCGATGACCTCACCGCGGAACGTTTCCTCTCCGACCCCTTCACCCCGGGTGGCCGCCTCTACCGTACTGGCGACCGCGCAGCCGAACTCCCCAACGGCGAGATCGACTACAAGGGCCGCATCGACGGACAGGTGAAGGTGCGCGGCTACCGCATCGAACTGGGCGAGGTGGAGGTGGCCATGGAGAAACACCCGGCGGTGGATCAGGCCGTGGCGAACGTGCGGGAGGACCGTCCGGGCTTGAAGCGCCTGATCGGCTACTACGTCGCGAAGGGCGAGCTCAGCACCAACGACCTGCGCAAGCACCTCGCCGCGCTCCTCCCCGACTACATGCAGCCTTCGGCCTTCGTGGCCGTGCAGGAGCTGCCGCGCACACCCAGTGGCAAGATCGACCGCAAGGCACTGCCTGCCCCGGATGTGAAGCGCCCGGAACTGGACGTGGCCTACGCCGCGCCGCAGACCCAGGTGCAGAAGACGCTCGCCAATGTGTGGGCCGATCTGCTCGCCATCGACCGCGTGGGCATCGACGACAACTTCTTCGACCTCGGCGGCAATTCGCTGTTGAGCATCCAGTGCATCGCGCAGCTCGAAGGCCACGGCCTGAAGCTGCCCATCGTGAAGCTCTACCAGCATCCGACGATCAAGGCTTGTGCGGCGTTCCTGGAAGGTGACGCGGATGCCATCCATCCTTCTGAAATGGCCAAGGCACGCAAGGCCAAGGCCGGTGCTTCGAAACGGCCGGACGTCGCCATCATCGGCATGAGCGGCCGCTTCCCCGGTGCGGAGAACGTGGAGCAGCTCTGGAAGAACCTGCTCGACAAGAAGAACAGCATCAGCCGCTGGAGCAAGGACGAGATCGACCCGAGCGTGCCGGATGAGGTGAAGAACGACCCGGACTATGTCGCAGCCCGCGGTGTGATCACCGATGCCGACAAGTTCGATGCGGCCTTCTTCGGCGTGAACCCGCGTGTGGCCGCGCTGATGGACCCCCAGCAACGCGTGTTCCTGGAAACGGCCTGGGCTGCACTGGAGGATGCCGCGTACGATCCCGCACAGTTCGCAGGCCTCATCGGCGTGTACGCGGGCATGGGCAACAACACCTACTTCACCCGCAACGTCATCGGCCATCCCGAGCTCATCGAACAGGTGGGCGACTTCGCGGTGATGACCGCCAACGAGAAGGACTACATCGCCACGCGCCTCGCGTTCGAGTTCGACCTGCGTGGTCCGGCGTTGAGCATCCACACGGCGTGCAGCACTTCGCTGGTGGCGATTGCACAAGCGTTCAAGGCCTTGCGTGATGGCGAATGCGACATGGCCCTGGCCGGTGGAATCGCGCTCACCGTGCCCTTCAACAGCGGGATCGTGTACAACGAAGGCGGCATGTACAGCCCGGACGGCAGTACGCGCACCTTCGACGCCCAGGGCAAAGGCACCAGCTTCAGCGACGGCACCGGCATCATCGTGCTGAAGCGCCTTGATGACGCGATCCGCGATCACGACCACATCTACGCCACCATCAAGGGCGCCGCGCTCAACAACGACGGCAGCGACAAGGCCAGTTTCACCGCACCCAGCGTGCGCGGACAGGCCGAAGTGATCGCCATGGCGCAGGCCGATGCGGGCGTGAGCCCAGGCGAGGTCAGCTATGTGGAAACACACGGCACGGCAACACCCCTCGGTGATCCGATCGAAGTGGAGGCGTTGACATTGGCATTCAAAGGCACTGGCGCGACTCTGGGCGCTTCGACTCCGCTCAGCGAGGCCCGGAGTGACAACCCGCATTGGTGTGTGATCGGCTCGATCAAGAGCAACATCGGTCACCTGACACCGGCCGCCGGTGCTGCCGGGGTGATCAAGACCGCGCTGGCCTTGCGCGAGGAGGTGATCCCTTCCAACGTAGGCTTCGAGAACCCGAACCCGGCCATCGACTTCGCCAATTCACCTTTCCGCGTGGCGAACGAGAACATCGCTTGGCCTCGCACCGGAACTCCGCGCATCGCAGGCGTTTCCTCTTTCGGTGTGGGCGGAACGAACGCGCATGTGATCCTCGCGGAGCCGCCAGTGGCCAAGGCTTCGAGCGCTTCACGCAGCAAACAACTCTTCCTGCTCAGCGCGAAGAGCAAGACGAGCCTCGATGCCATGACGGACAACCTCCGCAACTGGCTCGAAACGCATCCGAAGTCGTCCCTTGCCGATGCGGCCTACACGCTGCAAGTCGGACGTCGACACTTCAAGCACCGCCGCCTGATCGTGGGTGGCACGCACGCTGAACTGATCGACGCGATCGCCAGCAAGGACACCAACCTGATCGGCACACGGGAACTGCACGAAGCGGCGCCTGGCGTGGTGTTCATGTTCCCGGGACAGGGTTCGCAGTACGTGAACATGGGCCGCGATCTCTGCGACAGCGAACCGATCTTCAAGCAACACTTCGATCTGTGTTGCGCGCTGTTCAGCAAGGAGTTCGGCACCTCGCTCCGCGATATCATCTTCCCGAACCCCGGTGAAGACGAGAAGGCCGCCGAGCAACTGAAGCAGACCATTTACACGCAGGCTTCGCTCTTCACCATGCATTACAGCCTCGCAAAGCTGTGGATGCACTGGGGCATCGTGCCCGACGCCATGATGGGCCACAGCATCGGTGAGTTCGCAGCGGGTTGTCTCGCTGGCGTGTTCTCGCTGGAAGACGCTGTGAAACTCGTGGCCAACCGCGGGCGGATGATGCAGGAACTGCCCGGCGGCAGCATGCTCAGCGTGCGCGCGGCGGAAGAGGATGTGCTGAAGAGACTTCCCGCCGGTTGCAGCATTGCCGCGAACAACGGGCCGCAACTCTGCGTGGCCAGCGGTCCGCATGAAGCGATCACGAAGCTGCAGGCCGAGCTGGAGAAGGATGGCATCACCTGCAAGTTGCTGGTGACCAGCCACGCCTTCCACAGTCCGATGATGGAGGCCATCGTGGCGCCGTACAGGAAGGTGGTGGAGAGCGTGAAGTTGAGCGCGCCGCGCATCCCGATCATCAGCACGGTGACCGCTGAATGGCTGAAAGATGAAGAAGCGACCTCATCCAAGTACTGGAGCCATCACCTGCGTGCCACGGTGCGTTTCGCACAAGCGGTGAAGTTCGCGTGGGCTGATGCCGACCGTGTGATGCTCGAAGTGGGGCCTCGCACAACGGCCACCACGCTGGCTCGTCAGCAAAGCAGCGACACCAAGAAACAAGCGGCGGTATCCTCGCTGAGCGATTCCGCCGGAAACGGCAACGAACTCACGCAACTGCTGAAAGCCGTTGGTGGCTTGTGGCAGAGCGGTGTACTTGTCGACTGGAAGAAATTCTACGAGCGCGAAGAGCGTCATCGCATCCCGATGCCGACCTATGCCTTCGAGCGTGTGCGTCACTGGGTGGATCCGGTGTCGATGATCGCGGCCGGTGGCCAGGCCATCGCGAGCACCACCATCGAGGCGCCCGTACCGAACAGCGGCGATGCGCACCTCACGCCCAAGGAAGCGCTTATCAAGCAGATCAAGCACCTGCTGGAGGAAAGCTCCGGACTGGAACTGGCCGATGCCGACCCCGAGGAGACCTTCCTGGAGATGGGCCTCGACTCGCTGTTCCTCACCCAGGTGGCCACTTCGCTCTCGAAGAAGTTCGGGGTGAAGATCTCGTTCCGGCAACTGAACGAGGAGGTGCCGAATTTGGACAAGCTGGCGGACCACATTCTTCCGCATTGGAATGGTGGTGGCGCGGCCGTAGGGGTCGACCATGGTCGACCCGCTACAACGGCCGCCACGACCACCAATGCATTGGAAGACGCACCCGAACTGAAGAAAGTATTCGGTGCCCAAGCGCGTATCAGCAAGGAGAAGGTGGACGACATGACTCCGGAGCAACGCGCGTGGTTCGATGCCTTCGTGAAACGCTACGTCGCGAAGACCGCCAAGAGCAAAGCCTTCACGCAGGAGAACCGCAAGCCGATGGCCGACCCGCGTGTGGTCACCGGATTCAAGCCGCAGACCAAGGAGCTCATTTACCAGGTGGTGGTGGACAAGAGCAGCGGCTGCCAACTCACCGACATCGACGGCAACAACTACGTCGACATCCTCAGCGGTTTCGGTTCGTCGATGTTCGGCTACATGCCAGACTTCATCAAGGAGGCCTGCCACAAGCAACTGGACCAAAGCGTGGACATCGGCCCCATGCACCCGCTGGCCGCCGATGTGAGCAACCTGTTGTGCGAACTCACCGGTGGTGAACGTGCGGCGGTGTGCAACACGGGTTCCGAAGCGGTGCTCGGTGCCATGCGCATGGCGCGCACTGTGACCGGTCGCAGCTTGATCATCGCCTTCAGCGGCAGCTACCACGGCATCAACGACGAGGTGATCATCCGTGGCAGCAAGAGCAAGAAGAGCTACCCCGGCGCGCCCGGCATCATGCCACAGGCCGTGGAGAACATGCTGATCCTGGATTACGGCACGCCGGAAAGCCTGCAGATCATCAAGGAGCGTTGCCACGAGGCTGCCGCCGTGCTGGTGGAACCGGTGCAGAGCCGTCGCATGGAATTCCGGCCGGTGGACTTCCTGCGCGAGGTGCGTGCGATCACCAAACAACACGGTGCCGCGCTGATCTTCGACGAGGTGATCACCGGCTTCCGCATGCACCCCAACGGCGCGCAGGCGCTCTTCGGCATCCAGGCGGACATCGGCACCTACGGCAAGGTGATCGGCGGTGGCATGCCCATCGGCGCAATGATCGGCAAGAGCGAATGGATGGACGCCCTCGACGGTGGCGACTGGCAGTTCGGTGACGACAGCGTGCCCCCGGCCGGTGTCACCTACTTCGCCGGCACCTTCGTGCGCCACCCGCTGACGATGGCCGCCGCCAAGGCAGCGCTCGTCCACATGAAGGAGCACGGCCCCGCGCTGCAGGAGCGCCTGAACGACATGACCTTCGACATGGTGCAGCGCGCGAACGGTCTGTTCGACAAGTACCAGCTCCCCTACCGCTGGGTCACCTTCGGCAGCGCCTTCAAGACCAAGTACGACGAGAGCGTCAACTACACCGAGCTCTTCTTCATGCTCATGCGCTTCCACGGCGTACACGTGCTGGACTTCCCGCACTTCCTCACCACCGCGCACACGGCGGCCGATGTGGAGAAGATCCTGGAGGCCCTGGAGAAGACCTGCGTGGAACTGCGCGCCAGCGGCTTCATGCCGGAGCGCACCTACCCCATCGAGGTGATCAACAGCACACTGAACGGCCACGCCCGCAATCCGAGCGAACGCATCGAACTTGCTGACCAACCTCCCGTAGAAGGGGCTCGTCTTGGGCGGAAACCGGATGGATCAGCCGCATGGTTCGTTGCTGACCCCGATAGGCCTGGAAAATATTCGATGCTTGTTACCGAGGAGGTAGTTTAGGTTTGTAGAACGTGGAAAGTTTCATCACAGAGAGCAAACGGCAGTCCGTGGACTTCGATCCCTTCGCGGGTCCGGCCATCGAGCGCACTGCACCGACCACTGAGGCACAGCGCGAGGTTTGGGTAGCTACCCAGATGGGCCATGACGCCAGTTGTGCATACATCGAATCGGTGACGCTCGAGCTTAGCGGTCCGCTGGACCGGGTGCAGATGGAACGCACCATCGACCTATTGGTCGAGCGACACGAGGGGCTACGAAGCACCATCAGCCCCGATGGCATGCGCGTCATCGTGCAGTCCGCAATGCGGGTGCCGCTGACCTGGACCGATCTTTCCGGATCGACCGGCCCCGATCTCGAGAAGGCGTTGAAGTCCCTCGCGGACCGGGACATGACGACGACCTTCGACCTGCTCCACGGACCACTGTTCCGGGTGCAGTCGATCAGGACCGCAAACGACAAGCATCAGCTGCGCCTCAGCGGTCACCACGTGATGGTGGACGGTTGGAGCCTGGGCATCATCATGGCCGATGTGAGCCGCCTGTACTCGGCCTTGGTAGAGGGCCGTGCTCCGGTGTTGCCGGAGGTGTTCCGCTTCAGTGATTACGCCATCGCGCAGATCGACTTCGCCAAGAGCCCCGAGCACCAACAGGTGGAGAAATATTGGCTCGACCTGTTCAAGGGCCCACTTCCAAGGGTGGAGCTTCCGACGGACCGGGTAAGGCCAAAAGCCAAATCCTTCAAGGGGGAGCGGGTGGACCTGGAACTGGAACCTGAACTCGTGGGGCGCCTGCGCGGAGTGGCCACCCGAAGTGGCGCCAGCTTCGTGACCACGCTGCTCACCAGCTTCGAATTGTTCATCTACCGCCTTACCGGCGACAGTGACCTTTGCATCGGCTTGCCCGCTGCGGGCCAGAGCGACTTCGGGATGAAGGACCTCGTGGGGCACTGTGTCAACCTGCTCGCCCTGAAGAGCAGGATCGAGGAAGAAGCGTCGTTCATGGACCACCTGAAGGCACGCCGGACCGGAGTCCTGGATGCCTTCGACCACCAGAAGTACACCTTCGGCACGTTGGTGCGCAAACTGAAGGTGCCACGTGATCCCGGTCGCATACCGCTTTGCCCGGTGGTGTTCAACATCGACATGAACATGGACGACGGGGTAGCATTCCATGGTCTGGAACACCGCTTCGTGAGCAACCCGCGCAGGTTCGAGAACTTCGAATTGTTCCTGAACGCCACCGGCAATGCCGATGGACTGGTGTTGGAGTGGAGTTACAACACGGACCTGTTCGATGCATCGACCGTGCGGGGCTGGATGCAGCAATTCAGCTCGCTGATCAAGCGGATATGCGATCGGCCCAGCGCCACCATCGCGGAGATCGTCGGTGATGAGGACCTTGGCGAGGCGCGTGTCATGCCTCCTTTGGATTGGTACGGCAAGGCCGTGGCCTATCCGAAGGATAAAAGTGTGAACCAGCTCTTTGATGAGGTGGTGGCGCGATATCCGGACAAGGTCGCGCTGAACCACGGTGACAAGGAGCTTCGTTATGGGCAGGTGAAGGTACGCGTGATGGCGCTCACCGCCCTGCTGAAGGCGAACGGTGTAAAGCCCGGCGACTTTGTAGGCCTGTGCTGCGAACGCAACTTCGGCATGGTGGAAGCGCAGCTGGCCATCATGCGCGCGGGGGCGGCGTTCGTGCCATTGGACCATACCTATCCGCAGGAACGACTGCAATTCCTGCTGGACGACACCCGCTTGCAGGTGCTGCTTACCGAAAAAGCCCTGAACGCCCGGTTGCCGAAACACAATGCGCGCACCATCCACCTCGATGATGTGCTCGAACCCGTGGTCGGCACTGCCCACCAGGAACCACTGGACACACCGGAAGGCGCCGCGTACATCATGTACACGAGCGGCAGTACAGGAAAACCAAAGGGCGTGGTTGTGCCGCACCGGGGCATCGTTCGGCTGGTGAAGGACCAGAACTACGCGCCTTTCGGGCCGGATGCCGTGATCACACAGATGAGCAACGTGAGCTTCGATGCCAGCACCTTCGAACTGTGGGGCGCGCTGCTCAACGGGGGAAGGCTGGTATTGCAACCTCAGGCCAAACCCACTCTGGCGGAGGTGACCGACACGATCGAGCGCTACGGTGTGAACATCCTCTTCATCACCACCGGCCTTTTCAATGTGCTGGTGGATGAGCACGTCGACCGTCTGAAAGGCCTGCAATGCATCCTTACCGGAGGCGAAGTGATGAGCCTTCCGCACATCCGTAAGGCACTGCGCGTGCTGGGTCCCGGCGTGCTGAACAACATTTACGGTCCCACGGAGAACACCACGTACAGCTGCTTCCACCCCATCAACAGCGAAGGCGATATCGGAAAGCAGGTGCCCATCGGAAAGGCCATCCACAACACGTTCTTGTATGTGCTCGACGAGCAGCAGAAGCCGGTGCCCGTTGGTGCGAAAGGCGAACTGTACTGCGGTGGCGATGGTGTGGCGCTCGGTTACTGGGAACGCCCGGAGCTTACCGAAGAACGCTTCCTTCCGGATCCCTTCCGGGGCGGCGACTCACGTATGTACCGCAGTGGCGACCTTGTAAAATGGCTGCCCGATGGCTCGATCGAGTTCCTTGGTCGTGCCGACGATCAGGTGAAGATCCGCGGCTTCCGCATCGAACTGGGCGAAATAGAGAACGCCATCAGCAACTACCCCGGTGTGCGCGACCGTTTGGTGATGGCCCGCAAGGACCTGCCCGGCGGCCAGCAGTTGGTGGCCTATGTGGTGCCGAACGACTTCGACCCGGCCAAGGATGAAGTGCAATTGGAGACTTTCATGTCTGGGCTCCGAACGCACCTCGACTCCGCACTTCCGAAGTTCATGATGCCCTCCTTCTTCGTAGCGCTTCCGGCCCTACCACTGAACCCGAACGGAAAGGTGGACAAGAAGCTGCTGCCCATGCCCGAGCTGCGGAGCATGCGCATGAAGGCCGAGCACGTGGCACCGCGAAATGCAACGGAGAAAAGCCTTTCCGCCATCTGGGGCAAGGCATTGGGCGTGGAGGACCTCGGCGTACACGACAACTTCTTCGACCTGGGCGGTCACAGCATCGTGGGTATCCAGGTGCTTACACAAGTGGAACAGCAGCTGGGCCGAAAGCTCCCGCTGAACAGTCTGTTCCAAGCACCCACCGTAGCCCAGTTCGCGAAACTGCTGATGGCGGAGATCAAGCCCCTCGACCTGTTGAACCTGGCACCGATCCAGAAGGAGGGCAACAAGGTGCCGCTGTTCTGTGTGCATGGCGACGAAGCCAACTACTTCATGGCCCGTGACCTGGGCAAGGACCAGCCGTTCTGGGGCTTTTTCCACCAAGGGGAAGATGGGTTCCCGTTGCGCTATACCGAGGTGGAGGACATCGCCGCCCACTTCATCCGTGAAATGAAGCAGGTTCGTCCCGAAGGCCCTTACCTGTTGTGCGGTTTCAGCTTCGGTGGACTGGTGGCGTACGAGATGGCGCAACAGCTGAGCCGCAGCGGTGAGCAGGTGCCCTTCCTGGCCTTGTTGGACACCTATGCACCGGGACTGTTCGGTGAGGTGATGAAGGCCGAAAGCAAATTGCACGACCCTGTCAAGAAAATGGTCATGCGCCGCATGGTGAAGTGGTATCATCAGCGCAACAAGGCATTGCCACCGAAGCTGCGGCACTTCCACATCATCGACACCTATGACCAGGCCTACTACCGCTACAAGATCGAACCCTACGAGGGGCCGGTGCTGGTGATCAAGGCGGAAGCCTCACCGGGCGAGGCACACATGGGCTGGAAAGACCTGGTAAAAGGTGGCTTGACCCTTACCAGCACGCCGGGCGATCACTTCAACATGATCAAGGACCCGCATGTGAAGACCCTGTCGAAGTCGATCGAACGTGGCATCGCGCAGGCTTTGGAACGCTCTGCCGTGCAAACCGGATGAATATGCCGCAGGAAAGCCGGCTGCTGACGATCCATTGCAGTGGCCCTGAGCAGATCGAACCCGGCTTACCGACGGGCGGCGATGCGCATAATGTCACGCTCTGGTTCTCTCTGCTGGACGCGCTTCGCGCGCAGATCCCCGAGTACGAGAACTTGCTCGACCCGCAGGAACAGCAACGGGCGGCACGGTTCCGTTTCGATGTGGACCGCGAGCGCTTCATCATCGCTCATGGTCTGTTACGCGAACTGTTGGGCCAACAATTGGGTGAACGGCCCGAACTCTTGCGGATCGCCCGTGGCCCCTTCGGCAAACCCTACATCGAGGGCACGGATCTACGCTTCAATCTGAGCGATACGAAGGACGCACTACTCATTGCGATCACGCAAGGCCATGAGATCGGTGCCGACATCGAGACCATGACCCGCACGGTGGACCACATGGCGGTGGGAGAGCATTATTTCACGCCGGAGGAGGTGAACGTCATCGCAACATCGACCGACCCCAAGCGGAAGTTCCTTGAATTCTGGACCCGCAAGGAATCGGTGCTGAAGGCCAGTGGTGTGGGCATCATGGAGGACCTGCGGGTGCTGCGGGTGGATGGCGCCGTGAACAGCATGACCATTCAGCATGAGGCGTTCATGAAACATGCGGCGGAGAGCTATCACTTGCATACCTGGCACTTGGGTGAGGACCACATCTTCAGTGTTGCGCAGGAAGCTCCGTTCAATGGTGTGCACTTGATCAGGCTTTGAGGCTGACGGGAATGCTACCCATATGTCGTCCCAACGGGACTGTCGAAATCACCCACCGATATATCGTCCCCTATGGGCTACCCATATGTCGTCCCTACGGGACTTATGGAACAATTCGGCATCTATAATTCTACCGATATATCGTCCCTACGGGACTGCCGGAACCGCGGTCCTACTAAGGTAGACACGCAGACTATTCATCATCCCCCCAGAACCGGGGATGGAAGTTCAGCAGGTACAATTGCTCCGAAGCACGCGTGATCGCGGTGTACAGCCAGCGGATGTATTCGGTGTCGATCATTTCTTCGGTCACGTAGCCCTGGTCCACGAAGACCGTGTTCCATTGGCCGCCCTGGGCTTTGTGGCAGGTAACGGCATAACCGTACTTCACCTGTAGAGCATTGGCATAGGGGTCCTCCTTCATGGCTCGGAAGCGTTTGGACTTGGTGCTTGCATTGCTGGCCTCCATCACGCTTTGGTTCAGCAGGCGCAAGCGTGGCCCAGGTAATGCCGGTGATTCCACGGCAAGCACGTCCAGCATAACTTTGGCGTCGAGTTCGCGTTCCTCCATGCCGTTCCACCAGCTGGCGGTGATGTCCGCAAAACGCAGCCCGAAGCGCTCTTCGGTGCCATGTACCCGCTTCACGGTGATGGGCTCCCCATTGGCGATCAACTCCGGACTGCCGTTCTTGCCGGCCCAGAAGTAGTTGTTCTTCACCACCATCAAACGGTCGCCGGGACAGAGCTCCTCCTCATAGTCGTAGATGCGGGCGCGCACCTGCATGCTGTACTGGTACGCGCGCTTGTTGCTGCGGCAGATAACGCACACCTCGTCGGCACCATCGCGGCCATAGGCGGTCTCGAGCGCGTCCTGAAGGTCGTGTCCATCGATCCGCTGTACATCCGGAAAGGGGGTGAAGTGTGGAATGGGGGATGTGGGGGATGTGGGGGATGTGGAAATGGGGGGAAGTGGGCCCCGATGCATATCGGGAGTGGAAATGGATGAATGTGTCGATGTGGGGGATGGACCTGGATCCGGGGCATCCTTTTCTCGATCGTTCGCCGTGGCGGCCAACAGGTCCCGCAAGCTGGTGGCGTTCACCAGGATCCCCGATGCTTCGGCCTGCCGCACCACTTCCGTCATTTCCACCTGGCCGGCAAGGAGCCCGAGGGTGGCCAGTTCCTTGACATCGAGCGCCGGGCTGTGCGCATTGCCCACGGGAGGAAGCTGTGCCGGGTCACCGATCAGCAGAAGCTTGCAGCCGGGTGCGGAAAAAACGTGTTGGAACAAGTCGGTGAGCAGGTCACGGTCACTGAAGGAGCCCTCGCCGCCACCGCGTCCGATCATACTCGCCTCGTCCACTACGAACAGGGCGCCTTCGTCCTTGTTAACCCCAACGGCAAGGCCGCCATACCCATCCTCATCACCACTGACGCGATAGATCCGCCGGTGAATGGTGCTGGCGGGCGATCTGGCGTACGAACCGAGCACCTTGGCGGCACGGCCCGTAGGGGCAAGCAGCACCACCGGTCGCTTTTGGCGTGAAAGCACCTTGACCAAGGCCCCCACCAGGGTGGTCTTCCCCGTGCCGGCATAACCCTTGAGCACCAGGGTGGCCTGCGCACGTTGGGAAGCGAGCAGGCGGTCCAGCGCGTAGGCCGCGCGCTCCTGTCCCTTGGTGGGCTTGTGCCCCAGAGCGTCCAGCAGGTCAGCGGTGAGGTTGGTGGGCGGCAGCATGGGCGAGGGCGAAAGCTATGCACGACGGCACCGGTCCTCGCGTACGTCATCCTACCCTTCCGCCCAACCATGATCCCCGGAAGTGTACCCCTCCCGGTGCGATCGGCGCCGTACCTCGGAGCAATTCGTGGTGAGGCTATCGAGTGCCGGATCCTTCTCTTACTTTTGGGCGCCTCGGTAGCACATCCGGGTACACACCTCATGAAGACCCTCAGCAGTTATTTGTTCCCTGTCATTCTCATCATTCTTGGTGCAGCGTTGTTGATCGTGGGTGCCATCCAAGGGCAGAACACCTGGGTTATGCTCGGTGCCGTGCTGGCTTTGATCGCCGGCGTTGTCGCCTTGCTGCTCCAACTCGGCATCCTGAGCCGCAAGACCGGTGTCATCCTGGGCGTGGCCTTCGCCCTGGGCGCAGTGTTCCTGACCTACCGGAACTACCGTTCCATCG
>JBIIYD010000165.1:0-7070 GCA_044347005.1 Flavobacteriales bacterium | reverse complement strand
CGCCTGGTCCCGCAGGCTATCCAAAGACTTTGAGATCACCACACAAAGCTCAGAAGCCTTCGTCAAGATCTCGATGATCCACCTACTACTTCGCAAGATCACCTGCTAATGCAAACAGGTTCTTAGGCCGGCACCACCTGCAGCAGCGACTCGAACAGGGAACGACCATCGGTATTGCCCAGGCGCTCGTCGGCCGCACGCTCCGGGTGGGGCATCATGCCGAACACATTGCGGCCTGCGTTGCAGATCCCAGCGATATTCTCCTTGCTGCCGTTGGGGTTGGCGTCCTCGGTGATGCGGCCTTCCGCATCGCAGTAGCGGAACAGCACCTGGTCACCTTCCTGCATGGCCTTCAGGGTAGCGGCATCGGCATGGTAGCGGCCTTCGCCGTGCGCGATGGGGATGCGCAGGGCGCGGTCGGGTACGGCGCGGGTAAGCACCGTGCGCCGTGTAGCAGGGCGGATGAACAGGTTCTTCGAGATGAACTTCTGGCCACTGTTGTGCAGCAGCGCACCGGGCAGGAGACCGGCTTCGCAAAGCACTTGGAAACCGTTGCAGACGCCGAACACGAGGCCGCCCTTTTTCGCGTGTGCCACCACTTCCTGCATGATGGGCGAAAAACGGGCGATGGCCCCGCTGCGCAGGTAATCCCCATAGGAGAACCCGCCGGGCAGCACCACCATGTCCACGCCGCGCAGGTCGTGCTCCTTGTGCCACAAACGCTCCACCGGACCACCGGTCAGGCTTTCCAGCACATGCACCATGTCCTCATCGCAGTTGGAGCCCGGGAACGTGACGACACCGAATTTCATGCGCATACCCGCTGCTGCATAAGAGCACGAACGGGGTCGCGAAGGTAATGCAGGGCCCGGCCATAGAGCCTGTTCGGGGTTTCTTGAACGAAGTACCCCGAGGCTGTTTTTCGGTCAGGCGAAGCCGGAAGATCATCGCGTAGCGGTGTCTACGGGATCATTCTCCGGTGAAGCATGGGCGGAAAAGAGAGCGGGGGACGAGTTTGAAGGGATCCCGAACAGGCTCTTATTGCCATTGGCGCCAAAGCGCAGCCACCAGCAACACGAGCACGGCCGGTTCTGAAAGCCAGGCACGACGCGGGGATTGCAGCGCATAGGAACAGAAGACCGACAAGGGCGCTGCCAGCAGGATGCTCGGGAAGGAACCGTTGAGCAAACGGACCAAAGCGATCAGCACACCGAGGGCGAAGAAGAAGGCCATGAACGATGCGCGCATGTTCTTTTCGCGCATCACACCGCGTTGGTAACTGCCCGCGTAAACGAACAACGATGCGACCACCAGCCCCAACAGGTCCAGAAGCAGCAGGATGTCCAACCAGCGTGGGAGCACGGTGGGCAGCTGGCCTGCAGGCACGTCGGCAACAACTGTGAGCATGGGTCTCCAGGCCTCGTGACCCATGAGCATCCCCAGGGCCCACGCGAGGTAGAGCGGCAAGGCCACACCGAGCAAGGGCAGGAGGTATTCGCGCAGCTGGAAGGGACGGATGACCGAGATGGAAGCCCAGACCACCACCAGGAGGAAGGCATAGGGCAGGTAGCACAGCGCGGCCATACCGAGGAGCAGGCCGGCATCGAAGAGCGCCGCCAGTGCCCGCTTGGATGAAACGATGGACCAGCTGCGGGCCATGGCGGCAATGACGAGTGGCATGCCCAGCAAAGCGGGCTCGAGCGCCAGGCTGCCGGACATGGCACCCACCATCAAGGGGAACAACAACGCGGGCAGGTGCGTCCTGCGGTCCATCAGTTCGGCATCGTTCACCAGGAAGGTGATCTGCACGGCCATGAGGGCGATCACCAGCATGCGGAAGACCCCGGCGGCCCATGGTGCAGGCCCTTGCAGGGAGGCCACCCAGGCATAGAACTCCATGGACGGCCCCGGCTGCATGGCGGACCGCCACCAGCCGGCCAGGAACAGCCCGGGCACCAGGAGGGCCAATGCCAGAAGGATGGCCGGTCGGTTGCTGCGAAAGAGGGAAACGATCATACGCTGGTCCGTGAACGGGTGTGGCTATCTTTGCCCGGCCCCAAGCTTACGCACGATGCAACAGATCTTCTTCTCCATTGCCCAACTTCTGGAAGCCACGTTCACGGTGCTGCCCGCTCTGGGCTGGTTGCCTCCGCTGGCTTTCTCGGCGATCATCTTCCTCGGTTTGCTTTACTGGTTGAGCCTTCAGCGCAACTACGACCGCAAGGCCAAGAAGGAAGGTACCCTGGCCTAAGAGCCTCAGGCTTTTTGTTGGGTGATCACCTTGGTGGTGGGTACACGCACCAGGTCATGCCCGATGTCGCTGCGCATTGTTTTTCCAGAGAAGGCGATGAGGCCCGCACTGCGGTAGGCCGAAGCGATGGCCTGCTCCAGGTCCTTGCCGAAAGCGGTCACCACCAATACCCTTCCTCCGTTCGTTACGAGCTGCTCGCCCTTCAAGGCCGTGCCGGATTGGAACACGTAGGCATCGCGCACCAACTCCAGTCCGCCGATCGCTTTCCCCTTCTCGAACTCGTCCGGATACCCTTCCGAAGCCAGCACGATGGAAACGGCCGTACGGTCGTCAACGTCCACGTGGATCTCGCTCAACGTGCCCGAGGCGATGCCCTCGAAAAGGTCCAGCAGGTCGCTGCGCAACCGGGGTAGTACGACCTCCGTTTCCGGGTCGCCCATGCGCACGTTGTACTCGATCACGTAAGGCTCGCCGCCCACGTTCATCAGGCCGATGAAGAGGAAGCCCTTGTAGTCGATGCCGTCCTTGCGCAAACCACGGATGGTGGGTGCCGCGATGCGGTCGTGCACCTTCTGCATGAAATCCTTGTCGGCGAATGGCACGGGTGAAACAGCGCCCATGCCACCGGTATTGGGGCCGGTATCGCCATCGCCGATGCGCTTGTAGTCCTTGGCGCTGGGCAACATCTTGAACGACTCCCCATCGGTGATGAGGAAGACGGACAATTCGATGCCCTTGAGGAACTGTTCGATCACCACCCTTTCGCCGGCATTGCCGAAACGGCCGCCTTCAAGCATGTCCTTGAGGGTCGCCGCAGCTTCCTTCTTATCACTGGTGATCACCACCCCCTTGCCGGATGCGAGACCATCGGCCTTGATCACGTACGGGGCTGCGGCACGGTCCAGGTGTTCGATGGCCTCCTTCAACTGGCCCTTCACGAAGGTGCGGTGGGCGGCCGTGGGAATGTTGTGGCGGAACATGAACTCCTTGGCGAAGTCCTTGCTGCCTTCGAGCGCCGCTCCTTGTTTGCGTGGCCCGATCACGGTAACGCTTGCGAGCTTGGGGTCGGCGGCGATGCGATCATGCAGCCCGTCCACCAAAGGCGCTTCGGGACCTACCACCACGATGCGGATCCGCTTCTCCAGCAGGAAGGTGCGCAGCTTCGCATGGTCCTTCAGGTCCAGGTCCACATTGCGGCCATGGCGCACGGTTCCGGGGTTGCCGGGTGCCACGTACAATTCGTCGAGCAGGGAGCTTTGCGCGATCTTCCATGCCATGGCATGCTCCCTTCCCCCCCCACCGATCAACAGGACATTCATGCCGTTCCTCTTTCGCACAAAGGAACAGCGCAGGTAATGGGGGTCGAAATGATGTTTTCAACAGATCGTGCATCCGGCTTGGAATGCAGAACGCCGCAGCCCTTGCGGGCCGCGGCGTTCGCTGGTAGCGGTACGGCCGATCAGTGCTTGTGCGGGGTGCGCTTGATGCTGCAGCCGGTGTTGCGGGTGGTGGCGGGCTCGATGGGTTTTCCAGAGGTCATCGCGAACATGGCGTTCTTCAACCAATGTTCCTTCACCTCGGCGGCCTTGGCCACGTTATCGTCGATGGCGCCCTTGTACGCCAGCTTCATGTCCTTGTCGAAGAGGAACACGTGCGGTGTGGTGCGTGCACCGAAGGCATCGGCCACCACATGGTCCTTGTCCAGCAGGTAGAAGCCGTCGAGGTTCTTCTCCTTGTAGCGGCGCTGCATGTCCTCGAAGCCGTCACCGTCGGCCCGTTTGGCCTCGTTGCTGTTCACGAAGGCCACACCCACGTTCATCCGCTTGGCGTGTGCCACCAGTTCGCGGTAGCGGCCTTCCCAACCTTCGCTGCCGTCGGAGCCGATCACGAAGGGGCAGGTGTTGCAGGAGAAGATCACCACCAATCCGTTCTTGCCGGCTGCGTCCTTCAGGCTCATTTCCTTGCCGGAAACATCCTTCATCACAATGGACGCTCCGGGCAGGCTGGTGCCCAGCGTAAGGTCCGGCAATGGGTCGTGTGCAGTGGTGGCCAACAAGCCGAAGGCGGCGAGGGAAACGATCTTGAGGATCATGGTACGGTTTGATTTTTTCGTTGAGGAAGTCCGAAGGTAGCAACAAGGATCCGGCCAAAGGGGTTCCGGATCAGGGATGGCGCTTCTTGATCGTTGCACCTTTCGGCGCTGACGATAGAATGCCATTCAACCACGGATGGACACGGATACACACGGATGAGAAAGTAGAGGCTAGCTTTTGCCCACTGCGTAACGGCCCTTTTACCAAACACAAGGACTTATCCGTGTCCATCTGTGTGCATCCGTGGTTCAACTCTGAAAACCGAGCGCCCAACGGGTGCAAAGTCATTTGGTCCTTGGTTCCGGACCAAGCGTACTTTTCGCGTCGCGCTCACGCTTACAACGCAACCAACAGCCTTGCCCGAACTCCTCATTCCCTTAGTGGCCCTGGTGGCCTCGCTGCTCACGCTCATCAGCGGCTTCGGGCTGGGCACCTTGCTGTTGCCGGTGTTCGCGCTATTCTTTCCGCTTGAACTGGCCGTGGCGCTCACCGCCGTAGTACACCTGCTGAACAACCTGTTCAAGTTCGGGCTGCTGTGGCGCGATGTGGACCGGGGTGTGCTGCTGCGTTTCGGGCTTGCGGGCATCGTGGGTGCATGGTTGGGCGCGCTGTTGCTGATGCGCATGGAGGACCTGCCATACCTATACCCCGGGGTCAATGAACCGGTGAGCGTGACCAAGGCCGTTATCGCTTTGCTCATGGCGGTCTTCGCCATCATCGAACTGTTGCCCAATGCCAAAAAGTGGGCGCTTCCTCCGCAATGGTTGGTGCCCGGCGGTGCGCTCAGCGGTTTCTTCGGCGGACTCAGCGGCCACCAAGGCGCATTGCGCAGCATCTTCCTGTTGCGCAGCGGACTGGGCAAGGAGGCCTTTATCGCTACGGGCACCGCCATCGCCGTATTGGTGGACCTTACACGCATACCTGTTTACATACAGCGTATGCCGGAAGGACTGCTTCAGGAGCAAGGAACGCTGCTGTTGCTCACTACGCTCGCAGCCTTCGTTGGTGCGTGGTGGGGTAAACGCCTGATCCCCAAGATCACCTTCCGGGCCGTGCAGGTGTTGGTGGGGGTGTTGTTGCTGGGGATCGCGGGGGCCTTGTTGGTGGGAGCGATCTGAATAGAGCTGGTTATGCGGGTTCAATGGCATCCAGAACCTGCCTCACGATCTTCGGGTGCAGGCTGCGCCCTACGTGCCAAGGAAGCACCATGCGTTCATTGCCCCGCATGTAGATGCGATGACCGCCCGTGGTCCTCTCCCAGTGGAAACCAGCCTTGATCAGCAGACGTTCCGCTTCCTTGGCATTGAGCACGGGCTGTTTAGCCAAGGCTAACGGGCATTGCGGTGGTGTAGATCCGCTTCTTGGCCAAGCGCTTCAGCTCCGCAGGACGCATAGTGCTCATGTAGAGATCGATGGCCTCCCGAATATGCTTGGTCACCTCCTCCATGCTGTCGCCTTGCGAATGACAACCCTTGAGTTCCGGAACATAGGCGAAGTAGCCGTCCTTATCGTGCTCGATGATGACCTGTAGTGTGTGTTCCATGTTGGCACCCAAAGGTATGATGATCGGACTGGTAGGGATCATCCTCCGACATAGCGCTTGTCTATCGATGAAAGCTACTCCACCACGAAGTTCGCCCCCGCCAACCAGCGGGTGTTGTCGGTAAGGTGCAGGTGGTAAACTCCAGTGGCGAGAGGCAAGTTGGCGAGTTGGCAAGTGCCCACCTGCACACGCTCCTCATGCACCTGCTTGCCCAGTGCATCCAATACCACAACACGCAGTGGGCCGTTGGGTGTGAATTCCTGTGGCGGTTCGAAGGCCAATGTGAGCGGCGCACCCGCAGCCACTGGGTTGGGCCAAACACGCAGGTGCTCGTTCAGGTCCATCACGTATTCTTCCACTCCTACGGTGTTGCAGCCGGGAACCACACAGCCGAGGCTATCGGTCTTTACCACCCAGATCACTTGGGAGGTCTGGATACCGGGGTCGGTTGGCGGAAACGAGAACGCCGCGCCCGTACACACAAAACCACCGTCGCTGGTGGCTTGCACGTCGTAGAACCCATGGTATGAGCCGAACAGCGTGTACTCACGGGTCCACAGGCTGTCACCATCTGCATTGAATTTCACCAAAGCAGCACGGTCCTCAATGGTACCGGCACCCACAATGCTTCCGTCGGAAAGGATCTCCATATCCTGGGTACCAACTTGGTAATCTTTGTTGACCTTGCGCTGCCAGATTACACTACCTGTAGGCGACCATTTGGTAAGCATCATCTGCTGCCAGTCCAAGTCCCAACCCGGTTCCCGGTAGGTGCTCCACGTGATGATCCCGCCATCGGCCGCGACGCGCACCGCACCATTCTGTATGGCGATGCCGCCATATAGCCTTCGCCAAAGCTGATTGCCCTCCGCATCCGTACGGATCAGGAAGCTCTTATTCCAAGGGCTGCCATAGTTGCGAAATCCGGTCAACACGAAACCACCATCCACATATTCCTGAATGCCGAGCGCTACATAAGCCTGGTCTGCGGTGCCCAAGCGACTGGTCCAAAGGGTGTCGCCATCAGTATTAAGGCGAACCAAAAATGCATCCACTATCAGTCCTGGCCTCTCAAAAAAGCCACATAGTACCAGGCCGGTATCGCTGGTTACGACTGTTTGGCGTATCGCATGGGTAGTGGAATCTTCTGGAGGGAAGGACATGATGTATTTCCGTGCAATCG
>JBIIYD010000166.1:0-7070 GCA_044347005.1 Flavobacteriales bacterium | reverse complement strand
ATTAAATGGGAAGATATCAATGATAGCGGTACTGACCATCAATTAGCAGTCGACGATGTTACCGTTGCATGGACCGTCGTTTCCTGTAGCGCTCCCACCGTGGATGCCAAGTTCGACGGTTCGGATGCCCCCACCATATGCGCAGGCGCCAGCGCCTCGCTCACGGCCAACCCATCGGGTGGTGCCGGTTGTTCGGGCAGCTTCGAGTATGCCTGGTACACCGGTGATGGAACGGGGAATACCTATTGGAACGGCACCACGTGGAACAATGCGGAGAACTACGGTTCCTTCGCCACGGTGACCGGTGTTGCACCTGCAGCCACCACCACGTACAAGGTGAAAGTGCGTTGCAGTGCTGAGATCACGTGCAATGCAAGCGATGCCACTGGTGTAACGGTGACCGTGAACCCGGTTCCGTCCACGTCCGCCGCTGGTTCCGATCAGGAGCAGTGCAGCGACGGTGCGTTCACCCTGGCCGGCAACGTGCCCGGGGTAGGTACAGGAGGTTGGAGTTTGATCGGAGGTACAGCGACCATCGCGAATGCGGCGCTCAATAACTCGGGTGTCACAGGTGTTCCGGCGGGAAGCAGTGCCACCCTGCGTTGGACCATCAGCAGCGGTGTTTGCACGGCCAGCACGGACGATGTTGTGCTCTTCAATACGCTTGCACCAACGCTGGATGCCAAATTCGCCGGCGCGGATGCACCCACGATCTGTGCGGGCGGAAACGGCACGTTGAGCGCCAACCCCACCGGTGGTGGTGGCTGCAGCGGCACCTTCGAATACGCCTGGTACACCGGCGACGGAACGGGCAATACCTATTGGGACGGCACGGATTGGGACAACGCTGAGAACTTCGGAGCCTTTGCCACTATCGCTTCTGTGGCCCCTGCGGCCACCGAGACCTACAAAGTGAAAGTGCGTTGCAGCTCGCTCACCTCTTGTGCTGGCGGCGATGCCACAGGCGTTACCGTAACGGTGAACTCCCCGCCCACCACCGCCGATGCTGGCGATGACCAATCGATATGCGGTGGAGGAAGCTTCACCTTGGACGGCAACATTCCCGGCGTGGGTACCGGTGCCTGGAGCTTGATCGATGGAACCGCCACCATCACCGATGATGCCTTGTACAACTCCGGTGTTACAGGCGTTCCCTCGGGCACCAGCGCCACCCTGCGCTGGACGATCAGCAACCCCGGTTGCACCTCCAGCACCGATGATGTGATCCTGACGAACACGGCTGCACCCACTTTGGATGCCAAGTTCGCCGGATCGGATGCGCCTACGATCTGCGCCGGTGGAAGCGGCACCCTGAGCGCCAACCCGACCGGTGGAGCATGCAGCGGTACGTTCGAGTACGCTTGGTACACCGGCGATGGCACGGGCAATACCTATTGGGACGGCACGGATTGGGACAATGCCGAGAACTTCGGTGCCTTCGCAACGATCGCTTCTGTGGCCCCATCGGCTACCGAGACCTACAAAGTGAAAGTGCGTTGCAGCAGCGACGTGTCCTGCGCCAGCGGCGATGCCACGGGTGTTACCGTTACAGTGAACGCTGCGCCCAGCACGGCCAACGCTGGTGCTGACCAATCCGCATGCGGTGGTGGCAGCTTCACGTTGGACGGCAACATCCCCGGCGTGGGTACCGGTGCCTGGAGCTTGTTCAGCGGTACGGCTTCCATCGCGAATACCGCCTTGTACAATTCCGGTGTCAGCGGCGTGCCCTCGGGCACCAGCGCCACCCTGCGCTGGACGATCAGCAACCCCGGTTGCACCTCCAGCACCGATGATGTGGTGCTGACGAACACGGCTGCACCCACCTTGGATGCCAAATTCGCCGGAGCGGATGCACCAACGATCTGTGCCGGCGGAAACGGCACCCTGAGCGCCAACCCGACGGGTGGAGCGTGCAGCGGCACTTTCGAGTACGCCTGGTACACCGGCGATGGCACGGGCAATACCTATTGGGACGGCACGGATTGGGACAACGCCGAGAACTTCGGTGCCTTCGCAACGATCGCATCGGTATCCCCTTCGGCCACGGAGACCTACAAAGTGAAAGTGCGTTGCAGCACTGATGTGGCCTGCGCCAGTGGCGATGCCACGGGTGTTACCGTAACAGTGAATCCGGTCCCTACCACGGCCGATGCCGGAAGCGACATCGTGCAGTGCAACAATGGTGACTTCACGCTGGCTGGAAACACGCCATCCGTGGGTACAGGTGTTTGGTCGGTGACCGCTGGAACGGCCAGCATCACCAACACGGCGCTGTTCAACTCCGCTGTCACTGGAGTTCCGGCAGGCACCACGGCCACCCTGCGTTGGACCATCAGCAATGCACCCTGCACGGCCAGCTTCGATGATGTGGTGCTGAGGAACACCAGCGTGCCCACCTTGGACGCGAAGTTCAACGCATTGGATGCACCCATGATCTGCGCGGGCGGCAGTGCCAACCTCACGGCCAACCCAACGGGCGGCGGTGCCTGCACAGGCACCTTCGAATACGCTTGGTACACCGGCGATGGTCTTGGCACCACGTATTGGGACGGAACGGATTGGGACAATGCCGAGACCTTCGGAGCATTTGCGACGGTGACCGGTGTAGCACCGGCTGCCACCACCACCTACAAAGTGAAAGTGCGTTGCAGCACGCTCACGAGCTGCAGCAATGAGGATGCAACAGGGGTAACGATCACCGTGAACGATCCGCCCACCACGGCAGCTGCCGGTACCGATATCATACAGTGCGACAATGGTGACTTCACGCTGGCTGGAAACACGCCATCCGTGGGAACGGGTGTTTGGTCGGTGACCGCTGGAACGGCCAGCATCACCAACACGGCGCTGTTCAACTCCGCTGTCACTGGAGTTCCGGCAGGCACCACGGCCACCTTGCGCTGGACCATCAGCAACGCACCCTGCACGGCCAGCTTCGATGAGGTGGTGTTGCGGAACACCAGCGTGCCCACCTTGGACGCGAAGTTCAACGCCTTGGATGCACCCACGATCTGCGCGGGCGGCAGTGCGAACCTCACGGCCAACCCAACGGGCGGCGGAGCCTGCACGGGCACCTTCGAATATGCCTGGTACACCGGTGATGGCACGGGTAACACCTATTGGAACGGCAGTACCTGGACCAACGCCGAGAACTACGGAGCCTTCGCCACGGTGACCGGTGTAGCACCGGCTGCCACCACTACTTACAAAGTGAAAGTGCGTTGCAGCACGCTCACCACTTGCAGCAATGAGGACGCCACGGGCGTTACCGTAACGGTCAATGGAGCGCCCACGACAGCCAATGCCGGTGGCGACATCGTGCAATGCGGCAGTGGCAGCTTCACGCTTGCGGGTAATCCCCCGTCGGTCGGCACCGGTTTGTGGACCGTTTTTGCGGGTACCGCCTCCATCGCTGATAATACCTTGTTCAATTCCGGTGTTACCGGGGTTCCGGCCGGTACCAGCGCCACCTTGCGTTGGACCATCAGCAATGCACCTTGTACGGCCAGCTTCGATGATGTGGTGTTGACGCACAATACCGTTCCCACCATCTCAGCGGATCCGGTCAGCGCTTTCCTCTGCGGTACCGTAGGCACGGTGCAGTTCACGGTCACCGCCACGGCCACGGGCATCAGCCGGGCGTGGGAGGTAAGCACGGACAACGGTGGAACTTGGAACCCCGTTTCCAATGGCGGGGTCTACTCCGGGGCCACCACGGCCACGCTCACCATCACGAACCCGCCCGCCAGCATGGACACGTACCAATACCGTGCGGTGATCTCGGGTACTTGCACACCACCTGCTACCTCTGCAGCTGCTGTATTGTCCGTCTACACAGCGGATTGCCCGGACGATTTCCGCACCCGCACGAACGTCACGGGCAACTGGAACGGCACAACGACGTGGCAACGTTTTGACGGCACCACCTGGGTCGATTGGACCGGTGCTCAGCCGACGTCCACGAACGGGAAGATCACCTTGCGCAGTGGCTCAACGGTCACCATCACGGCCAACCTGACCATGGACCAGGTGGTGGTGGAGTCGGGTGCTATTGTCATCTACAGTGCAACAACGGCATCCACCATTGCCAATGGTGCAGGCACCGATGTGCAGGTCTTGGGCACCGTACAGCACACGTCGAACAGCACAAGCAGTCCGTTCACAGTGAATGCTTCCGCTACGCTGGAATTTGGCAGTACCGGTATCTATGAACACGAGATCTCGGTAGCCGCAGGTACGGTACCCAATGGAACAGGCATCACATGGAACGCGGCCTCAACGCTACGGATCAAGAACCCCTCAGGTACTGGGGTGGTCGCCGGTACGGGGAACCAGACCTTGGGTAACTTGGAGTTTTTGGGAAGCACCGGTTGTGCAATGTCGAACTCGCTCGCACAAACCCAAACGATCCAGGGGAACCTGATCATGAACACCAGTGGCAACGTGATCCTGAACAATAACTCGGGTGACGCCACGGTCACGGTCAACGGCTATTACGAACAGACCGGTTCCGGCAGTTTCACGATCCACACGAACAACACCTCGTTCACCTTGAACAAGACGCTCACGGTAGTGGGCGATTTCAGATTGAGCGCAGGAACATTCAACCTATCCAGCAACGCCAATACCGGGGTTACCGGGACCGGTGTGGTCACCAATCTGGATGTGCGAGGTGATTTCACGCATACAGGTGGTGTATTGTCGGAGACCGCTGCGGACAATGATTGCGTGACGCGCGTTCGCCTGGTGCGCACCATCGACACCCAGAACCTGGAGAGCACGGGCCAGACGGGCACCTTGGATTTCACGGTCGCAACGGCCAACGCACAATGTGTGGTGGCGGCCACCAAGAATTTCACCCTTAGTGCCGGCACCCGATTTACGATCGGTGCTGGTACCGCCAATCCGGACCTGTTGATCAATGGCACCTTCCTGAACCAGCCGAGCACGTCGATGACCGCCACGGGCAACTGGCGGGTGGCGAATGGTGGCACTTTCATCCATAACACGACCTCGGCTATCGGTACGCCATTGAACAGCGCTACCCTCGAGGCAGCAAGCACGTTCATATACCGAGGCTCGTCGTCGCTTACCCCAACAGCCTCCTTCAACAACAGGACCTATGGTAACCTGCGGTTCGAGAGCACCTCCGGTACCTATGCTACCAACTTTCAAAGTGGTACCAATCCGTTGACGGTCGTCGGCACCTTGCGTGTGGGCGATGGCACCAACCCGGTCACATTGACCCAGGGGTCTTTCACCGGAACGTTGAATTTCAACGGGAATATCCTGATCGATGCGTCAGCTACGTTGAGCTGCCGTTCGTTCACCTTGGGCAGTGCGAACACCTTGACGATGGTGAACCCTGCGACGCTCAGCCTTGAAGCCAGTTCCGCCAGCCAGACGTTCACCTTGAACGGGACCGTGAAGGTGTACAACACCAATGGCTTCGCCGGTGCTGGCACCCGGGCCATCAGCAACAGCAACAGCCCCACGGTCACCTTGGCCAGTACAAGCACGGTGGAATTCCTGGGCGCTGCCCCGCAATCCGCAGCGGGGCTGCCCGCCACTGCGGGCAGTGTGCTGGTGAACAATGCGTCGGGGGTTACCCTGGCCAACAGCAGCACCTTGAGCGGCAACCTGACCGTGCAAGCGGGAACATTGGACCTGGTGACCTTCACCCTGGACCGTGCAAGTGCAGGCGGAACGCTTTCCGTACCCAACGGTTCGGCGCTCCGCATCGGCGGCACGAATGGTTTCCCTGCCAACTACAGCACCAATACCCTGGGTGCCACCAGCACGGTCGAGTATTACGGCACGGCGCAAAGCGTTGCTGCGCGCAATTACGGCCACCTTACGCTGAGCGGCACCGGCACCAAGACACTTGCAGGCATCACGAACACGGTGGGCGACCTTACGGTGAACACGGGTTCGATCTTTGATCTTTCCACCTTCAACTTCAGCAGCAAGGACGCCACCATCGCGACCGGTGCCACGCTGAACGTGAATGGCGGGACCACATTCCAAGCGAGGGGCGGTACGGTAACACTTGCCGGAACCCTGAACGCGGCGGACAACAGCACCTTCGCCATTTTGGAAGGTGCCGTAAGCTCCACCTTTGCCATAACCGGCACGGCCAGCTTCTTCAACTTCACCAGTGGCATGACGGGTGGTGTTACGGTCACGGGCGGCATGGATGTGCGAGGCACCTTGCAGCTCGATGAAGCGAATTTCAATGCAACAGGAGCAACGGTCCGTTTGCGGAGCACGATCTCCGGTACGGGCCGCCTTGGACCGGTTTCGCCAACGGCCAGCTACACCGGCAACCTCAACGTGCAGCGCTATGTGCCCGGCGGTGCCACCAACTGGCGCTTGTTCGGTACACCTACCCAGAGCAACACGGTGCAGGAATGGAACAACGACTTCTTCACGGCAGGTTTCCTGGGCAGCGACTACCCGAACTTCATCGTGAACGGTCAGCTCTGGCCCAGCATCCGCTGGTACAACGAGACCAACACGGGCGCCAACTCCAACGACGGTCTTACGGGCGTAGCAAATACCTCGGACCTGCTGGTCACTGGGCGCGGCTATGCGGCCTGGTGCGGGGACAACCTGGGTGGCACTGCTCCCTTCGTGGTGGATGTGACCGGCCCGCCCACCATCGCGCAGTCGCCGTTGAGCCTGCCAATGACGTGGACCAATACCAGCGCTCCCACGGTGGATGGTTGGAACCTGGTGAGCAACCCTCTGGCCAGTCCGATCGACTTCGACCAGATCACCCGCAACGGTAGCGTGGAGGACCGTTATTATGTGTATGACCCTTCCGATGGAACCACTGCGGTCTGGGATAACTTTTCGAATACCAGTACTCCTGAGTTCGCGTTGAACGGAACGATCCAGAGCAGCCAGGGCTTCTGGTTGAAGGCCATGGGCGCTGCACCCAACGCAAGCGTTGTGGAGACCAGCAAAGTCGCAGGCAACGACGGTGGCCTGTTCGGCGGTAATGATGAGATCCCGGCTTTCCCGATCATGCGCCTCACCATGCGCGGAAGTACCGGCAACTGGAAGGA
>JBIIYD010000164.1:0-7150 GCA_044347005.1 Flavobacteriales bacterium | reverse complement strand
CGATTCCGAGGTGCTGGTGGACAAGCGGACAGCGGGCGACAACAAGCTCACCCATCAGGACGCCAAGTCGCCCTACTCGGCCTATGCCATGTTCGACAAGGAGGGGAAGACCAAGACCAAGCCGGTGCTCCGGAGTTCCGGGGCGAACGACTACATACTGGGCCAGCAAGTGTACCGGTTCGGACCTGAGGAATTCTACCTGATGGGTTCGTCCAAGCTCTCCGGCGACCGACTTCAACCGGTTAAGGTGGAGTTCGGGGAGTGAGCCTGCCGGGTCAATGCATTCCGGAAAGAACGGGTCGGATCCGTTCCACGACGTGAGCGGTGGCCCCTTTGCGCTCATCGACATACCGCGCTGCGCTTTCCGAGGCATTCTTTCTGGCTCCCGGCTGTGCGAAGAGGCGGTCGAGGACGCTCGACAGTGATGCGGCATCCTTCACTTCGAAGCCTGCTCCTTGCTCGATAAGGCCGGTTGCCTCCACGAACTTGCGATGGTCAGGGCCGAACACCACCGGTGTACCCCAGGCCGCTGCTTCGAGCAGGCTGTGAATACCATCGCCGAATCCGCCTCCCACGTAGGCGGCATCACCATAGCGGTACAACCGGGAAAGCAACCCCATCCGGTCCACCAGCAAGGTGCCGCCCTGTTCAGTTCCGAGCACCGCGGCGATGTTCGCCGGGTCGGTGCCTTCGAGTTCGCTCCAGCGCACCAGGGGTTTCGGGAACTTCGCCTCCACGGAGAGGAGATGCTGTTCGTTCAATTCATGCGGTGCGACAATGCACTTCGGCACCTGGGTCATGGTACTGAAGGCTTCCAGCAAAAGGACTTCGTCCTCGGGCCAGGAGCTGCCACACACCAGTGCGTTGCCCGTTCCCGTGAAGGCCCGCGCAATGGGCAGCTCTTCCTGCTTTGCGGCGATGGCCGCCACCCGGTCGAAGCGTGTATCGCCGCTAACGCTCACGTTCGTGGAGCCAATGCCTGCCAACAGTGCGCGTGAAGCCTCGTCCTGAACGAAGAGGTGATCGAATGCGCCGATCATGGTGCGCCACGCGGAGCCGTACCACCGGAAGAACGGTTGGTCCTTGCGGAAGATGCCGGAGACGAGGAAGGTGGGCACCCGGGCCAGCCGAAGGGCTGCCAGGTGGTGGTACCAGAATTCGTAGCGTACCCACAATACCACGGTGGGGTTCAGGAGGGCCACGAAACGTGCGGCGTTCCGCGCGTCGTCCAACGGAAGGTACTCCACGTGGGTGGCGAGTGGCAGGTCCTTGCAGGCCTCGTATCCGCTCGGGCTGAAGAAGGTCAGCAGGACCGGCAGGTCGGGTCTATCGGCTTTCAAGGCCTCCAGCACCGGTCGTCCCTGTTCGAACTCGCCCACGCTGGCGCAATGCATCCAGATGCAACCACGCAGCGCTTCCTCATTCCTCTCCAACCGCTGCCAAAGCGAATGCCTGCCCGTGGTCCACGCCTTCGCTTTGGGGCTGAACAGGGCGGCGGCCCGAATGCCCACGTGGTACAGCCCGATGCCGAGGTCGTACAGCGCTGGCATCAGTAGAAATGGAACCGATCGTCGTAGCTCTTGTAGATCGGCAGGGTCCAGCCGGCACGGATGCCGATCAAGCCATCCATCCGCCGGTCCGTGTCGGCCCGCTCCGTGTCGAAGTTGAAGGCCCGCAAGGGCTGCGTGAACCCGGTCATGACCTCGAACCCCACTTGGAAGTTGATCCGTTTGTTGTTGCTCAGGTTCTGGTAGCCTGCGAAGAGCATGAGCACCGGTCCTGCGGATAGGCGGTCATACCCTTCCAGGTATTCTTCCTGCAGCTGCGGAACGTCGTTCTTCTGCGTTTGAAGGCGGATCTTATGGCGCATGTAGCCACCGCCCAGCTTGATCAGCAAGCCTGAATTGGGATTGGGCCCTGCCACCGGGATCACCTTGCCCACCACGCCCATCACGGTGTATCCCCGCTGGTAGACCAATACATCGGCCATCACCCCGTCCACGTCCACGATCTGGCCAGCACTGTTGATCATGTTCCGGAGCAGCCCCGGTTCATTGACCTTGTCCCCGAACAGGAATCCACCTTCCACCCCGAACAGGTAATTGCCGCTCGTCTTGCGCACGGCGCCCAGCCCGATGTTACTGTTCGGCCCGAACCGCAGGCTCATATCACCACCCGGCATCTGGTAGGCGTACGAAGCCGTTACCAGCACCATCGAAATGGTCGTATCCCGCAAGTTGCCCTGCCCGTATGCCGGGGGCACCTGTCCAAAGAGGAGCGCGAACAGCAGGACCAGGGGGTGGCGCATGGGCAGCGAAGTTAGCCGCATGGACGGTTCGGCGTCCAGCTGGGCCGATCCAGCGTCGACGATCGGCACGCGGTGGCGTGGTTATCTTCGCCGACCTTATGTCGCGTCCGGGCTGTTCCTACGCGGCGTAGGCACATCTCTTCATGAAGCCCATTCAAATGGTCGACCTGGTCGGCCAGTACGCCAAGATCAAGGAGGACGTGGACCGCGCCGTGTTGGGCGTAATGGCCAGTGCCCAGTTCATCAACGGCCCCGAGGTCAAGGCATTCGAGCAGGAGCTCGGCGGCTACCTCGATGTGAAGCACGCCATCGGCTGCGCCAATGGCACCGATGCCTTGCAGATCGCCATGATGGCGCTGGACCTCGAACCGGGGGACGAGGTGATCACGCCCTCGTTCACGTTCGTGGCCACGGTGGAGGTGGTCGCATTGTTGGGCCTGAAGCCGGTGTTCGCCGAAGTGCTCCCGGGCACCTACAACATCGACCCGGAGGACATCAAGCGTAAGATCACGCCCCGCACCAAGGCCATCGTACCGGTGCACCTCTTCGGGCAGACCGCGGACATGGCGGCGATCATGGACATCGCCAAAGAGCATGGACTGTATGTGATCGAGGACAATTGCCAGGCCGTGGGCAGCGACTACACCTTCCCCGACGGCACCACGAAGAAGGCCGGTACCATCGGCCATGTGGGTACCACCAGCTTCTTTCCCAGCAAGAACCTGGGGTGCTACGGCGATGGCGGTGCCATCTTCACCAACGATGATGCGCTGGCCAAACGCATCCGCCAGGTGTGCAACCACGGCAGCGAAGTGCGCTACTACCACGACGTGGTGGGAGTGAACAGCCGTTTGGACAGCATGCAGGCCGCGATCCTGCGGATCAAACTGCGCCACATGGCGGAATACAATGCCGCACGTAACGAAGCGGCCGCGTTTTACGATAAAGCGTTCCTGGGCATGGAGCATGTACACACCCCCGAACGCAGTGCGGCAAGCACACACGTCTTCCACCAGTATACCCTGCGCATTTCCGGCGGACACCGGGACGGCTTGCGTACGCACCTCGAGAAGCACGGTGTGCCGGCGATGATCTACTACCCTGTGCCGCTCCACCTGCAGAAAGCCTACGAAGGCTATGGCATCCGCCGTGGAGACCTGCCCGTTACCGAACTGCTGATGGACCAGGTGCTCAGCCTGCCCATGAGCACTGAACTCGACCACGAACAACTCACGCACATCACCGCTACGGTGAAGAGCTATTTCAAACAGTAGATCCAATTGATCGCGTCCGTACGGACGCGAAATTTCGCGCCCCAACATGAACATCGCAGTAGTAGGAACAGGATACGTAGGGCTGGTAACAGGCACCTGCTTCGCCGAGACGGGCAATCACGTGATCTGCGTGGACATCGACGCCAACAAGGTGCAGATGATGAAGGATGGCAAAGTGCCCATCTACGAGCCGCACCTGGACGTGCTCTTCGAGCGCAACATCCGCCAGGGCCGCTTGAGCTTCACCACCGATCTGCCCAGCGCCATCAAGGATGCGCAGATCATTTTCCTGGCCCTGCCAACGCCTCCTGGTGAGGACGGCAGTGCCGACCTGAAGTACGTGCTGGGCGTTGCCGACGACCTGGGCAGGATCATCACCGACTACAAGGTGATCGTGGACAAGAGCACCGTGCCCGTGGGTACTTCCGAGAAGGTGCATGCCGCACTGGCCAAGCACGCCAAGGTGGAACTCTTCGACGTGGTGAGCAACCCCGAATTCCTGCGTGAAGGTTTCGCTGTGGACGACTTCCTGAAGCCAGATCGCGTGGTGGTGGGTACCAGCAGCGCCCGCGCCCAGAAGGTGATGGAGGACCTCTACAAGCCTTTCGTGCGCCAGGGCAACCCGATCATCTTCATGGATGAGCGCAGCGCCGAGCTCACCAAGTACGCCGCCAACGCCTTCCTAGCCACCAAGATCACCTTCATGAACGAGATCGCGAACTTCTGCGAGATCGTTGGCGCCGACGTGGACAAGGTGCGCATCGGCATGGGCACCGATACCCGCATCGGCAAGCGCTTCCTCTTCCCCGGCATCGGGTATGGCGGAAGCTGCTTCCCCAAGGATGTGCAAGCCCTGGCCAAGAGCGGCGGTGATGCAGGCTACGAGTTCCAGATCATCAAGAGCGTGATGGATGTGAACGAGAAGCAGAAGACCTCCATCATCCCCAAGATCAAGGCGCATTTCAAAGGCGATCTGAAAGGCAAACACTTCGCGCTGTGGGGCCTGGCCTTCAAGCCCGACACCGACGATATCCGCGAGGCACCCGCCCTGTACGTGATCGATGCCCTGGTTGCCGCCGGTGCCACCGTTACCGCATTCGACCCTGAAGCCATGCCCAATGTGGGCAAGGTGATGGGCGACAAAGTGGCATTCGCCAAGGACGAGTACGAAGCCTTGAAAGGTGCCGATGCACTGATCGTGGCCACCGAATGGGCCTTGTTCCGCACGCCGGACTTCAAGCGCGTGGCCGAGCTCCTCAAGGAGAAAGTGGTCTTCGATGGCCGCAACCTCTACGACCTCGATGAAATGAAGGAACTCGGTTTCCGCTACGTGAGCGTTGGCCGCCAGACCGTAGAAGCCTGAACCCCATGGCACAAGCCCGCGAACGCGTACTGATCACCGGAGCAGCCGGTTTCCTTGGCTCGCACCTCTGTGACCGCTTCATCAAGGAAGGTTACCATGTGATCGCCATGGACAACCTGATCACAGGTCGTTTGAAGAACATCGAGCACTTGTTCAAACTGGAGCAGTTCGAGTTCTACAACCACGACGTGAGCAAGTACGTGCACGTACCGGGCGAGCTGAAGTACATCCTGCATTTCGCCAGTCCCGCTTCGCCGATCGACTACCTGAAGATCCCGATCCAGACCTTGAAGGTGAGTTCGCTGGGCACGCACAACCTGCTCGGCCTGGCCAAAGCCAAGGGTGCACGGATCCTGGTGGCCAGCACCAGCGAGATCTATGGTGATCCGCAGGTACACCCGCAGCCCGAAAGCTACTGGGGCCACGTGAACACAGTGGGACCGCGCGGCGTGTACGACGAGGCCAAACGTTTCCAGGAGGCCATCACCATGGCCTACCACACCTATCATGGCGTTGAAACACGCATCGTTCGCATCTTCAACACCTACGGTCCGCGCATGCGTTTGAACGACGGCCGTGTGTTGCCGGCCTTCATCGGCCAGGCCCTGCGCGGCGAGGATCTTACCGTGTTCGGCGATGGCCGCCAGACCCGCAGCTTCTGCTATGTGGACGATCTGGTGGAAGGCATCTACCGCCTCCTGCTGAGTGACTACGCCGGTCCCGTGAACGTGGGCAACCCCAGCGAGATCACCATCGCTCAATTCGCCGAGGAGATCATCAAGTTAACGGGCACCACGCAGAAGGTGATCTACAAGCCCCTGCCGCAGGACGACCCCATGCAGCGCCAGCCGGACATCACCCTTGCCCGCAAGCTGCTGGCCTGGGAGCCCAAGGTGGATCGCGCCGAAGGCCTGAAGATCACCTACGATTACTTCAAGAGCCTTTCAGCAGAGGAGCTCAACGAGAAGGAGCACTTCAGCTTCGAGGGCTACGCGCGGAAGTAGGGTACACCCCTTTTCTCGGAGCCGGTCCCGGAACCCTGCAATTCCAAAGTCCGACTTTGGAATTGCAGGGTTCGCTCTGTGCTGAAAGTGCGGACCTTTGCGCCCCATCGTCCCGCCGTGAAGATCAAGAAGAAGAGTCCCATTACCGCAGCCGCCGAGGAGCAGCGCGAACTCACGCCGCTCCGTATCGCCGGCGTGCCGGAGCATTTCAACCTGCCATGGATGCTGGCCTTGGAGCGGCGTGCTTTCGTAAGGGCCGGTATCGACCTGCGTTGGCGCACGGTGCCCGAAGGAACCGGTGCCATCTGCCAGTTGTTGCGCAAGGGTGAACTGGATCTCGCGATCATGGTCACCGAAGGTGCTGTCCGGGGCATCCTGAACGGCGATCCAGCCCGTATCGTAGCCTCCTACGTGGATTCCCCGTTGACCTGGGGTGTGCATGTGGGCGCTGCAACGGGCATCGAAGGTGCCGGGCAGGTGGGCTCCATACCCTATGCCATCAGCCGACCCAACTCAGGAAGTCATTTAACCGCATTGGCATATGCAAGGTCACATGGCAGGACGTTGAACGAAGAGGACCTTATCGTGGTGAACGACCTGAAAGGCGCTGAGGCGACGCTGAAGGAGGCTGCCCCGGTGGCCTTCCTGTGGGAGAAGTACACCACCAAGCACCTGGTGGACAGTGGAACGTTTCGCCGGGTGGACGAGTACCGGAACACCTGGCCCTCCTTCGTTCTTGTGGCTTCGGACGCTGTGTTTGCAGAGCATCCGGACAAGGTCCAACGTATCCTCAAGGTCGTCCGCGACCAGGCTGCAGGACTCATGCAGAAGAAAACTGCTGCGGAAGTCTTCGCACAGCGCTACAGGATGACCTTGGAGGATGCCCGGGAGTGGTTCAGTGGCGTTCGTTGGAATACCGGCGCGGCGCTCCAGCCCGACGAATTGTGGGTCGTTGTGGAAGCATTACACGCCACTGGAGCCTTGGATCCGCTGCCAGCAAGGGAAATCGCTCTGCGGGCCCTGCTCGCAAGCACCGCATAGTTCCCTTTTCTTGGGTTCGCCATCCGGCAGCCCTTCGGTACATTCGCAACCCATTCCGAACAGGCTCGGGTTTTCCCGGCCATCGGCTGGTACGAAAAGATGTCCTACACCGCCCACCCCACTGCCGTGATCGACGAAGGTTGCACCATCGGTGAAGGCT
>JBIIYD010000163.1:0-7154 GCA_044347005.1 Flavobacteriales bacterium | reverse complement strand
CTTCCATAACCCATTGCCTTGAACGACCCATAGTTGGGTCTTCGCAAATGGATCAATCATCCACCACCTTGTCAAGATCCCTCCGAGCACAGTTCTCAACAGGAGCTATTGCAAACAGGTTCTAAGGAGCAATACGTGTTTCGCGAACCAGATTCGGCACCACCAACTCCAGCTCCTGAGCGATCAATCCGACTTGACGGCCTTCTGGCAGGTCCAGGAAATCATACTGATCGACCAGGTGGTCATAACTCCGGGGCTGCAAAGCCATGAGCACCGACAGTGGATCTTCCAGATCCAGCACGTTGGTCTTGAATGCCGCATCACTGGCCACAAATGTTCCGCCAACGTAATACCCCGTGCCTATGCAATTGACATTGCCAACGAAGTATCCCGCCCAGTCGTCCGCGGATCCCGATGCGCTTCCATAGATACCGCATCCCATGTCGGCATTATCAGTTCCCTGAGCGAATCCAGCAACACCGACCACAAGGTCGGATTGGCCATCATCGCCGGGCAATAGCGCTCCGATGCCGACCACACCCGCAGCCACACGACTTGTGCTACTCTGTCCCATCACGCCTATGGAAAGTTGATCGGCGACCACGTTGGATGGTGGAGCGGCATCGCCATCGACTCCCACCACATTTCCTTGCGCATCCAGTGCTATCCGGGTCTTCCCATGAATGGCGATCGCGTTACCCAGCAAGCTTATGTCGTCATGGAACACGGTGAGCTTATGCTCCGGAATATCGACCCCTATACCGACGCCATGCCGGTTGTCCCAATCGCAACTTCCGCTGGTATGTGCAGTAGTAATGTGGGGTTCATTCGGAGTTACCCCCACTTCCCAATCGCAATCTCCCACCGGTACGCTGCCGGGATCGCGCCAACCGAGAACGCCATCGTCGTTCACAACAACCACCTTCCAGGTCGTATCCATTTCCGCTTCCGTGGGCAATTGCCGGATCCTCACACGGCCGGTGAGCACGTCCAGCATCTCCGTTGGTTCGGTGATGTTTGGGTCCAGAATATTGCCTGCGAACCAATCGCCGATACCAACATGGACTCGATCCCGATCCACGGGAAAAAAGCGCATGGCTTCCAAACCTTGCATACTGCTGGCTCCACTGGCTGCGCCTGTATGATTGCTCAAGAAGCGGATGCTCAAATGGTCCGGAGAGAATTGTCCTGTACCGAAATCGTTGCTCCATGAAAGCACCATGTCCGTGGTATCGCGGCCATTGTGCTCCTGTCCGAAATAGCCGTGGTCCGCGTTGCCCGTGAAAGTGATGCCGTTGCGCTGCCAAGGCCGAAAACCGAATTGCTGCGCGTTGATAAGGGTAACGCCCGATGTATCGGCTAAATGCAAACGACTGAACGGTCGCGAAGCATTGAAGAACGCCGGACTACCGCTCAAGGCCAGATATCCGCTCAGATCGAGCGTATCGAAGCCATTGATTATACCCAGTTGCAGAGTATGGTACAACTGCATGCGCCGCCGAGCATCCGTAAACCACTGGATAGGCTGGTTGGCATCGTGCCGGATCATTAGCGGCACGTTCGTGGTGTTGTCCCAACCCACGTAGTCGGTGCCGGGGAAGACAGGTGAATTGCTTTCAATGCTCACCTGCGCCTGCCCGTTCTGAAAGGCGAACAGGCCCATGGCCAGCATCGCTGGATGAAAAAATGCTTTCGTTCTCATCGCTTTGGGTGTTTGTTGTTCAACTGCCTTAATGGCTCTCTACTTAATTGACCAACACGAATTTGAAGGACAGTGGCTTCCCAGTTCCTTCCATGCTCAACACGTATACGCCCCTTGCCCAATAACCCACATCCAGGCTCAAAGGCCCACTTGTAGAGGCACCTCGCCACACGCACCGACCCATGGGATCATAAACGTCCACTGCCATGCCCGGTTCCACTCCGACCAATGTGATCATGTCCTGCGCTGGATTCGGATGGAGCCATGTCCTCGCCTCCCTCCGTTCGGCCACACCTACAGCAAGCGGGCAACCATCCGCATCTCTCGACACACACACATTGTCGATCAAGACTAGGCCTTGTGGAAGATTGGTTTGACTGGCGAAGTGCAGCGTATCCGTGCTGGCATTGTCGAAGCCATTGCCGAGCATGAGGTACTGGTAGGCACTGTCCGCGACGAAGCTGCCGCTCACCAAGGTCCATCCCACAGTGTCTGTGATGACCGTCGAAGAGTACACATGGGCGTAGTTCAGTGGCGCGGGGACCGGGTCGCCCAACTCCCACTGACGTGGTTGTGTGCTGAAGATCATGCCGATGCCATTGGTAGCAAGCCAGAGCTGTGGGTTGGTGTTCCCTCCCCACCCCCCACTGGCATAGAAGCTGGCATGGTAGAGCTGGCCCACCTCCAAAGGTTCCAAAAGTTGCACCATGAAGTACTCCCTGACTTCAGGGAACTCCCTATACGTGAGCATCCCAGCGTAGCACTCACCGTCCTGTGGGTACTGGAAAGACCATGCATTGAGCGGTACCCCATTGAAGGCACCATAGGGTAGGCAACTCATGAAGTGATCCGGTGTACCAGCGGCGGAGAACCAGCCCAAGGGGCCTGTTTCCGGGTAGTACACATCGTTCACCACACGGCAGGTATCGTATTCCTCGAAGGAGTGGTTTGGCACCAAGTTCTGCGCTTCGCAAGGATGCAAAGCGAGGGTCAACAAGCAGCCCAGTAGAAAGCTGTTGCCACTGCCGGGCCACTTGTTGTACATCGCAGAGAAAGTCATCGTTCGATTTTGTTCGTTGTCGATCAAGCACCGGGCTCCACATTGCGGTGGTGGTTATCCCGGTACATAGGTCTGGTCAGCCTCTTGAGTATACAGGTTGTCCGTGGCCAAGGCCTTTACCACGTGCCTGCTTGGATAAGACCGTCCAAGGGCGGCGAACGCTGCCCGGCGCTGCCAGGGATACGCTCTACCTTTGTGCTACTCTGTTTCGTTTACTTTTTAGCGAGAGTTAGGTGGGACATGAGTGACCGAGGCCCTCAGCATCGCAAGTGCTGGGGGCTTCTTCGTTGAGGCAAGCCCGCATGGGCCTACCTTGTTGTGTTGTAAATGAATGAACCGCTGAACCGCTGAACCGCTGAACCGCTGAACCGCTGGACCTAGCGGCGATCGAAGGCATTCTACTATAAAGTCGATCGCTCTTCATGTGTTGAATGTATGTATCGAATTGTGGAATTGGTACTTGCGGATCGAAAACTCAAGTCTCGGCAACATGCAACGCCACGTCTGCGGTGCAGGGTCCTCTTCGAGAGACCCTGCAAAGGCTTAAGCCCGCCGGAACAGGAGAACGAACCCGCCTGGCGACTGGTGCCTGTGGCGGAAGTGCCCCCGGTACATAAAAAGCTGCCGGCCACTGCACTCCCCGCACCAGCCTGGGTAACCGCATACACCGCGACATCATTACCGTTCTCATTGCCCGAAATATCCAGCACATGGAGCTTGGCCTGCGGATATGTTGTGCCTGTGCCCGTTCCTATACCGATGCCCACATTGCTGTTCCTGCTCGGGCATGTACCGGCCGGTGCGCCATAGGCCGTGCGCACATTGTAGTTGCCCACGCTGTGTACGTTCCAGTCGCAGGCGGCGCCACCACCAGTGCCTCCTACTGGTGGCAGGTCCAAGGGGTCCACCCACTTCACCACGCCGCGCTCTCCACCCAAGGTCCGATCCACAACCATCACGTAGAACGAATCCACAGCAGCAGAATCTTCCGGTAATTGGCGGATGCGCACCCGGCCAGTAAGCACGTCCAAGCGTTCCGTGGGGTCCACTGCCACACCTCCATTCTGCACAGTAGCCCGCCACCAATCGCCGATACCCACGTTCGCCGAAGTATCGTTCGGAACGAAAATGCGGAAGCTCTCCAACCCCTCCCTACTCCGCGCGCCATACTGCAAGGCTGCGTTGTAGCGTGTGGTGAAGAGGAACCGAAGCCTGTCCGTGCCGTAGATCTGGTCATCCGGATTGTCGCTCCATTGCAGCACGATGTCGCTGGAGTCGTTCCCATTGTACTTGGCACCCATGTAGCATTGGTCGCTGTTGCCGGTCATGGCAATACCGTTACGCATCCACGGCCGGAAACCCAATTGCTGCAAGTAGGTCGTAGGGTTGGCAGCATTGGAGTTGAGACTATCCACCAAGTGGATACGCGAGAATGGCCCCACGCTATTGGAAAAGAACGCGGGTTCATCACTGATCCCCAAAAAGCCGTTCTGTTTGGTCAAGAACGTATTGATGGATGAGTTGGTGGTGTTCCAAAGCCGCATCCGGAAGATGCTGTCCGTGCGGAAGTTCAGAGGGTCGTTCTCGTTCGTTCCAACATAGTTGTTGACCGGATGGATACCCGTATTCCCATCGGTTTCCCAAAACACTTGGGCATTGGCAGTTGCTGCGCTCAGGCACAGGGCCCAGAGCCATGTTGTAGTCCTCATTGTAGTTCGAGTTATACGCTCAGAACCCTCCTTCCTCCTTGACCAATTTCACCCCCAGCCAATGCTCGCGGCCGCGTACACGGATCAGATACAGGCCATCTGGCAGTAGGGCTACATCAATGGCGGTCCGGTCCGCAGTGGAATCCATGCGATGGCTTGCGACCAACCGGCCTGCGGCGTCGAAGATCACCAGTTCCTGTGCATTGAAACCGGTGGGCCAACGAACGTTCAGCCCTTCGGCACCGAACCAAGCACGCAACCCAGGCTCATCGATCCGCTGCTCCACAATGGCTTCCACCCGTGTAAGCTCCCCCAAGATCAGGTGCGTGGGATAGTAGAAACCCACAACACACCTGAACTTTGGATCAATGAGAAAGAGCAAATGGACGGAAGCGCAGATCGTAGCGATGTTGCGCGAGCATGAGCAGGGCCGCAAGGTGGCCGAGCTCTGCCGGGAGCATGGCGTGAGCCAGCCCACCTTTTACCAATGGAAGGCCAAGTATGGCGGCATGGGCGTTAGCGAGTTGAAGGAACTGCGAGCCATGCGGGAAGAGATAGTGCGGCTCAAGCTGAAGGTGGCCGACCTGACCATGGACCGTGACATCCTCAAGGAGATCCTGGGAAAAAAGCCCTAGGGCTCGCCGAGAAGCGTGAGATGGCACACTGGCTTGTGACGCAGTGCAAGCGCAGTGTTCGGCGGGTCTGCAAACTGCTGGGCTTGAGCCAGAGCGTGTATCGCTACGAGCCCAAGCCGAAGGATGACATCGATGTGATCGAGCACATGAACCACTGGGTGACCAAGAAGCCCACCTGGGGCTTCTGGAAGGTTTACACCCGTGTGCGCAAGGACGGTCGCGTAGTGAACCATAAGCGCATGCACCGGCTTTACACCATGGCAGGGCTGAACCTGCGGCGACCAACGAAGAAGCGCGTTCCCGATCGGGTGAAAGAACCGCTGTGCCTGCCGATCGGTCCGAACATAACCTGGAGCATGGACTTCATGGCCGACCGGCTTCTGAATGGCAGCAAGCTGCGCACCTTCAACGTGATCGACGACTTCGGCCGCGAAGCCCTGAACATCACCATCGACACCTCCATCCGCGCGCAGTACGTGACACGAGAACTGGACAAGCTGATCGAGTGGCGCGGCAAGCCAGAGCGACTGCGGGTGGACAACGGACCGGAGTTCATCGCCCAGGAGATGGAGTTGTGGGCCGAGCGCAACGGTATCGCACTAACCTTCATCGAGAAGGGGAAGCCCATGCAGAACGGTCTGATCGAGCGCTTCAACCGCACCTACCGCGAAGATGTCCTGGACGCCTATCTGTTCGAGAACATCGAGCAGTTGCGCCAACTGACCATCGAGTTCATCTGGAGCTACAACAACGAGCGTCCTCATGATGCACTCCTGAACATGACCCCGCGCGAGTTCCTATTGAAATGTGGACAACTCCCTGCCCACTACACAGGCTCACGCGCGGACTTCCCCACATTCCAACAGGACGATCACCACAAATCCACAGAAGTGGTGATCTTTAGGAACTCGCGCGCCTGATCAGGGGGAGCTTACACCCGCACTTCATCGATGAAATAGTAGGCGTACGGATTTGGCGCATTCGGTTCAACGATAGTACCGTTCACCGCGGATGCCACATCGAAGTTGCCGATCACCATCCACTGTTCATCGCCCAACGCCTCCAGGGTATCCTGTAGCAAATGCCACTCGAACCCATCGGCCAAGTAGGGCTGTTCAGGGTCGCGCAGCTTCAGTTGTGGGGTTACGGTCAACCACGAGGAGGTATTCTGCCACAGGCTATCCGGGCCGAACCAAACGCCGATGTGATCCACCGCATAGCGATAGTTCCGCGTACGGGCACACTGGAGACTGACCACGTAGCGCTGACCAACGTTCATCGGCAAATTCATCCGTACGCCAAGATATTCCCGCGTGTTAGAGCTTCCCGGGCCGTACCAATAGAACCCACCTGCATGCCTTGTCCCATCGTAGGATGACAGATAGGAAAGGTTGAGCCCATTCTCCGGTGACATCTGGAAGCCGCATGCACGCGCAAGGTCGCAATCCCAGATATCGGGTGTCGCCTCGTTGGGGTTATACCAGTGCTTCGCTTTCAGCAAGCCGGTGATCCCAGGTGTGCTGCAATCCACCGTGTCCTCGAAAGATCCATTAGGCACAAGGTTGGTCTGTGCCATCGCCATCGCGGCGAGAGCAAGAGTCAAAGAAAGAAGGAGTGCTTTGAGCATTGTTGTTTCTCTTTCTTGTGGTGGCGTTCCTGAGTATCAGGTAGACAGCTCTGCGTTCTGTAAAGCTGCCTACCCGTGCAGATGAGCCTATGGCGACCTGCCATACCCGGCACAGTTGAGGCCGAACACCTACTCCCCAACGGCCTGTACCTTTGCTGTGCTCTGTTTCGTTTACCTATGCAACTGGGTCAGGTGGAACATGAGTAACCAGCCCCCGGTGCTTGAGACACCGAGGGCTTCATTTTTACAGAAGACCCCTGCTTGGGTCTACTTGATGGATTTGAGAAGGAATGAAAACGAAGCAATTGAACGACCATACCGGTCAGATCAGCTCTGGAAATAGACTTCGCGGGTTCGCTTGGCGCACTTCCTGTGCTGAAGGTAGTGCCACAATAGAGCGATCGGTGCTGCGTCGCTGGTA
>JBIIYD010000162.1:0-7176 GCA_044347005.1 Flavobacteriales bacterium | reverse complement strand
GTACACCGTGGACCCGGACAGCATCTGGACGGAGATCTTCGAGGATCAGCTTATGGTCAAACCAGCCCACCCCACGAGCAAGGATGAGATCACCGTGACCTTTCATTGGATCGGCGGATCCTGTGGGCGATATGAGGCCTACGCGAGAGTACAACCAGCCCCGAAGGATGGTGGTCCACGCGATGTGTTCCTTTACTTCGGCCAGCTTCCCGGCGAGATGTGCTGCGATATCGAACAGCAGTCATTCGGGTTCACCATGAAGCCGCTGCCGCCGGGCCGCTATCGGTTCCGGCAGATGCCGCATCCGAAGTTGGAGCGTGGTGTGTGGGTGGCGGATCCATACAGGGTGCGGGTTGTGGAGGTGAGGTGAGCGGCCCTCAGGGAAGGCGGTCGGAGCACTATGCGACCCAGACCGCGTATGGGATGAATGCTGTTCAGCGCTGTTGGCAGCGATCCCTATCGTGTGCGGCGTATCGATGTCCGGCATTAGCGGTTCTGCCGCACTAAGGAACAGATCAACCGCAGCCAAATGCGGTTCTAATAGGACATATTTGGCTGCGGTTGATCCCCTTCAAAGAGGGCCTCCAAGGCGACTTCGTTCTGCACCAGCTGTCGGCTGTAGGCGTTCTGCACCAAACCATGCGTGGTCACGAAGGTGAGGAAGATGCTCTTGCGCGTTCGGGTGGAAAAGCGGAACACCTCCACCTTCGTGGCCAACTCCCGAGCGTACTTCTTATCAACGGTGAAGGGACCTGCGGCGAACTTCATCTCACAGAGGTTGATCACGTTATCATCACGATCGATGAGCAGGTCGATCTGTGCGCCACTCTCATCGCCCTTGCCGATCCAGCTGCCTTCGGTGGAGCGTACACCACTGATGCCCAGCGCATGTTTCACCTGGTCCACATGCTTCATGCACAGGGTCTCGAAGGTGAAACCGCTCCATGCCTTGTAAGCGGGAGTGCCCATGATCTTGGCCCAGTGCCCGGGCCGCGCCGGCTTGCGGCCCTCTGCAAAACGCAGGTAGAACTGGATGAACTCGTCCGTGATGCGGTGCAGGGGGTCCTTCTTGCCATCGTACGGGGTGTACTGCTCAATGAAGCCGGATTCCTGCAACTCGCGCAGCGTCTTGGAGAGGGTACCGCCGGAGGCTAGACCGCTCAGCTGGAGGATCGCATTGCGCGTGAGCCCTTTGCGCACCTTGGCGAGGGTACGCACCACGGCCTCGTGATTGCCGGGGTTATCGAAGAGCGAGGCGAAGACATTGCTGAACTCGCCGCGCAGGAAACCATGCTGATCGAAACACAAGCGATCGATGGCCTGTGCAACGCTCTCGCCGCGCTTCACCATCTGCAGGTAGTGAGGCACACCACCCAACGCCATGTACAGCTGCGTGATATCGTAGCGGGTAAGCGAAACCTTCCTGCTCTTGAGCAGCAGTTCGGTCTCGTGCAGGTTGAAGGGCTCCAACCGGATACTGCGCGTAAGCCGGTTGTGCAGACCGCCCTTGTTGTTGACCACATGCCGGATCATGTAGGATGCTGCGGAACCACAGATCACCATCACCAGGTCGCGGCGCTTGGTGGCGTAGCTGTTCCAGAAGTTGGAGAAGGCCGCCAGGAAACCGCTGCGATGCCCATCCAGCCAAGGGAACTCGTCGATGAAGACCACCTGCTTCGGGGCTTTGACCGAACGGCGTTTGCCTTTGGACACCTTGCCCTTGGTGCGGTCCAGGAAACGGCCGAGCAGTTCGAAACCCTCGATCCAATCATCGGGCGGCAATTTGGGACGGCCCTTGACCGGGAAACGCAGGTGAAAGTTCTTGAGCTGCTGCTTGAGCGTGCCCCGGTGCATGCCCGAAAGCTCGAAGCTCATGCGACCCTCATATGCACTGCGGATCAGGAAGGTCTTGCCGATGCGCCTGCGCCCATGTACCACGATCAGCTCCGAATGGTCCGTCACCAAGGCCTCTTGGAGGATGGCGCGTTCATGTTCCCTGCCTACGAGCATAGTGATGGTCCGAATTAACCTCAGCCAAATGTAACTATCCGATACCACATTTGGCTGAGGTTGATCGGAAGGAGCAGCGTACTTAGGGGATGCAGAACGGCACAGACCATGCCTACGATGCTGGCTGACCCTGTGCTTCACGCCCGACCTCCTGCCTTGTTCGATCTAGCTACAGCGGCTTCAAAGGGTGCCGGAAAGACCATCGGCCCAATAGGTAACCTCAGCCAAATGTGTGCTATAAAAGGCATATTTGGCTGAGGTTACATGCATCATCCTGTCCACATTACGATACGGTCTTCGATCAAGGTGACCGCACCGATCAAGGGATCGGGCGCGTTCGCGTAGGTGCGGCGAGTGTAGCGCTCCTCGTTGTCGATATCATCGGGCAGGGGCTCTTCCATGCCATCGCCCGCCTAGAGGATGGCACCGCTATGCCGATCCACGTAGGCAGCCGCGCCATAGGTTTGGCCACCGGTCACGTGCTCCACAGCGAGGTGGAGATCATCACGGGAGATGGGGTGCATGGGGTGAAAGCGGGAATGGCAAAGTTGGTTGGTCCGGATCGAAGGTCAGGAACCCGCGAGTCCTGGCATGAATCAAGGGACCAGATATCATCTCGAATTCTCCGCTCCATCTCTAGCTATTTTAAGAATGGCCGGCGGAACCAATTCATCGGAGAAGTACTGGAAAATTGCATGGTACATGGCATCATTACGATGATGCCACTGGCCCCGGTGATAGTAACCACCATGTTCATCGAAATGTAGAGAAACGATCGATGAGTCCGGGAAGGTGATCCGAACGAAGGCGTTAACCTCCCTAAACCCTTGAACAGTGTCTAAAGGATATCCATCCAATGCTTCCAAGCAGTCCGCCGCACTGGAGAAAATGCTGCGCAGGTCATTACCATCGGAAGAGAAGTAGTACTCAAAGCGATCACAGCTATCCATCACGGATTTGGCCACCACATACTTAGCCTTCCATTTGGCTATGCACACCTGAACGGTTCTGGGGCAGGAAGGATCATTTGGCAATCTGTTGGGCTGAATGGAGTGCATCGCCAACCCAATGCAGCCAAAGACGAGGACAGCGATCATTCGCTTCCTACCTCTCTGGGAATATCGCAACGTGAGCGCCATAACATTCGTTCCCATCTCTTACTGGTTCATCAATTCACCACCACACCCCGATCCTACCTCCTATATCTGTCGTGTACTTCCCGATCGTCCACGCCAATGTAAACAACGTAGAGTCTTCCGGAGTGACCGAAATGCTAAGTAGGCTGCCCGCGGAGGGGGCGAAGCGGCAGCCCGGCGCAGTAGTGGCCTTGTGGATGCGTGCAGCGAGGAAGCGACCGAAGGAAGCTACCGGAGCCCTGCCGGCAGGCAGGGCCGCAGCCGCTGGCCACGACAAGTCCGGCTACAGCGCAGCACCCGACCCGGAGAACCCTGAGCGAAGAGGAACGGAGTCGAAGGGTGCGAAGGGGCACGCCCGAATGACGATCAGAAAATGAGATGATCAGAGGATCAGAGAATGACCGCAAACGCGCTGACTTCCGCTTGGCATTCCATTTTCTGATCTTCTGATCATCCGATCATCTGAACCCTACTGCCCCTTCATCTCCCCGCCGGTCTGCCGGTTCCGTTCGATCTGCATCGGGTTGGGCCTTCCTCCGCGCTCGCGTTCCTTGAAGACATCGAAACGGGTGGGCACCATGCGGGGTGGCCAGCTGTTGTTGTTGAGGTCACAGTCGGCGGTCTCCAGGAAGGGGTCCAAGGTCACGCTCTTCACTTCCTTGCGTTTCACGAAGACCTTGGTGACCTCGTCGCTGGTCTTCCAGAGCTCGGCGGGGATGCGGTCCACTTCTTTGGTGCCGTCGGCGTACTCCCATTCGAGGATCACGGGCATCACCAGGCCGCCGACGTTCTTGAAGGAGAGTTCGTAGAGGTGCAGTTCAACGTCGAGGAGGGCGAGTTCCTCGGGGCTCAGGCTCTTCTTCCATTTCTCGTAAGCAGCGACCTCCCGCTCGGTGGCTTTCAGGGGGTCGTAGCTGTTGTAGAAGTCTCGGGTGGCGGGATCCTTTTCCACCACCACCTCGGGCAGCGCGGTCTTGTTGCGTTCGCGGCTGAGGTCGATGGGTTCAGCGGCTTTGTCCTCTCGCTTCAACTTCTCGGCCAACAGCGGATCGCGCGGGTCCATGCGCTTGTACTTGAGATCAGTGAGCGCAATGTCCACATGGTCCGTGGTGTAGAACCAGCCGCGCCAGAACCAGTCGAGGTCCACGCCGCTGGCATCCTCCATGGTGCGGAAGAAGTCTGCCGGTGTGGGGTGCTTGAACTTCCATCGCTCGGCGTAGGTCTTGAAGGCGTGGTCGAAGAGCTCGCGGCCCATGACGGTCTCGCGCAGGATGTTGAGCGCCGTGCAGGGCTTGCCGTAGGCGTTGTTGCCGAATTGCGTGAGGCTCTCACTGTTGGTCATGATGGGTTCGATGCGGGCCTTCACCTTGTCGGGTGCCGCGTCCGGGTCGCCCTTCATGTAGTCCACGATGTTGCGGGGTTTGCCGCGCCAACTGGGGTAGTCACGGTCCCACTCCTGCTCGGTGAGGAATTGCGTGAAGGTGTTCAAGCCCTCGTCCATCCAGGTCCACTGGCGCTCATCGCTGTTGATGATCATGGGGAAGAAGTTGTGGCCCACCTCGTGGATGATCACGCCGATCATGCCGTACTTGGTGCGCTCACTGTAGGTGCCGTCCTTCTCGGGCCTTCCGCCGTTGAAGCAGATCATGGGATACTCCATGCCGATGCGATCGGTGTGCACGCTGATGGCCACCGGATAGATGTAGTCGCAGGTGTACTTGCTGTAGGTCTTGATGGTGTGGGCCACCACCTTGGTGCTGTACTGCTCCCAAAGCGGGTTGCCCTCCTTGGGGTAGTAGCTCATGCAGAGCACGTTGTTCTTGCCCACGCGCTGGTTCATGCCGTCCCAAATGAACTTGCGGCTGCTGGCGAAGGCGACATCGCGCACGTTCTGTGCCTTGTAGATCCAGGTCTTCTTTCCCGTGGCCTTCGTCTTCTCTGCATCCGCGGCCTCCTGCGCTGTCACGATCATCACAGGCTGATCGGCGGTGCGGGCCTTTGCCAGGCGGTCGCGTTGCTCGGCGGAGAGCACGGCACTTTCGTTCTGCAAGGTGCCGGTGGCCCCCACGATGTGGTCGCTGGGCACGGTGATGCGCAGGGTGTAGTCGCCGAAGTCGAGGGTGAACTCGCCCTGTCCGATGAACTGCTTGTGCATCCAGCCGCTGTAGTCCATGTAGGCGCACATGCGGGGGTAGAACTGCGCCACGGTGTAGAGGTAGTTGTCCTCTTCGGCAAAGTACTCGTAGCCACTGCGCCCGCCCACTTGCATGCGATCGTTGATGGGGAACCACCAGTCGATCTTGAAACTGTACACCGCACCCGGCGCCAAAGGCTTGGCCAGGTCGATACGCATCATGGTCTTGTTGATCGTGTACTTCAACTTTCCACCTGTCGCGTCGGTGACGCTGGTGATGCGGAATCCGCCGTCGAAGGGCTCCACCCAGCCTTTCAGGGTCTTCAGGCTCACACTATCGCCGATGGTACCCGTTCGGATGAGGTTGGCATCGCTGTTGGGTTCGAAGATGTTGGCATCCAACTGCAGCCACAGGTAGTCCAGCTTGTCGGGGCTCTGGTTGTGGTAGGTGATGGTCTCGCTGCCGGTGAGCTTCTGGGTGGCATCATCGATCTCCACGGTGATGTCATAATCCGCCTTCATCTGCCAGTAGGCATGCCCGGGTGCTCCACTGGCGGTGCGTTGCTCGTTGGGCGTGGGCAGTTCCTGGTCCAGCTGGCGGAACTTGTCGCGGCCGTAGCGGGGGGAATCCTGGGCGAAGGAGACAGTAACGGCGATGGCGGCGAAAGCCGTGAGGGCGTACTTCAAGGGCATAGGGGCGAAAATACGGGCTGGCAGCTTTGGGCTGATCGACCTCGCCGACGGCTGCATCCGCTTCCTGTGCCGAACTTCGTGCCGTGAAGTCCCTGCTCCTCGCCCTCTGCCTCGGTTTGCCGGTCGCCCCGCATGACTTCTTCCTGTCCATCCTAACCATTCGGCACGACCCGAACACCCGGACCCTGGACCTGACCTGGCAGATGACGGCCCACGACATCGAACACGCCTTGGAGAACGTGGCCCTGTTGAAGCTGAACTCCGACAAGGAGCACCCGAAGGCCGACAGCATCCTGAACGCCTACTTCCAAGACCATTTGGTGATGGGCATGAACGGCGATCCGCTGAGCTGGACCTGGGTGGGCCGCGAGCTGGAAGGCGAAACGCTCTTTTGCTACCTGCAGGTGAACGATGTGGACAGCTTGGGTGCGCTTACGGTTTCGAACACCTTGCTGCAGGACCTGTACTATGAGCAGCAGAACATAGTGCATGTTGAACAAGTGGGGCGACCAACGCGGTCGCACACCTTCATCGTCAATTCAGCCGCCTATACCTTCTCGCGATGAATGGTGGCGTATCCGATGCGGGAGAATGGTGGACCAATGCGCAAGCGTACCCAATGACCAAGACCCATAAGTACGCAACGTTACAGATCGGTTACGTGCCCAACCAAGCATGATCACCGACAACAATCGGATCTGGATCGAGACAGGCTACAAGGCCTTTGCCCAAGAAGGTCCGAACGGCCTTCGGATCGAAACGATAGCCCGGGCCATCGGCAAGAGCAAATCCTCGTTCTATCACCATTTCGCCGATCTGGGGATATTTACCGAACTGCTACTGGACCATCACCTGTTGCGGGCTACCAACATTGCCCAACAAATGCGGCAGTGCCAGCGACTGGAGCCGGATATGCTGGACCTGCTCGTGTCCGTGAAAGAGGACATCCTATTCCAGCGGCAGCTCCGCATCAATCGGAACGTGCCTGCTTTCGGTCGATGCATCGCACAGGCGCATGGCCCGATCGAGGAAGCGCTTCTTGAGCTATGGACCCAAGCCTTGGGTTTGGAGGGCCGCAGCCAACTGGCAGGTGCCATGCTGAAGTTGGTGGTCGACAACTTCTACCTGCGCATAACCGCAGACTCTTTTGATCAGGCATGGCTGCGTGGCTATTTGGATGAGATCCGCGGGATGGTGGCGGGG
>JBIIYD010000160.1:0-7262 GCA_044347005.1 Flavobacteriales bacterium | reverse complement strand
GCGGTTATGGCGCATGGGGTAATCCGTGGTATGGCGGTGGTTGGAATACCGGCATGTCCATGAACTGGGGTTATCCCTACGGCGGGTACAACCCTTACTACGGTGGTTACAATCCTTATTACGGTGGCTACAATCCTTATGGATACCCCTACGGCCCCGGGTGCTGTTACACGTGCGTGGGTACCGGGTCGGGTTCGGGCCTCTATCAACACCGCCCATCCTTCGGCGGCGGGCGCACCGGTGGTGGCAACAACACGTTAGCGCCCAGACCGGACCAGTACCGCCAGAACAACACCTTACGCCCGAGCACGGGTACCATGGACCGCACCCGCGACGCGGTCAGGACCATTACGCGACCGACCACGACACCGGCAACACCGCAACGGAACCCGGTCCAGCGCAACGAACGTGCGCGGCCGTCGGATGGTCAGCCACGAATTGTCCCAGGGGGTGGTTCGCGCATGGAACGACCAGCGGGCGGGGGCAGCAACGGCGGTAGCACGGGCGGCGGCAATGGTGGTGGGTCACGGCCGTCCAATGGCGGCGGCAGGCGCTGATCACCGACCCATGCGAAGGACTATCCAACACCTTATCTGGCTCGGCTGTGCGGTATTGTCACCCGTGCTGGGCAGTGCCCAGAACGAGGAGGATGCCTTGCGCTATTCGTGGGCGTTGCCCGGTGGCACCGCCCGTAGCTGGGCCATGGGCAGTGCCATGGGGGCCGTGGGCGCCGACCCCGGTTCAGCATCGTTGAACCCTGCTGGGTTCGGGCTGTACAACACCTCCGAGTTCTCCATCACTCCGGGACTGGAAGTGAACGAAGTGGCTTCGGTGCATTACGGCACAGCGGCCAGCGGCACCGAAACGCGGGCCTTCGTGAGCAACTTCGCCGCCATCCTGTACTACCCGGGCAAGAACGGCAGCCAATGGCGGTCCAGGGTGTTCGGCATCAGTTACGACCGGCAGAACAGCTACCACCAGGAGCGCGTTGCGCGGGGCGAGCAGGTGAACAGCACCCTGCTACAGAATTTCGTGAGCGTGGCCGATGGCACCCCATCCGCCGACCTCTTCGATGCGTTCCCGTTCGGTAGTGCGCTGGCTTGGGAAACCTATGGGATGGACCCCTTGGACACGCTCTCCAACACATACGTATCCGCCATCCCTTACGGCGATGAAGTGGAACAGGTACACACCATCATTTCCTCTGGAAAGCTGCAAACGACCAGCTTCTTCTTCTCGACGAACTGGGCGGACAGGATCTACCTCGGCGCTTCCATGGGCATCGTGGGGTCGCGCTTCACGCGGCAGACGGTGCACACCGAAACCACCGACACGCTGGACCTGCGGACCTTCACCTACACCGAGGAACTGACCACCACCGGCGGCGGGATCGACCTGAAAGTCGGTCTGGTGGGCCGCGTTACGGACCAACTTCGGCTGGGGATCGCCTACCACAGCCCCCGCTGGATGCAGCTGGACGATGCTTATTTCACGCGCTTGTCCACCTCCTTCCGCACCCCCGACAGCCAGGGAAACTCCAACTACTCGGCCAGTTCGCCCGATGGCTTCTTCTCCTACGGCGTGAAGACCGCCTGGAACATCGTGGGCAGCGCCGCATACATCGTGGCCAAACAAGGATTGGTGAGCGTGGACTACGCGTACTCGGACCAGCGGCGCATGCTTTTGAAACGGGACAACACGATCCCCGACAGCTACGACTTCGCCTTCGAGAACTCGGTGATCGGCACGAACTTCACCGGCACCAGCAGCGTGCGCGTCGGCACCGAGTGGCGTGCCGGCAACTGGTACTTCCGGGGAGGCTACGGCTGGTGGCAGGACCCCTATGCCGACGTGGACCCGCGCCAAGGGAGTGGATACACGCGCTACACCGGCGGGGTGGGATACCGCACCACGCACGTGAGCGTGGACTTCACCGCAGCATACGGCACCGGCACCACCAACTATTTCCAGTACGACCAGGCCTTGGTGCTGCCCACCAACGAAACGCGCAGGGACTATCGCTCGTTGATCACGCTGGCCTACCGACCGTAGCCGATCTTCTCGCGAAAATGGTGCATGAAAAAGCCCGGTCGTGGACCGGGCTTTTTTCGTGTTCGGATGATGACCACTACTTGCCGCCCTTCACGCGGTCCAGCACGTAATCGTCCACCAGGATGCGGCCGCAGTGCTCGCATACGATGATCTTCTTGTGGCTGCTGATGTCCAGTTGGCGCTGTGGGGGGATGCTGTTGAAGCAGCCACCGCAGCTGCCCCGTTCCACGGGCACTACGGCCAGGCCGTTGCGGGCGTTGCCGCGGATGCGGTGGTAGGCGCCCAGCAGCCGAGCTTCGATCAGCTTCGAAGCGGCTTCGCTCTTCTTCAGCAGGTCCTTCTCGTCCTTTTCGGTCTCGGCGATGATGCCGTCCAATTCCTTCTTCTTCAGGTCGAGGTCCTTCTTGCGCTCCTCGTACAGCTTCTTGCTGTCGTCCACCACCTGCTTCTTGCCATCGATGGAAGCCTTGGCTTCCTTGATGCGCTTTTCGGCGAGTTGGATCTCCAGGTTCTGGAACTCGATCTCCTTGGTGAGCGAATCGTACTCGCGGTTGTTGCGCACCTTGGACTGCTGCCCTTCGTACTTCTTGATCTGGGCCTTGGCGTCCTTGATCAGGTTCTGCCGCTCGTTCACCTGGCCTTCCATTTCGGCCAGCTCGTCCTGCAGCTTCTTCATGCGCGTCTCCAGACCCGCCACCTCATCCTCAAGGTCCTGCACCTCCAGGGGCAGCTCACCGCGTTGCGTGCGGATCTTGTCCACTTGGGAGTCCAGGTGCTGCAAACGGAACAGTTCGACGAGCTTTTCTGCGATGGTGATCTCGGCCTTGGTCGCACCAGGTGCAACCTTGCCATTCTCCGCAGGGGTCTTGGCCGCTTTCTCAGGGGCCTTCACGTCGCTCTTCGCCATGGGTCAATAATGGTGTATGGGATCCGTGACGATTTCCGTCAAACGGACGGCAAAAGTAGGGAAAAGTTCCCTTAACCTGCGCTGGATCAGCTGCATGGTGAATTGCTCGCTTCCATAATGCCCGATATCGGCCAGCAATAGCCTGCCGTCCACGTCGAAGAACTGGTGGTATTTCACGTCCCCGGTTATGTAGGCGTCGGCCTTTGCAGCCGCGGCCTTGTCCAGCAGAAAGGCACCCGAACCGCCGCACAGGGCCACCCGCTTGATCGGCTTGCCTTGGAGCCTGCTGTGCCGCAGCACCTCCAGGCCGAAGACCGTTTTGAGCTTGGCAAGGAAGGCTTGTTCGTCCAGGGCCTCGTCCCACTCCCCCACCAGCCCGCTGCCCACCTGCTGGTGCGCATTCAGCAGGGCGTACAGGTCGTAGGCCACCTCCTCGTAGGGGTGGGCCTGGCGCAGGGCGGCAAGGATCGCGGCCTCGTGCGGTGCGTGGTAGATCAACTCCACCCGCTCCTCGCCTTCGCTGTGGCGCTGGCCAGCTTGCCCAACAAAAGGCCGGGTGCCTTCCCCGGCCCGGAAGGTTCCCGTGCCCAAGAGGTTGAAACTGCATTCATCGTACCCGCCGATGTTGCCCGCGCCCGCTGCGAAGAGCGCATTGCGCAGGGCATCGGCATGCTCCGTTGGCACAAAGGTGACCAGCTTGCGCAGCTGTGACGGTTTGGGGTCCAGCACGTGCAGGGCCTTCAACCCCAGGCGCGCGGCGATCTCACCGTTCACGCCATCGATCACATTGTCCAGGTTGGTGTGGATGGCATACAGGGCGATGTTGTGCTTGAGCGCCGCAAGCACGGTGCGCTCCACGTAGCTCCGGGCCACCAGGCTTTTCAGGCCCTTGAAAATGACCGGGTGGTGGCTGATGATGAGGCCACAGCCAGCGGCGGCAGCTTCTTCCACAACGGCCTCGGTGCAGTCCAGGCAGACCAGTGCCGAATCGATCTCAGCTTCCGGATCGCCCACCTGCAGGCCGCTGTTGTCGTAGTCCTCTTGCAGGGAGCGTGGTGCCCAGGCTTCGAGGGCTGTGGTGATGTCCTTGATCTTCATGGAAGCCAAAGGTCGGTCGTGGGAAGCTTTCTGCTATTCCGCGCTTGGGCGGTGATAGCACTTGTTCGATGCTAATCATCCCGTGCATTCAAGTGGCGTAGGAAACGGGCCGGGTCGCTCAGGAAGGCCTTGGTAATGGCAAAGTGTTCCAAGCTTTCAAGCGGCTTCTGCTCCATGCCATCCGGTGCTATCTCGTAGAGACGCGCCTGCGGAAATGCCATGATCATGGGTGAATGGGTGGCGATGATGAACTGCGAGCGATGTGTGCGGAGGTGCTCCTGCATGAAATGGATCAAGGCCAGTTGCCGTGCGGGAGAAAGAGCGGCTTCGGGTTCGTCCAGCAGGTAGATGCCCGGCCGACACACCTGCTGCTGCAGGATGTGCAAATAGGCCTCGCCGTGGGAAAAGCCCTGCAGTTCCTGGCCATAGTCCTTGCGCACGCGGTGCAGTTGGTGATTGGCATTGTCTTTCATGTCCTCCAGAATGTGCTCCGGCACCGTGCCGTGCAGTTCCTCCAACTGGGCATGTAGCCGCTGGTCCTGCCGGTCCACACTGTTCAGCAGGTCACCGAAATCCTCGGCCCTGAAGAAGAAACCCACCGTGCGCTGGACATCGAACTCAAGTTCCAGGAAAGGCAGCAGTTTGCGCGCAGCCACGAACCCGCGCGTGCCGTAGCCCGCACCGTCCATATGGGGTAGTTGAAGGCGGTAGGCCAACACTTCCAACAAGGTGGATTTGCCCATGCCGTTGTCGCCAACGAAGCAGGTGACCGCTGCACGGAGGTCGATGTCCTTGGCGAAGCGCACAGCCGGAATGTCATGCGGGAACGGATGCGAGCGTCCCGTATCGAGGTGCAGGCTGGCGAGGTAGGGCATTGGTCGCTACAAGGTAATGCACACAGCTACCGAAGAACATCCCACTACGGCCCGAACTTCTTGCTGGGCTTGCGGCTCGTATGCCGTACTTGGAACACCACCACTTCATGTCCGATCAGCGCGTACACCACTCTGTAGGGAAACTTCTTCAACTGGACGTGCCGGTAGTTCTTTTTGCGGATCGGTTAGCGCGCCGGACGGCGTTCGACCTCCTTCAAGCGCGCATCCAGCTCCTTGTCGAAGCGGTCAGCGAGTTGCTGGCCGATCTCTTTGTAGAAGGCGTAGGTCTCGGTGGTCTACTTGATCGCCTCCGACTTGATGACCAGCGTGTAGCTCATTCTTTGGAGCCTTCGCGCATCATGCGCAGGGCCTCTTCGCGCGTATATGACCGGCTCTCTCCGCTCAGGTGCCGGGCTTGGCGCCGGTCCAGTTCCGCGATCTCTTCATCGGTGTATCCTTCCTCCTCTTCGATCGCCTCGGGGATCTCTGTCTCAATGGCCTTCCCGATGCGTTGCAAGGCGGCCTCGTCCCACACCAACATGAGACGCTCCACCAAGGTGAGCTTTACGCTTGCGATATCCATGGCTATTCGTATTCGTCCGATACCTCCCGACACCTATCGGGATCGACCCGTAAAGTTAGGAATGCGATAACCGATCGAGTGGAGTTTGGCCCCGAAGTACACAACTCCACAACTGAGCGTCTGATATGGTAGCCAAAGGCTACCGTGCTCCGGTACTTGTGGAGCGTAGGCAAAGCCTACGCTCAGAATGCGCCGACCACGCTACGGGCAGACGGGGTTCTGTCGTGGAAGTAGCACGGCTCAACACTCCCACTTCGAAATGACGAAGCACTTATTCCCGCTTTCTCGTGGGAGGAGCACTGGGAGTAGCTACATCGATAATTGTATCAGTGCCCCACTTCAGTAACCGGACTAACCTACCATCGTGATACTCAGATAGGCTGTACCCAAAATCATTTCCATATTCAGCTTTAACCCCTTCCAAATGTCCATATTTGAAGCATCCTGCCCAAATCGGTCGATTCTCTCTATAGATAATGAGCATTCCATTCAAACGACCCCCTAACACAGATTTTTCAAACTGTCTAATGATTAATCCATTAAATTTGTTCAGCGTAACGCATTTCCATATACCATCCGGAAATGGGTCCTCGATATGATGATTTACAGAAGTGTCTGAGAAGCAAAATGGATCATATAATAAGCATAAGTCAGAAATTTGGTCAATAAAATGTACTATTCTCAACGAATCCGAATTCGTAATACCGATGACATAATCTCCTTTCGCCACCCCAGCATCCAACAGCCATTTAATTTCGGATTCTGGACTCAGTTGCCCATATTAGATAACTCTGTGAGTCAGGGATATTATAACCGTAGCCGAATTTTCTCGTGACATAAGAAGCAAACACAGCATTATGAACATATTACGATTCATTCTGATTGTAGTAAGCGAATTCAACTTCACGGAGCAGCAGGATTGGTAGTAAGGCGGAAGCTCGTACGTTGGTTTCTCTTGTCCGTGGTCGGATTAAATTTTGGAGAGCTATATGACTTACCCTAAACCTCCGCAGGTCTCCTGAAAGGGACCCTGCGGCCCTGCGCAATTACCCATCGAACCGGAACCGCTGAACTGTTCTTGAAACACAGGCCAATGTATGTATTCCCAAGCCTGATTCGATAGCAACGCAATGCCTGGGGTAATGGCAGCATCCCTTCGTATGGGTAGCCAAGCGAACAAGGCTCTCGCAGTCGTGCTCGATCACATGGGCCCAAGCACACATAGGCTCCGTTCTTCCGCTTTGGATGCGTCTTGCAAAAGCATATGGAAAGCTAGTTCCAAGCACTCCCATTGCTTCGCACCTTCGCAGCAGCAAGTGCCCACCTCGATGCTTCGTTTCCTCCTCGCCCCCTTCGCCTGGCTTTATGGCGCGGTGCTGTTATTGCGGCATACGCTCTACGACCGGGGCCTGCTGCGGAGCGAGCGGCCTGGGGTGCCCAGCATCGGGGTGGGTAATCTGGCGCTGGGTGGGACGGGGAAGACGCCGCATGTGGAGCTGGTGCTGCGGACCTTGGAGGGCATCGCGCCACTGGCCACGCTGAGCCGGGGTTATGGCCGCCAAGGCACCGATATCCGCGAGGTGCATGCGAACGACGATGCCGCCGTGGTGGGCGACGAGCCGCTGCAAGTGAAGCGGAAGTTCCCGGCCGTACATGTGTTCGTCGGCGCCGACCGACGCGCGGCGCTGGCCCACATGCAGGAACAGGTGCCCGACTTGCAAGCCGTGGTGCTGGACGATGCCTTCCA
>JBIIYD010000057.1:0-12967 GCA_044347005.1 Flavobacteriales bacterium | reverse complement strand
CCCAAGAATCCATGGAACCGTCCAAGCCACTCTGGAAGCGCTTGAAGTAGAACACCGTCAGGTCGGCCTTCTCGGCAGGCTTCAGGTTCGGGTTGATGGCACCACGACGGCTGAAGATGTGTTCGCTCTCGGCCTTGTCCAGCTGTTCGCATGTGCATTCACCGGCGTTCTTGATGGGCGTAACGCTCACGTCATCGATGTAGTAGTATGCGCTCATAAGTTGTGGCCTGCTCTCGCCTTTGGGCCGTTTCACCTTGGCATTGTCCGTCTTTTCGTTCGCGGCGAAATTGCCGATGATCAGATACTGCTCATCGCCCAGTGCTTCATACACACCACAGACGCCTTGCCAGGTGTACAGGTCATCGTAGATCTTGGTGCGCAGGTTCGGGACCTGGGCATTGTAGGTAAGGTTTCCCTCTTCCTTCTTGGCCACCAGCATCTTGCTCACGAAGGCGCCCAACTCGGCGGTGGCGTACTTGCTGAGATCGGCCAGGCTGACATAGTACTTCACGCAGTAGCGCTGTCCTTTTTTGAGCGGGGTCTTGAACTTGGCCTGCAGGTAGGTCCTAGGCTCCTTGCCACCATAGCTCCACCAGCGTAAACCGGCATAATTGATACCGGTAAGCGCGCTTTGGTCGCCGAATTGGTTACGGGGTGCCGTGATCGGGGTGCCGGGGATCGTCTCGCTGAAGAGATCGGCGTTCACGGCCGATGGACTCTTCCAGCCCTTGGCCATTTCGATGCTTCCCAAGCGCTTCAGCTTGCCCTCCACCTCTTCGAAGCTGCCGTTCGGTATCAGGTTATTGTCGTCCTTCTTCTCCTCGTCCTGGGCGAATGCCATGAAAGGGATGAAGGAGAAAGCAGCGATGAGGATACGATGTGTCATGGGTTGCATTTTAGGAGCGATCGTTACCGGGATGCGCGACCAAGTTAGTGGGATCCTTGAAAGCCATGGCCGTTCGACCCGAGGCTTGGAGCTCCGCCCCATGCCAAGGCCGTGCCGATCGTTCCCGGGAACAGGTCCGGTGCGGCAACCGGCGCATCACGCCTGCTGTGCACGAATGATGTTCAGCGCGCTTCCGGCCTTGAACCACTCCACCTGCTGGGCATTGTAGGTGTGGTTGCAGGCAATGGCATCGTTGCTGCCGTCCTTGTGCTTGAACACCAAGGTCAGTGGGCGCCCCGGAGCAAAGGCCGTAAGGTCCGTGAAGTCGATCCGGTCGTCCTCCTGGATCTTTTCGTAGTCACCTTCGTTGGCGAAGGTGAGGGCCAACATGCCCTGCTTCTTGAGGTTGGTCTCGTGGATCCGTGCGAAGCTCTTGACGAGCACTGCGCGCACCCCGAGGTGGCGGGGCTGCATGGCCGCATGTTCGCGGGAAGAACCTTCGCCGTAGTTGTGATCGCCCACCACCAAGCTCGCCACACCCGATGCCTTATAGGCACGTTGGGTGGCTGGCACCGGACCGTATTCACCGGTCAGTTGGTTCTTCACCTTGTCGGGCTCGCCGTTGAACGCATTGATGGCACCGATAAGGGTGTTGTTGCTGATGTTGTCCAAGTGCCCGCGGTAGCGCAACCAAGGGCCGGCCATGCTGATGTGGTCCGTGGTGCACTTGCCTTTTGCCTTGATCAATAGAACGGCATCCAGGATGTTCTTGCCATTCCAGGCTGCGAAGGGTTCCAACAACTGCAGGCGCTCGCTGTCGGGCTTGACGATCACGCTCACCTTGCTGCCATCCTCAGCGGGAGCCTTGTAGCCGGCATCCTCCACGTCGAATCCTTTCGGGGGCAGTTCGATGCCCTTGGGTTCGTCGAGTTTCACCTTCACACCTTTCTCGTTCACCAGTTCATCCGTAAGCGGATTGAAGGTGAGGTCGCCTGCAATGGCAAGTGCGGTCACGATCTCCGGGCTGGCCACGAACGCATGCGTATTGGGGTTGCCGTCGTTGCGCTTGGCGAAGTTGCGGTTGAAGCTGGTGATGATGGAGTTCTTCCGGTTGGGGTCGTCCGTGTGGCGCGCCCACTGGCCTATGCAGGGGCCGCAAGCATTGGCCAGGACCACGCCGCCCATGGCGTCGAAGGTCTTCAGGAGACCGTCGCGCTCGGCCGTGAAGCGCACCACTTCGCTGCCCGGTGTAATGGTGAATTCGCTCTTCGCTTTCAGATCCTTGTCGATGGCCTGTTGGGCAAGGCTGGCACTGCGTGTAAGATCTTCGTAACTGCTGTTGGTACAACTTCCGATCAACCCCACTTCAAGCTTGGCGGGCCAGTTGTTCTCCTTCACCGCTGCGGCGAACTTGCTGATGGGCCAAGCCAGGTCGGGCGTGAACGGACCGTTGACGTGCGGCTCCAAGGTGTCCAGATCGAGCTCGATCACCTGGTCGAAATACTTGGCCGGGTCCGCGTACACTTCAGGATCGCCTTGCAGGTGCTCCTTGATCTCATCGGCCATCCGTGCCACCTCGGCGCGACCCGTACCCTTCAGGTAGCGCGACATGGAATCATCGTAGCTGAAGGTACTGGTGGTGGCCCCGATCTCGGCGCCCATGTTGGCGATGGTGCCTTTGCCCGTGCAACTCATGCTCTCCGCCCCGGGGCCGAAATATTCCACGATGGCACCGGTGCCGCCTTTCACGGTGAGTATACCGGCCACCTTCAGGATCACATCCTTGGGGCTCGCCCAGCCGCTGAGCTTTCCGGTGAGCTTCACGCCGATCAGTTTGGGCCACTTCAGTTCCCAAGCCAATCCGCTCATCACGTCGCAGGCATCGGCTCCTCCCACACCGATGGCGATCATGCCCAGGCCACCGGCATTCACGGTGTGGCTGTCGGTACCGATCATCATGCCACCGGGGAACGCGTACTGCTCGAGGACCACCTGGTGGATGATGCCCGCACCGGGCTTCCAAAAGCCGATGCCGTACTTGTTGCTTATGCTCTCCAGGAAGTTGAAGACCTCGTTGCTCTTGAGCAATGCTTCCTGCAGATCGGCCTTGGCACCCACGCGGGCCTGGATGAGGTGGTCGCAGTGTACGGTACTCGGCACGGCCACGGTCTTGCGGCCGGTGGTGCTGAATTGCAAGAGGGCCATTTGGGCCGTTGCATCCTGCATGGCCACCCGGTCCGGAGCAAAATCCACGTAATCACTGCCTCGCTTGAACGCGTTCCTCGCCTCACCGTCCCAAAGGTGGGTGTACAGGATCTTCTCCGTGAGGGTGAGCGGCCGCCCGAGCACATTGCGGGCTGCGGCTACACGTGCGGGATAGCGGTCATAGACCGCTTTGATCATGTCCAGGTCGAAGATCTTGCTCATGGTGGGCTGCTTTAAGCGGCCGCAAAGGTAAGGTCCGGAAAATTGTCAGCGAATATTCGCAGCAGCTTCTACGCAACTGGCCCGATCGCATCCGCCATCGGGCCAGCCCCTCGGAGATCAGCCTAAGGACAGGGCCCTACCGTGCCGAGACGGCCGTCGCGAAGTTGTTCATGACGGCCATGGCCGTGGGGTGGTCGCCGGTCACCACCGGTTCTGCCAGCAGGTCCACTCCCAAGAGGATCAGGCGAACATCGACCTTGACACCAAGGCTCAACGGTTTGCCCTCGACCATGTCAGCATGCAAATGGAAATGACGCCTGCGTAGCGCATTGGGGCCGGATGGACGAACCTCGAACGGCACATCGGCACCGGAGTCGAACATGCCATTCCCGTTCCGGTCCACGAATCCTTTCATGAGCAGGTGTATGCTGTTCCCTTGCGGATCGCGCATGGATTGGGCATCGGGGGCCGTGCAATCGTCCACGGCATCCGGCTGCAAGCCGGTACCGGCAGTGAACCAGATGTCGTGGACGTGCCCGTTGCTCATGTTGCCCAAGGCATGGTCCATTTTGGGGATCGAGCCATCGAGCAGGATCATCGATGCGGGATAGTCCGCCACCACGACGTCCGAATCATCGTGGAAAGCCACTTGGCTCAGGTAGCAAGCGAATGCCGTAATGTAGATGGTGTTCCCGGCACCATCCTGTGTCTGGGTTCCCAGCACGAAGGGTATGGAGCCGTTCCTCACTTCCAGCGAAAGCCGGACGGGACCTTCTTCAGGAATGCGTGGAGGCAAGACCCCGTCCTTGAGGCAACCGCTGAACAATACGATGCCAAGCAACGCGGTGAACGAAAGACCCTTGGATCCTCGGCCGGAGCCTGATGGTAGGAAAGGGATCATTCCTGTGTGCTGAAAATCCATCGGTCGAGGCAAGTGACCGATCGCACAGGGCCAGGACCTTGCCGGCCCCGTGCGATCGGTATCACCTTGTCCTTATTCGTCAGTGAGTGTGGATCGCGGTCACCAGGTTGTTCATCAGCAGCTGGTTGCCGGCCCCGTTGCCCATGGCTACCGGAGTGGCGGCCAGATCGACCGTTGTCAACAGGTCGGCGATGTCCACCATGGCCTCCAAGGTCACGGTCTGTCCTGCCACCACATCGCCATGCGCCATGATATGGCTTTCGCGCAGCACCGGGGATGAAGCCGCCTGGCTCACATTCTGGGCACAATGGTATTGGAAGGATACGTCCACACCGTCTTCGAAGGTCCCGTTGTTATTGGTGTCCACATAGCCCTCCATGTTCAGGAATTTGTACCCTGCGGTGGGGTTCCAACTCCAGTGCATGCCCGGGATGTTCAGCGGGTATTCCGCCTGGGTGGGATCGGCGCGGTTGGTCGTTTCGTCCAATCCGAGCACGAAGTGCATTTCATGGATGTGACCTGCGGCCATCGTGCCGAGTGTAAAAGTGTTCATGTCGCTTTGTGCGGCATCGGCCAACATGTAGGTCGATGGGTACGAAGCAACGGTCACATCATTGTCGTCTTTCAACACCACACCGGACATGTAGAACTTGAGGGTGGTGAACCGGATGTTGTTGCCCGCTCCATCGGTGTAGGCGGCATTGATGTCGAAGGGCGTCATGCCGTTCACGAATTCCAAGGACAAGCGCACCGTCCCGGTAGTGGGCGTGGGGGGAGTGGATGGTGGTGCAGGGTCGTCCTTCTTACAGGCAGCGAGCGTCATGGTGACCAGGGCCAAAGTGGCAAGCGTTCTCGTGTTCATGTGATCGAGGTGTTTGTTCAGTTCTTGATGAGGTTGTAGGTGATCCCGGTAACAAAGCGCATCTTGTTGGGCACCATCAGGTCACCGGTCTCGTACGCCACAGCGTATTGGAAGGTGGCCGACAACATCCAGGAGCGCCACCACACGCGGGATCCCACGTGGGTGAAAAGCGTCGAACTACCGGTGCCTTGAACGACAACATCGTTCTCGGCATCCTTACCGGACAGTTCGTGGTACAGCCCAAGGGAAGGCATGAATTTCACGTGTTCGCCGAAGTCCCAGCGGCGGAACACCTCGGCGGTGGTGCTGAGGCCGTGGCCGAGCTGGTAATCATCGGCGTTGGAACCATTGTACCGGCCCACCATGTTCAGCGCAGCACCGTTGCGACCGTGTCGCACCATGTACTCCATGGTCGCCAACAGGTCCCAAGACCCGGTTCCGGGCTGTTGGTCAACGGCCACCAAGGCGTCCTGGTACCGAACATCGGTGCGGCCCAAGGGCAGTTTAACACCCGAGCCCAACATCAACCGGTGCACGATGCGCTCCTCTTCGGTCAGGCACTTGGTGTTCGCCACCAGGTAGCGCCCAATGACGAGCGGATCGCCCATACCATAGATGTCGCTGCTGATGTAACCGTTCACCGCCCGGTAGTTGTTCACCGCTGGAACGGAGGCGAGCACCGCAATGCGGTCGCTGAGCCATATGTCGGCACGCAATTCCACGACTTGGTAGAGCTCCTGGTAATGGTCGTTCCCGGTCAGGGGTACGCCCGCCACACCGTGTCCGCCGTGTTTGGGAGCCGCCATTTTCGACGTGGTCGAAAGCAGGTCGCCTTCGAGCTGCCGGTAGCGGTACAGCAACGAAACAGAACTCGTGCGGTCGTGCGGCTGTATGCCCAGGAAAATACCGCAGACATCACAGGCTTGAGCAAGATTGGGCAGCAGGAGCAATAGCCATGCAACCGATAGGATCCTCATGTTCGGGGTTGAAAGGTTCACACAAGGCCACCTTCCACACCTGGCCTTTACGGCCTGTGCAGGTGGACCTGAAAGCGCACCTTAACCTCGTGGGACATGTTCCACACGCTTGCCGAAACCTTCGGAAAGGAGGAACTCGGGATCGGGCATTATCCGATCGATGACCGGCATCAGGATCGTTGTGGTCGGTGACTGGAGATCCACGACCGGCTCGTACCGGACCTGGACCCGCTCGGCCGGGAAACCGGCTTCGGCTTCCGCCTCCAACGCCTTGAACCGCTTGCTCAACTGGCACTCGCCATGGCACGTGCGCATGCCCTCGATCAAGTCACGCTGCACGCACAACTCCCGCTCGATGCGGGCGCGATCCACTTGGAACTGCAAAAGCACGATGGATGGCGCCAACAGCATGACCGCAAAAAGCAGACCGACCACCGGAGCGATAACGTGCCTCATCAGGGTCACAAATATAGGGCGAGTACCGATGCCCCGATGTTGATGAACGTCATGTCCGGGGTAAAAACGAAAGGGCGGACCTGAGCCCGCCCTTTCGAATTCGTATCGATCACGATCACTCCTCCACCACCTCGAAAGGAATGGTGCGGACCACATCGCGGTGGAATACCACTTCGGCCTCGTACTTGCCGACGCTCTTCACGGTATCGCCCTTGATCTTGATGTTCTTGCGTTCCACCTCGAAGCCGAGCGCCTTGATGGCATCGGCGAGCATGATGGTATTGACGGAACCGAAGATCTTGCCGCTCTCTCCCACCTTGGCCCCGATCTTCAGGGTCTTACCGATGAGTCCTTCGGCGGCCTTCTCGGCTTCGTCCTTCACTTTGGCCAGCTTGTGGGCACGCTGCTTCAGCGTTTCGGCCAGTTGCTTGCGGCTGCTCTCGGTGGCCACTTCGGCCAGGCCGCGAGGCAGCAGGAAATTACGGGCGTAGCCGTCCTTCACCTTCACTACGTCGTTGGCGTAGCCCAAGTGCTCCACGTCCTTTTTCAGAATGACTTCCATGGCTGTGTCGCTTTTGGATGTTTCACTTGAGCATGTCGGCCACGTACGGCATCAGCGCCAGGTGACGGCAACGCTTCACGGCTTGGCTCACTTTACGCTGGTACTTCAGGCTGGTGCCCGTAAGGCGACGGGGCAGGATCTTGCCCTGCTCGTTCACGAAACGGAGCAGGAAGTCGGAGTCCTTGTAGTCGATGTACGTAATGCCGAGCTTCTTGAAGCGGCAGTACTTGTCCTTCTTGGTCTCGATCGCGATCGGGGTCAGATAGCGGATCTCACTGTTGTCTGCCATGGCTTACGCGTTGGAGGGTTCAACATTGTCCTTCTTCACTGCTTTGCTCCTGCGCTTTTCGGCGAAGGACACATGGTGCTTGTCCATGGCAACGGTGAGGAAGCGGATCACACGCTCATCGCGGCGATACTCGGTCTCGAGCTTGGCCACGAGCGCAGGCTCGCTTTCGAACTCGATCAGGTGGTAGAAGCCCGTGGACTTCTTCTGGATGGGATACGCGAGCTTGCGCATCCCCCAGCTCTCTTCATGGCGGACCTTGCCATTGCCTGCTTTGAGCAGGTCTTTGAATTTTTTAACCGCCTCCTTTGTCTGGTCGTCCGACAAAACGGGAGTAAGAATGAAGACGGTCTCGTACCGGTTGGTCATGTGCCTTTCGGTTGAAATGGGCGGCAAATGTAGGAATATCCGCCGGAAAACCAAGCGCTTGAATGCCAGCGGAATGGATGGATAGGCCCTCTTCCGGCGAATGGCGGGGAAAACGCTGCTGGCTACTGGCCGCTGGCTTCTGGCTGGGTCGTGCACGGCCATACGCTTGAGCCGATCTCCAAGAATGGCGATGGCTCCTCAAGCTCGGCACTATGGGGCCAGTAGCAAGCAGCCAGTAGCCAACAGCCAGCAGCTGAGCCCTTTCCACAGGTGTTGATATCCACTCAGAGGCAGCGTGGCACTGGCCGTTATCTTCGCCACCGGATGGAACAATTCGTAGTAAGCGCCCGAAAATACCGCCCCGCCACATTTGATACGGTGGTGGGACAGGAGGCTGTGACCGGCACCCTGAAGAATGCCATCCGCACCGGGCATTTGGCATCGGCGTTCCTGTTCACCGGCCCACGGGGGGTGGGCAAGACCACCTGTGCGCGTATCCTGGCCCGTACCATCAACTGCGAGAACCTCGGTGAGGACCTCGTGGCCTGCGGCCAGTGTGCGCCCTGCCGGACCTTCGACGAGGGGCATAGCCTCAACATATTCGAGCTCGACGCGGCGAGCAACAACAGTGTGGACGACATCCGGAACCTGATCCTCCAGGTCTCCATCGCCCCGCAGGTGGGCACCAAGAAGGTGTACATCATCGATGAGGTACACATGCTCAGCTCCGCAGCCTTCAACGCGTTCCTGAAGACGCTCGAAGAACCACCCAGCTACGCCATCTTCATCCTGGCCACCACCGAGAAACACAAGATCCTGCCCACCATCCTCAGCCGTTGCCAGGTCTTCGACTTCCGGCGGATCATGGTGGCGGACATCGCCAGGCACCTGGGGGAGATCGCCATCAAGGAGGGCATCCAGGCCGAACCACAAGCCCTGCATACCATCGCCCAGAAAGCGGATGGAGGGCTGCGCGATGCGCTCAGCATCTTCGACCAGCTGGTGAGCTTCACCGGCGAACGCCTCACCTACCAGGATGTGGTCCAGAACCTGAACGTGCTGGACCACGAGCATTATTTCCGGATCACGGAAAGTGTGGTCCGCGGTGACATCCCGGCCGCCTTGGTGGAATACAACAGCATCTTGCAGCAGGGCTTCGACGGCCATCTTTTCGTTACCGGACTTGCACGCCACTTCAGGGACCTGCTCGTAAGCCAGGACCCACGAACCCTTCCCTTATTGGAAGTGAGCGAAGACCTTACTCGACGCTACGGCGAGCAGGCTGCCGTTGCGAACCGCGACCTCTTGGTGAAAGGCCTGGACCGTCTGGCACAATGCGATGCCCAATACAAGCAGAGCAAGGAACCGCGGTTGTTGGTGGAGCTCACCTTGATCCAGCTGTGTCGAGCGGCCTCGCCCGACGAAGGGGGAAGCGTGGAAAAAAAAAGTCCTGACGTGACCGTGAAGCCGGTCGCGGCGGGTGTTCCACGACAGGCTGAACCGCGCATGGAGCGCGAAGTGCCCGGCACTGGTCCGGGGTCGGAGCCCAAGGGAACATCGATCCCTTTAGCAGAAGCGACGTCGCCGGCTGCCGCAGTAAGGGCCGATGCTTACGTGCCCAAGCGGAAATTGGAAGGTCAAGTGAGCATCAAGGCAGCGGGGATCGCAGCCCCTGTGGAACGTTCCGCAACTGCACATCAGGAAGCGCCGACCGACCAGGAAGGCAGCATGCCGGCATCGACCAAGACGGTGAACGAGGTGCTGCTCAACAAGCTTTGGCGGGACTTTGCCGAGGAGCAGCGCAACAAGGGCCGCAACAGCCTGTACGCCACCTTGGTGTACCGCCAGCCGCAAGTGGTGGGACCGGGAAGGATCAGTTTCGCCATCGTGAACGAAGTTCAGGAGAAGGTCCTGCGGACGGAAAGACCGGAACTGTTGGGCTTCTTGCGGCGCGAATTGGGTGACATGGGTTTGGAACTGGAAGTGTTGAAGGAAGAAACACAGGTCAGGCCACGTTACACGCCGCTCGATCGCTTCAGGCTGATGGCCGAAAAGAACCCGGCCTTGAACACGCTTCGGACGGTCTTGGACCTGGACCTCGGTCAATGAAGGGCCTAGCCCCCCGATCAGAGGAAGACCACACCACGTGCCCGAACCCTTGGCTTGTGGCCGGTACCGACCAAGCCTTGTGCGCTGCGTGAACATGCACTTTTTCGGGAACGCTACATTTGCCGACCATCCTCGGCATCATGCCATGGTATATGAACGAGGATGACGAAGGACCAATCAGCAGTGTGAAAGCAATGGCAAAGATCAAGGTGACGAATCCCGTAGTGGAGCTCGATGGTGATGAGATGACGCGCATCATCTGGAAATGGATCAAGGACCAGCTGATCCTTCCTTATGTGGATGTGCCGATCGAATACTACGACCTGGGCATGGAGCACCGCGATGCCACCAACGACCAGGTGACGGTGGACGCCTCCAACGCGATCAAGAAGCACCACGTGGGCATCAAGTGCGCCACCATCACGCCGGACGAAGCCCGCGTGGAGGAATTCGGATTGAAGCAGATGTGGAAGAGCCCCAACGGCACCATCCGCAACATCCTGGGCGGCACGGTCTTCCGTGAGCCGATCGTCATCAGCAACATCCCGCGCTTGGTGCCTGGTTGGACGCAACCCATTGTGATCGGCCGTCACGCTTTCGGCGACCAGTACCGCGCTACCGATGCCGTGATCAAGGGCAAGGGCAAGCTCACCATGACCTTCACACCGGAGGATGGCGGCGAGGTGCAGACCTGGAACGTGTACGACTTCGATGGAGATGGCGTGGCCCTCAGCATGTACAACACGGACGAGAGCATCGTTGGCTTCGCACACAGCTGCTTCAACCTGGCCTTGCAGAAGAAATGGCCGCTGTACCTCAGCACCAAGAACACCATCCTGAAGAAGTACGACGGCCGCTTCAAGGACATCTTCGAAGAGACCTACCAACAGCACTACAAGGCGAAGTTCCAGGAGGCCGGCATTACCTACGAGCACCGTTTGATCGACGACATGGTGGCCAGCGCCATGAAGTGGAGCGGCGGCTACGTATGGGCCTGCAAGAACTACGACGGCGATGTGCAGAGCGATACCGTGGCACAGGGCTTCGGGTCATTGGGCCTGATGACCAGCGTGCTGATCACCCCCGATGGCAAGACCATGGAGGCCGAGGCGGCCCACGGCACGGTAACGCGCCACTACCGCATGCACCAACAGGGCAAGCCCACCAGCACCAACCCCATCGCCAGCATCTTCGCATGGACACGGGGACTGGCTTTCCGTGGCAAGCTCGATGGCAACCAGGCGCTGATCGACTTCTGCACCAAGTTGGAGCAGGTGTGCATAAGCACCGTCGAAGCCGGCAAAATGACCAAGGACCTCGCAGTTTGCATCCACGGCGATGCGGTCACGAGCGAGCATTACCTCAGCACCGAAGCGTTCATGGCAGCCCTGCGGGAGGAATTGGAGCGTGGGATGGCGTAAGGGGGTTTAGCGGTTATCCAGAATAGGAAGGGGCGCTTGGAAGCGCCTCTTTTCAAAGCAGCATGCCACGTCCAGCATTTTCACGTCGCGACCTGGACCGGCTTGCGGTACCCGCCATCATTGCGGGCATAGCCGAACCGGTGATCGCTTTGGTGGACACCGCTTTCGTGGGCCGCCTGGGCACGGCGGACCTGGCCGCGGTCGGTATCGCCAGCAGCTTCTTCCTGCTCGTGGTGTGGGTGCTGGCACAAACACGCAGTGCCGTGTTGGCCGTGGTGGCGCGCTACTATGGTGCCCAGCGCCTGGACGAAGTGAAGGACCTTGTCCCCATCGCGATCTGGATGAACGTGTTGTTGGGCATCGGCTTCTTCGCGCTCACCAGCGCCTTTGCCGAGCCGATCTTCCGAATGTACAATGCCGAAGGCGAGGTGCTCACCAAGGCCGTGGAATACTACCGCATCCGCAGCATCGGCCACCCCATCGTACTGGCCACCTTCGCCATCACCGGCGCCTTCCGGGGCATCCAGAACCTGAGCTGGAGCATGTGGATCAGCATTCTGGGCGCTCTGGTCAACCTGGCGTTGAACCCCGTCCTGATCTTCGGGTGGGGCCCCGTGCAGGGCATGGGGATCGCCGGTAGTGCATGGAGCAGCCTCGTCGCCCAGGGCGCCATGTTCATGGCCGCAGTGATCATCCTGCAACGCCGAACGCCGTTCAGCTTGATACCCCGCAGCTGGCGTCATCCCGAACTCAAGGGTCTGTGGTTGTTGAGCGGCAACCTCTTTGCCCGGACGCTCGCGCTCAACATCTGCTACTACCTGGGTAACCGTTTCGCCACAGGATATGGGGAAGCGCATATCGCAGCGCACAGCATCGCCATGCAGATCTGGCTCTTCAGCGCCTTCTTCATCGATGGCTACGCGGCGGCCGGAAGCGTGCTTGTCGGTCGATTCAACGGGGAACAGAATTGGCGTGAGTTGTACCGGGTGAGCTGGCAGGTGGTTCGAATGAGCGTCACGATCGGTGCGTTGCTGGCCGTGATATACCTGGCCGGATACAACGTCATCGGTACCCTGTTCACTCAAGATGCCACGGTGCTCGAACTGTTGCATGGGGTTTTCTGGATGGTCTTGATCACTCAGCCCATCAACGCGGTCGCCTTCGCCTTCGACGGCATCTACAAAGGCATGGGCAATGGCAGGATCCTGCGGAACGTGTTGCTCATCACGACCCTCGGCATGTTCGTACCCGTGATCCTGGCCACCGATCACTTCGGTTGGCAGTTGCACGCCATCTGGTCCGCATTCCTCCTGTGGATGGCCGCCCGTGGGGGCCTGTTGGCGGCGGCCTTCGAGCGGCACTTCGGTGCTTACGCAAAGCACTGACCGCGACCCTTTATCTTCGCATCCATGCGTTCCATCCTCCTTGCGTTGGCGATCGCGATGCTGGCCCCCGATGCCATCACGGCCCAGGACTATGCCATGCCAGCACCACCACCCAAGCCGGCAACACCCAAGAAGGACCCGCGCCCGCTGAAGGACCGGCTTTGGTTCGGGGGGGGCGTTGTCCTTATGTTCGGAACCGTGACGAACCTTGGTGTCGCCCCCGTGGTGGGGTACAAGATCGACCAGCAAGGCAAGTGGTCGGCAGGTATCGGGGCCAACTATTACTACTTCAGCGATTCGCGCTA
>JBIIYD010000094.1:0-10439 GCA_044347005.1 Flavobacteriales bacterium | reverse complement strand
ACTATGGCGGCTCGCTGTTCACGCGCTACCGCATCATTCCACAGGCCTACCTGCATGCCGAATACAATGCCCAGAACTACGAGCTCTACAACCCCTTCAGTGATATCGTGACCCGGGAATGGGTACCCTTCCTGTTGGTCGGCGGTGGAGTTGCCCAACCTGTCGGCGGTGGCGCTTTCATCACCTTCCAGATCCTGTGGGATGTGATCCTGGACGAGCGCAGTCCCTATGGCGGACAGCCTTGGATCACGGGCGGCGTCGGCATCGGGTTCTAGGTCGGAACGGCCGCCCTTTACGGAGCGGCCATCCAATGCCTGCTGTTGAGCCGCAGGTGCTCCCTGGCATGCACCAGGATGAACTTCGCCCCTGTTCTTCGAAACGAAAAACCCCGCTGCTTTCGCAACGGGGTTCCGTTTCCTGTGGAGCCGGAGGGGTTCGAACCCTCGTCCAAACGACCGCAACATGAGCTTTCTACATGCGTAGCCACTTCATTGGTTTTCGTTCCTCACCTGGGGAAGGGCACCCCAGCAAGGACTTAGGTCCTGTGTCTTACCTGCGCTACGGACCACCGCGCAAGCCAGTCTTCCAGGATGACACCCCTGGTTCGGGAAGGAGGTCGACGGGCCTCCCCGAGGGGTACTCGTCCACGCTACTGTTATTCGCGTGGATTAAGCCGAATAGCCTTGGGCTATTAAGCTGCGAGAGCGTAGTCTACTTCGCCAGTTATGGCGTTGTGGCACTGGGATACGGGTCGCACCACACACCCGGCATGCTTACTCACATTACAAAGCCGATGTCAAATCCAAGTCGGCCCCGGGAAAAGAACGTATCGCAAAAGTACGGCTCCCAGCCTGCGCCAGATCGTGTGCCGATCGGCCGATATCGAAGGATTAAGTTTGAGCCCTCACAAAATGGCAGTTCCCTACAGCAAGCTTGGCATCATTCGCGAAAGCAAGAAACCGGAGGACCGGCGTGTTCCATTGACCCCGTTGCAATGTCGTGCGGTGCTCGAACAGCATCCCGGCTTGGACCTGGTGGTGCAGCGCAGTCCGGTAAGGGCGTTTACCGATGCGGAATACGCCGATGCCGGTATCCGGCTGGTGGACGACCTCGATGATCGGGACCTCATCATCGGCATCAAGGAGGTTCCCTTGGAATTGCTGATCCCGGGGAAGAGCTACCTGTTCTTCAGCCACACCATCAAGGAGCAGCCGCACAACAAAAAGCTGCTGCGTGCCGCACTGGACAAGGGCATTACGCTCATGGACCACGAGCTCCTGACCAACGAACATGGTGAGCGGGTGCTCGCCTTCGGTTACTGGGCCGGCGTCGTAGGGGCCTATAATGCATTCCGGGCGTGGCAATTGCTGCACGGGGGCAACCACCTGAAGCCTGCCCACGAATGCCATGATCTGGAGGAGTTGGAGAAACACCTGCATGCCTTCCACCTTCCCAAGGACCTGCGCATCGTACTCACCGGCGGAGGCCGGGTGGGAAAGGGAGCCATGGGCCTGTTGGAACGTGCGGGTATGCAGCGCATCGGCCCGTCCGAATTCCTGACGGACGATGCCGATGGACCGGTGTACACGGTCCTGGGTTCAGGAGACCTGTACGAACGGACGGATGGCAACCCCTTCGACAAGGTCGCGTTCCACAAGGACCCGGGAGGTCACTGCGCACGCTTCGATCGGTTCGCGCAGCGGGCACAACTCTATCTGGCCTGTCACTTCTACGACCCACGCGGCCCCAAGATCCTGACCCGTGACATCCTCAACGATGCACGCTGCACGCTGCAAGTGGTGGCGGACATCAGTTGCGACATCAATGGCCCCATCGACAGTACACTTCGGGCCAGCACCATTGCGGAACCCTTCTATGGATACGACCCGCGGACGGGTGAAGAAGTGGCTACCGGAACAACGGACAGCATTACCGTAATGGCCGTCGACAACCTGCCTTGTGAACTTCCACGCGATGCCTCCGAAGCCTTCGGGAACGACTTGATCGCACGGGTGCTGCCGAACCTGCTCGATGCGCACGACCCGGGCATGATCGACCGTGCCACCATTGCACGAGCCGGGGAATTGACCGCTGGGTTCAGGTACTTGAGCAACTACGCCAATGGCTGACGACCACCGCTCGGTGCATCAGTCGAGCATGACGTTCAACTCCAGGCAGAAAAAGGCGGTCTCCCGGTCAATGGGATAGGTGCGGGCCAGCAAGGGCCGGTTGCACCGCCGAGCCATGGTGACCAGGCCGAGCCCGGCACCACCGCGTTCGGTGCGGCCTGCATTGGCCAACAAGGCCAGGTAGTGGGCCTTCAATCCTTCCGGGTCCATTTCATTGAGCATTTCCACCCGGTGCAAGAGCAAGGCCGCGGTGGTTACCGGAAGGGTATTCCCCAGGACCAATCGGTAGCCTGCGTTGGTTCGAAGCAGCAGGACGAAGGTGCTGGAACGGTGCAGCAGGTCCACATGGTGATGCACGTTCTCCATGGCTTCCACGAGCACGTTCACCAATCGTTTGCGCAAGGTGCCGGGGTCGCCGGCCGCCAAGCTCGACGCTTCGGTGATCGCGATCGCCTGCTCCACCACGGAATGGTCCACGGGTCCGCGATGGTCGAACACGACCTTCACACCGGACTCGGTGCTCAGACCCGCAGTCAATGCGGTCGACCAATGGCTGGGGTCATTGTACCCCGAGGAGGCTATCAAGGCCTGTGGATTAGCGGTTGTTTACCTACGGATCGATGCTATGCGTCGACCTATCAGCGTTTTTCTACGCCAAGCGGATCAAAATGTTCCACGTCGACCCGGCCAGCTGAATATCTTCACCACGGTGCTCGCCGGAGCATGAAACAACAATTGGCATGGACCAGCTCGCAAAAACCTTCCATATAGTCCTGTTCGTCGTCCTACTGACCGCCTGCGGGACCAATTTGTGCACGACGGGCAAAAGCAGCGTGGTACGCCAGGATATCGAAGTGCCTTCCTTCACGAGCATTGCCGTGCAGGGCAATTTTGATGTTCGTTTGGAACTCGGACCGGAACAACGTGTGGAAGTGGAGGCGCCCGGTGACCTGATATCGCTCCTGAAAACCGATGTGAACGAAGGCCGGTGGACCATCCGTACCGAGGAATGCTTCAACAGCAAAGTGCCCTTTGTGGTGCGCATTACCGCACCGGAACTGAAAGCGGTGGACCTTCAAGGATCGGGTACCGTTGAAGGGCGTACCCGAAGTGGTTCCGGCACACTGGAGCTTACTCTGCAAGGCAGCGGTGACATGGACCTGGCCGCGGAAGCCGGCTCCATCAAGGCGATCGTGCAAGGGTCCGGGGACATCGCTCTTGCCGGAAGCTGTACCGATCTGGAAGCCACGGTGCAAGGAAGTGGGGATATCGTTGGCAAGGACCTGGTGTCCGGTAATGCCCGGGTGACCACCATGGGAAGCGGCAACATATCGGTGAACTGTACGGGAACGTTGGTCGCGCGCACCATGGGCAGCGGCGACATCACCTATCACGGGGTACCGGGCTCGCTCGATCAGGAGATCAGTGGCTCGGGGTCCATTTCACAAGCCCCATGAACACACGGATGATGCACTACCGTTGGCTCTTCTGGTCCGCCCTCGCACTGTTGGGGGCCTGCACGGGTCCTGCGCCGGAGCCCGACCCACCGGAAGCCACTGCGCCAGGGCCCGGGCAGGCCATACCCTACCCCATCGTGGATGACAACGTGCGCCATGACACCCTTTTGGTGCAGGTAACCTTCCGGCTTACCGGCAAGAAATATGTGATGGTCGCTTCCCATATGGACGAGAATTTCGATGGGCTGCGCCTGTATCTCTACAGCCCTGGAGCAGACAGCAGTGCGCTGGTGCACGCGCATTCCTCACCGGCCTATGATAGTTGGACCATGTTACCCACGTTCTTCCATGATCCCAGGGACAGCAGTGCACACATCGTGCTTGCGAACTTCGGAGAACGAGAGAGTTGGGGGCAGAAGGTGATGGTCATGGACTCCACCGGATTCACCGATCTGGGCTTCATCGATGCGGCCTTACCGGAACGCACCACCGATGGGGATTCCACCGTCCTCAAACGCCGGAACATAGGTCCCGTCTCACGCTGCATTCCGGACGGCGGCGGGTTGCGCTTCGAATTCGCCTGCGACAGTGTATTCCTGTACGACGACCTCCGTGGTGGAATGGACCGCGTGATACCAGCTGCCTGGTTGCACTACACCTGGGACCCGAAAACAGGCATGACCCTGTGGTTCCAAGGCGAAGCACGCAGGCCCGAACAAACGCCGATATGACCGGAGGCCCGATCCGCCGAACGGCCACCCTCGCGACTTCGCACCCATTGGTAAGCATGGCGTGCAGTATGGTGCGGTCGGTGCGCACCGGATCCTGGAGTTGGATGATGATCTGCGTAGGCCTGGTGGCACTACCGACCACTTCCAATGCCCAACGAAAGAACCTGGGGCCCGTGGAACAAAGCAACGGCGGTCCCTGCGACACCGCGGAATGGAAACTCGTCTTCCACGACGAGTTCCTGGGCACCACCTTGGACCGCAACAAATGGGTCGACTATTTCACCTACAGTGTCGATGGCAGTGACCAGTGCGAGGGCTGCCGGGTAATGGGTGGTACCAATTCCATATTCAGGAACGAGCAGGTATCCCTGGCCGAGGGGAAATTGAGCCTCGGTGTGGTGGAAAGGACCGGCACCTGGTACGGGCGTACGATGGGCTACGAGAGTGGGATGGTCCATTCCATCGGCAAAGCGAAGTTCACCTACGGCCGCTTCGAAGTGCGTTGCAGGATACCGGCCGGCCAGGGCTTATGGCCCGCATTCTGGGGATTCGGCGGTGAGACCGAGATAGACGCGTTCGAGTTCTGTGGCGAACGGCCGCAGTGGATGAAGGGCTCATTGCACCGGTGGGGGCCCACCAAGTTCTCCCACACCGGAAAACACAGATCCAAGGACCTCTCGAAGGATTTCCACACCTATGCCGTGGAATGGGAGCAGGATGAATTGCGTTGGTACCTGGACGGCGAACTGGTGCATAGCCGCGGGCGCTTCGTGGACCGCAGGGGGCGGCCATTGCCCGGCTGCGACCGCGCTCCGGGCAGCCATGCCACGGCGCCCTATTTCCCGCGCAGCACCGATGCATTGAGCATCATCATCAACCTGGCCGTAAGCGAGCCGAAAGGTTACTGCAAGGGCCCAAAGGGATCCGCAAGCTGGCCCGTGGGCACAGCTCTGGAAGTGGATCACGTGCGGGTCTACCAACGCCGACCGCAAACCGGCTTTTCCGACCTGTGCAACGACACAAGGCGATTGACCCCGTCGGACGCGAATGCCGCGCCCATGCGCCCCGAAGAGCTTCGCAACTTCGTATTGAGCGGTGCACCCGGTAAGATCCAATGGACCGCCAGCCCCGGGCTCCGGATCATCCGGAAAGAGGGGAACACCGTGACCGTCGAGGTGCTCAGGGGAATGAAGGTGCCGCAGTGGCTTCGGGCCGAGGTCGTGGATGAACCATGCTCCTCCGGTGCGCTCGCACCATGGATCACGGTGCCCGTGATGCGGTAATACCCTACTGAACGATCGGGACCATGCCCCGAACACCCATATCCACCACCGTTTCCCCGTTGATGGGGTCGAAGATGTTGTTGGCGTCGGTCTCCAACCATTCGAAGCTCTTGTTGGTGCTCAGCGACACCACGATCACCACGTCCTCGGTCTCATCCCCCGTGATCGTCAAGGCTTGTGCAAAAGCGCCGGTGACCACGCATGAGCCTGCGGGGATGGGCGAAGTGGCGAAGATGGGGTTGGGTACCGTGGTGCCCGGCGCCTGACCTGTTTCCACCGGGGTCGAGGTGGGTGGGTCGTTCACTTCGAAGGCCCAAAAGCCTTGCAACTTGTTGGTGTTCACATTGACCGTGCTGTCCTTCACCAGGACGCTGCCGATGTAGGTATTGTATCCGATGAAGGAAGCTATGGTGCCCGTATACAGGGTGCTGAAGGCGCGGAACCGGATGTCGTAATTCTGGTAGGCCAGCGAAACACGCAACCAATCGTACGAACCAGGCTGCAGGGAACTGAGCGGAATATCCAGGAAGGTGCCGCCATCGCCCACGCTGATCCCCAGGTCGTGGTCGATCGCAGTGGCACCGCCCAAGGTGGTCTCGGGAGCATGGTAGACCACCTTGCCCTGACCCAAGGCCGTAAGCGCTGTTGGGGCGAATTCCACGTAGTGCGCGCTCATGCTGTTGAAGCGCGGGCTTTGAGCACCATGCCCGGCCGGAATGGCCGATGGCTGGCCCAGGTTGTTCAGGCGCACCTGGGTGCTGTCGAAGCGGAATTTCAAGATCAGGCGGGGGCCTGGATCGTTGACCAAGGGGCCATCCGGTGACACCTCCTCCTTGGTGCAGGACGAAAAGGTGACCAGAACGAGACCGGCGATCAGGAGAAGGTGCTGGCGCATATGCGTTGTCATCAGTTCGACAGCGCAAAGCTACACGGTCCAAAAAAGACCGCTTGGATGAAATTTATGCCAATAGTATGCACGCATACCATTGTGTGTATACATTCGGACCGAAGTCCGGCCCAAGATGAAACCCGAAGAGACGATCGACTTCCACATCCGCTGGGCGTGGCACCGCATCGCGCGCTTGTACAACAACGCGGCCAGCCAGTATGGCGGCAGCATGGCCATCGGCCAGATCCTGCTCAACATCGAACCATCGGGGACACCAAGCACCAAGCTCGGCCCCAAGATGGGCATGGAGCCGCGCAGCCTTACCCGCACCCTGAAGACCATGGAAGAGGAAGGCCTGATCAAACGGGTGGGTGACGACAGCGACGGTCGTATGGTGCGTATCCTGCTCACCGCCAAAGGCAAAAAAATGCGCGACGTAAGCCGCGCGGCCGTGATCAAATTCAACGAACGGGTGCAAGCCGAGATCCCAGCTGCGGACCTCCTGCACTTCCGCCAAGTGATGGACAAACTCAATGAACTTCTTGAACGCAAGGAACTGCTGACATGAGCAACAACAGGAACATCCGTAAAGTCGCCGTGCTTGGAAGCGGCGTCATGGGCAGCCGCATCGCCTGCCATTTTGCGAACACCGGCACCGAGGTGCTGCTGCTGGACATCGTCCCCAAGGACGCGGCCGACAGCAAGGACCCCGCCGCGCGCAACAAGATCACCAACGACGCGCTGGCCTTCGCGCTTAAGAACAACCCTTCGCCGATCTACGACAAGGCCTTCGCCAAGCGCATCAGCACCGGCAACTTCGACGACGACCTCGCGAAGATCAAGGACTGCGACTGGGTGATCGAGGTCGTCATCGAGCGGCTCGACATCAAGCAGCAACTGCTGGAGAAGGTGGAGAAGCACCGCAAGCCCGGCTCGCTGATCACCAGCAACACCAGCGGCATCCCCATCAACGCCATCGCGCAGGGCCGCAGCGAGGATTTCCGCAAGCACTTCTGCGGCACCCACTTCTTCAACCCGCCGCGCTACCTGCCTTTGCTGGAGCTGATCCCCGGCCCGGACACCGACGCCGAAGTGCTCAGCTTCCTGGAGGACTACGGCCAGCGCATCCTGGGCAAGGTCACCGTGCTGTGCAAGGACACGCCCGCCTTCATCGCGAACCGCATCGGCGTGTTCAGCATCATGGGCCTGTTCCATTCCGTGAAGGAGTTCGGCCTCACCGTGGAAGAGATCGACCGCCTCACCGGACCCGTGCTGGGTCGCCCGAAGAGCGCCACCTTTCGCACCGCCGACGTGGTGGGCCTGGACACCTTGGTGAACGTGGCCAAGGGCCTGAAGGACAACTGCCCGAACGACGAGCAGAACGCCCTCTTCACCATTCCCGACTACCTGCAGCAGATGGTGGAGAAGAACATGCTCGGCAGCAAGACCGGCAAGGGCTTCTTCTACAAGGACCGCAGCAACCCGAAAGGCGAGATCCTCGCGCTGGACCTGAACACGCTGGAGTACCGCGAGCAGGTGAAACCCAAGTTCGCCACACTCGAAGCCGCCAAGAAAGAAGAGGACCTGCGCAAGCGGATCCCCGTGCTCTACGGTGGCAGCGACAAGGCCGGTGATTTCTATCGCCGCAGCTTCCATGCGCTCTTCGCGTACGTGAGCAACCGCGTGCCCGAGATCAGCGACGAACTCTACAAGATCGACGACGCCCTGCGCGCCGGCTTTGCGTGGGAACTCGGTCCCTTCGAATACTGGGATGCCATTGGTGTCGAGAAGGCCGTGAAGGACATGGAAGCCGCCGGCGTGAAAATGGCCGCGTGGATCGGCGACATGCTGAAGGCCGGACACACTTCCTTCTACAAAGTGGAAGGCGGCAAGCGCATGTACTACGATGCCGCCAGCAAGAGCTACAAGCCCGTGCCGCGTGGCGAGGGCCTCATCGTACTGGCCGACCTGCCCGACAGTAGCATCGTGTGGAAGAACCCCAACGCCGTGGTGCGCGACCTGGGCGACGGAATCCTGTGCCTGAGCTGGAGCACCAAGATGAACACCATCGGTGCGGAAGTGATCCAGGGCCTGAACAAGGCCATGGACCTCGCTGAGGAAAGCGGCAAGGGCCTGGTGATCTACAACGATGCCGCCGTGTTCAGCGCGGGCGCCAACGTGGGCATGATCTTCATGATGGCCGCGCAGCAAGAATATGAGGACCTCGAAATGGCCGTGCGCACCTTCCAGAACACCATGATGCGTGTGCGCTACAGCAGCATCCCCGTGGTGGTGGCACCGCACAACCTCACCCTGGGCGGCGGCACCGAACTTTGCCTGCATGCCGACAAGGTGGTGGCGCATGCCGAGACCTACATGGGCCTGGTGGAGTTCGGTGTGGGTGTGATCCCCGGCGGCGGCGGCACCAAGGAATTCGCCCTGCGCCTCAGCGATGAACTTAAGGACGGCGACATCCGCATCAACCGCATGCGCGAGCGCTTCCTCACCATCGGCACCGCGAAAGTGGCCACCAGCGGTCACGAAGCATTCGGCCTCGGCTACCTGCGTCCCGGCGTGGATGAGGTGATCGTAAGCCGCGCCCACCAGCTAGCCTACGCCAAGCAGTGCGCGCTCAACCTCTGGAACAAGGGCTACACCAAGCCCGCGCCGCGCAAGGACATCACCGTCATGGGCCAGGAAGGCCTCGGCATCGTGTACGTGGGCGCCAACAGCATGCTCAGCGGCAACTACATCAGCGAGCACGACGCGCTTATAAGCGAGAAGCTCGGCTACGTCCTCTGCGGCGGCGACTTGAGCGAGAAGACCGAAGTGAGCGAGCAATACCTGTTGGATCTGGAGCGCAAAGCCTTTGTGGAATTGTGCATGCAGAAGAAGACTTTGGAGCGGTTGCAGTCGATCATTACTACGGGGAAGGTTTTGAGGAATTGATGGCTGTCCGATGTCCGATGAAGGCTGACGGTTGCTGTCCGATGTTCGATGACTGTTGACAGTTGCTTGATCCTACCAAGAGCGAAACTCATCAACACCACATAACCATGAACCGCTTCAAGAAACTCGATGTGTGGAAGCAGGCGCTGAGCCTATCGGTGGAAGTCTATCGTGCAACGGACAAGTTCCCGAAGAAGGAAGTCTATGGGCTTGCGAGCCAGATGCAACGTGCTGGAGTATCCGTTCCCAGCAACATCGCAGAAGGAGCGGCGCGCAACCACGATGGCGAGTTCTACCACTTCCTCGGCATCGCTTGTGGATCGTCAGCGGAACTCTACACCCAAACACTGATCGCCAAAGAACTGGAGTACATCAGCCAAGCGCAATCAGACAAGATCACCGGAGAACTGGACCACATCATGAACCGGATCTTCAAACTGCAGGAACAACTGGAAACGAAACACAAGAAACGTCCGGCGCGGAGCTAGGGGGCTGTCCTAGGTCCTATGTCGGTTGTCTTATGCCGCTCACCGATCTGACAAGTACTGCAAGCCGCTCGGATAGCAGGACCTGGTCGATCCGCCAGCAACAGTCATAAGACATGAGACATAGGACATCAAACACTCCTCAAGTACAGCAACCCTCTCGGCCAGCACTACCTAACAGACAACGAGACAACAGTCAGTCGTCTCAAGACTTAAGACAATCCTCCCCCATGAACGCATACATCATCGCAGGTTTCCGCTCCGCCGTCGGCAAGTCCGGTCGCGGCAAATTCCGTTTTACCCGTCCTGACGACCTCGCCGCGAGCGTGGTGAAACACCTGGTGGGCTCCATCCCCAACTTGGATGTCAGCCGCATCGACGACGTGATCGTGGGCAACGCCACGCCCGAAGCCGAGCAGGGCCTCAACATCGGCCGCATGATCAGCCTGATGGGCCTGAACACCGACAAGGTGCCGGGCATGACGGTGAACCGCTACTGCAGCAGCGGCAGCGAGA
>JBIIYD010000013.1:0-23081 GCA_044347005.1 Flavobacteriales bacterium | reverse complement strand
CAGCCTTGTGGGGCTTGGGGTGCGGATCTACACCGTGGGCCACACGCCCAGGAACACCTCCGGCAGGAACGTGAAGGAACAAGTGGCGGAAAAGTTGAACTCGACGGGTATCTATTCCGTGGTGCGCCATCCCTTGTACCTGGGTAACTTCCTGATGTGGCTCGGCCCCGCCCTGTTCACCGGGCACTTCTGGTTCGTGGGTGTATTCTGCTTCTTCTACTGGGTCTATTACGAGCGTATCATGTTCGCAGAAGAACAGTTCCTGAGGCGCAAATTCCAGGACCGATACACCACCTGGGCGGAGTCCGTTCCGGCTTTCGTCCCGAACATCTCGAGGTTCCAGAAGGCCGAAGTGCCGTTCAGCTGGAAGAAGGTGATCCGGGAGGAGAAGAACGGCCTGCTCGCCACCTTCCTGGTGTTCTGCTTGTTCAACCTGTCCGGTGAATTGCTGAAGGGAGGGGAGGATTTCAACCGCCTGTTCCTGTGGGGTGCCGTGGTGACCTTCATGCTTTACGTGGTGATCAAGTACACGAACAAGTGGACCAGTCTCCTGGACGATCCGGAGAATTAGGATCCGGCTCGATCCCGATCACCTCGTGTCGTTATAGTGACTAGTCCCTCAACCGCCGATACTCACCATCGGCCTCGCGCTCAGATCATGCAGCACCTCCTCCTGGCTCTCCGGCTTGAATTGCGGAAGCCCACCGAGCATGGCGTGTTTCGCAAGCACGTTGGTTTCGATCAGCGGAGCGATGTCCTCCCCGCGCCTTAACGCCGAGAGCAGGTCCGTCTCCTCCCGTGAGAACAGGCAATTGCGCATCTTCCCTTCGGCGGTGATCCGCAGCCGGTCGCAGTTGCCGCAGAAGGGTTCCGTCACCGTACTGATGACCGCGAAGGTGCCGGGCCAACTGGCAACGCGATAGGCCTTGGCCGTGCTGTGCGGGTCGTCGTTCAACTTCTCGAAGCTGTGCACGCTGCCGATGTGTCCCAGCATTTCGCCGTAGGTGTACACCCGCTCGCGGCCCCAGTGGTTCCCCGCGAACGGCATGAACTCGATGAAACGCACATGCAGATCGTGGTCTCGGGTCAGTTCCACGAAGCGCAATAGCTCGTCGTCGTTCACGCCACGCATCACCACCATGTTCACCTTCACGCGCAGTCCACGCTTCAGGGCGCGCAGGATGTTCGCATGCACGCGGTCGAAACCCTCGCGGCGGGCGATCTTCCGGAAGCGCTCCGCATCGAAGGTGTCCAGGCTGATGTTGATGCTCTTGAGGCCCGCGTCGATCAGTCCAGCCAGGTGCTTGTCGAGCGTCATCGCATTGGTGGTGAGGCCGAGCGACACGCCCAGATGCGCCATGTCGCGTACGATGTCCACCGCATCGGGGCGCACCAGCGGCTCGCCTCCGGTGAGGCGGATCTTGGTGATGCCGTAACGCTCCACGAAGAGCCGTGCGATGGTCTCGATCTCGTCCCGCGTCATCAGCTCCTCGCGCTTCAGGAAGTGCTGGTCCTCCGGCATGCAGTAGGTGCAGCGCAGGTCGCACTTGTCCACGATGCTGATGCGCAGGCTGCGGTGGATGCGGTTATGCAGATCGGTGAGTTCCACGTCGTAAAGCTATGTCCCCCACAGGCGCCCCGCCTGTGGGGGCTCTGCGCATGCTTGCCCTCGAGCACCCTGTTCGAGCGACCATCGAACGCTGCCACGTCAATACTTCGTAACGAGGCTCGGTCCGCGAGTAGAAAGCCGTTCAAGCAGAGTGTTTGGGACGATACCCCCACAGGCGGGGCGCCTGGGGGGACGTTAACGACCTTTGCCGCATGCTGCGCATCGTGCAAGCCGACACCCCCGAACTGCTCTCCCGGGCAGCCGCGTTGCTGCGCGATTTTCCGCCGCACCAGCGTCGGCGTTACGTGGCGCATCGCCACATCGTGGACCGCTACTTCGACGATGCCACCTATGCCCGTGAGCTGGCCGACCTGCGTGCGCACTATGGCCCTCCGCAGGGCTGCGTATTGCTTGCGGTAGAAGGAGAGGAGGCCGTGGGTGCGGTATGCCTGCGCAGTTTGGACGACGAAGCCTGCGAGATGAAGCGCCTCTTCGTTCCCGAGCAATACCGGGGCAAGGGCATCGCGAAAGCCATGTTGAACGTGCTGTTCAATGCGGCCCGCGAACGCCACTACCGTTTCATGCGCTTGGACACCGGCTCCTTCATGACCGAGGCCCTGTCTTTATACGGCAGCTTCGGTTTCGAACGCATTCCACCCTACTACCCGGTGGACGAAACGCTCGCCCGCGAGTTCGTCTTCATGGAAAAGAAGTTGGTCACGTAGGTGCTGCCAAGGCATCCGAGATGCTCTTACCTTTCAACACGGCCATGAGCACATGACCGCATGAGCACATGCCCGATCCCCTCCGCTGCCCTTGGTGCTTGAAGGACGACATTTACAAGCACTATCACGACACGGTCTGGGGTTTTCCCGAACACGACGACCGCGCGCTCTTCGCCAAGTTGGTGCTCGATGGTGCGCAGGCCGGATTGAGCTGGTACACCATCCTCATCCGCACCGAGAGTTACGCCAAGGCCTTCGACAACTGGAATGCCGGGAAGATCGCGCACTACGGACCCAAGGATGTGGAGCGGCTGATGAACGACCCTGGCATCATCCGCAACCGCGCCAAGGTGCAGAGTGCCATCACCAACGCCCAGGCCTACATGCGGATCATGGAAAATGGCAAAGGCTCCTTCGACCACTTCCTCTGGAAGCATGTTGACCACGAGCCGATCGTGAACCACTGGACGGAATTGAAGCAGTTGCCGACCAGCTCGACCGTTTCCGATGCCATGAGCAAGGACTTGAAGAAGGCGGGTTTCAGCTTCGTGGGCATCACCATCGTATACGCCTTCATGCAGGCCGTTGGCATGGTGGACGACCATCTGGTAACGTGTTGGCGGAGGAATGGGAAAGGGTGATCGGCGTCCTGATGTGTATCGGGAAGACCCCGCTCGTTGCCCATTCACCGGACCCCCATCGCTTTTCACCTTCAGCTAACTTTCCACCATGGCTTCTCCCGTTACCTCCACACGCATCCTGCGCCACGATGCCGGCACGATCATCGGGGCCGATGACATCCTGGTGACCGAGGAGCCGCTGGAGATCCGCCTGGGCCACGGACCGTTGGAGGACCGCCGGGAGTTCCGGCTCAGCGTGACCATGCGTACGCCAGGGAACGATGAGGAACTCGCGCTGGGATTCCTGTTCACGGAAGGGCTGATCGCATCGCCTGCGGAGGTGGTGCGTGTGGCCTACTGCGAGAACGTGAAGCCCGAGGAACGGGGGAACGTGGTGCGTGCGGAACTGCATCCTGAGGTGGACCTGGATCCCGCCAAATGGCAGCGGAACTTCTACACCACCAGCAGCTGCGGGGTGTGCGGCAAGAGCAGCATCGAGGCGGTGTATGCGCAGTGCCAGCGGCCCATCGCAGCCTGGGGTCCGGTCGCCTCGTCCGTCCTCACTGCACTTCCAGAGCGCATGCGTTCGGCCCAGACGGTGTTCACCCACACCGGCGGCATTCACGCGGCTGCGCTGTTCGATCGCAGTGGAAAACTCCTTCTACTCCGCGAGGACATCGGCCGCCACAACGCGGTGGACAAGGTGATCGGCGCTGCGCTGCTCGCTAACGTATCGCTTGCCACGGGCCAACTGCTGGTAAGCGGTCGCGCCGGATTCGAACTCGTCCAGAAATGTGTGGTGGCAGGCATCCCGCTGATGGCGGCGGTGGGCGCCCCTTCCTCCATCGCCGTGCAACTGGCCCGGGAGAGCGGCCTCACGCTCATCGGGTTCCTGCGTGGCGACCGCTTCAATGTTTATGCTCCGGAAGAATAATCGTAGCATCGTACCATGGACAAGCGGGAAGAACAGCGCATGAAGGTGTTGGCGAAGGAGCAGTTCGCCATTGTGCCCTACGACCCTCAGTGGCCTGCACGGTATACGGAGGTTGAAAGCCAATTGAAACGGATGCTTCCGCGGATGCTGGCACAACGCATCACCCACATCGGCAGCACGGCCGTACCCGGCATGAGCGCCAAGTCCATCATCGACGTGCAGGTGGAGGTGAGCGATGTGGAGTTGGTGAAACGCGACGTGGTACCGCTGATGGAGGCTGCCGGCTACGAGTTCGTCTGGCGACCATCGATGGGGGATGATGCGCCCCACTATGCGTGGTTCATCCTGCGCAACGAAGCCGGAGAGCGCAGCGTGCATGTGCACATGGTGCAACCCGGCCAGGCCAGTGTGGACCGCATCATCTTTCGCGACCACCTGCGCAACCACCCTGAAGAAGCTGCCGCTTACGAGGCCCTCAAGAAGGACCTTGCCAAGCGCCACGCCAAGGACCGAACCGCCTATACGCTGAGTAAATCCGCGTACATCAAGGAGGTGCTGACCAAGGCACGAAGCGTGAAGATGCGCAAGTGAGCATTAGGACGGATCGAACCTACGCCGCCCCCTTTGCCCTTTCGTGAAGGCGGGCCGCTTGAAGTACACCATTGCCCCGTGGTGGGGCTCGGTGGGCATGCGACTGCCCTGAGCTATTGCGAGCTGAGCAACCAGGCGTGGGTACGATCGCCCTGCGATGAGCGCCAGAAATAGCAGAAGCGGTTGCGTTTGCTATTGAGCAGTCCCTGCACCTCGGGATGATCACGGTCCGGATAGAACAGGTGGATGCGCCCGTTGGACGCGTCGAACTCCGGCGCGTGTACCTGACCGTCCGTGGTAAAGGTCACCTGGATGCTGCGTGCCTTGCCTCCGTCGCGCGTGGATGCACCGGCGAACAACAGACCCCCGTTCTGCGCGGGCAGCGGCTTGGTGATGCGCACGACTTCCAATGCACCGGAAGAACCCAAACTCAGAGCGGTATGCAGGCCACCCTCCTTCAGGTGGGTGTTGGTCGTGTCTGTCAGGGTGTGCATGGGAAAACCGTGTTGGACCGTGAAGTTCAGCAGATCTCGTGGGTCATGCACTGCCGACGGTCATGCTGGCCCAAAACTTCATATTGGCTTAACATGGGAAGGATTCCGGGAAGCTTGCAAAAGCACGGTGGATCCCTCCGGCGGCCCGCCATCTACGATCACTCATGTGATCTCCACCAGGAGGATCCGCTTCCCGTTGAAGTCGATCGCATCACCCACGCACTTGTCCTTCAGCGCCTGTCCGATCGGCGAGGCTAAAGAGATCGCATAGCACGTTCCGCCATCGACCTCCACAGCACCCAGCCCGATGGCGATGAAGTAGCGCCCTTGGTCCGTGCTCACCAGAGCGCCGAAGGCTGCACGGTCGTACGCCCGATCCAAGGGCACGCTGTGCAGCTCCTGCTGCATCACTTGCACCTTGGCCAACTGGGTCTCCAATTGGTCCAGTTCCTGCTGCACCATGGCACGGCCCACCTCGTGCTTGTCGCCCGCGCTGCTCTTCGTGTCGCTGTTGCGGGCATCCAGTGTGGACGCGATCTCCTGCGCCAGGTTTCGCGCCTTGGTCGCAAGCACGGTATTCAGGTGCGCGATCAGTGCGGGCTTGAGCATGGCGCTAAGGTCGGGTCCATCAGGTTCGCAGCAGTTGTTCACACACAGGATCCGTTGGACGGATAGCTTCGCAACAAAGCATGACCATGCGCCCCGTTCTCGCCATCCTCGCTGCCACCGTATGGATCTCGTTGAACGAGTTCCTGCGCAACCAACTGTTCCTCATCGATCACTGGACCGCTCACTACGCCGCCATGGGCCTCACCTTCCCGGGCGATCCCGTCAACGGTGCGGTCTGGGGCCTCTGGTCGCTGTGTTTCGCGGTGGCCATCTTCGTCATGGCCCGTCGCTTCAGCCTGCTGGAGACCGGTGCACTGGCTTCCACTACCCCCAGCACAAGGTGCAATGCCATAGGGATCAGTTTGCTGATCAATTCAGGGTCGTTCATGGCAGGGTCCATCTGGCGGGTAGCGGGCTTTGGGCGGAGCGTGTCCGTGTAAGGGGGGCCAAGATGGTCGATCCCAACGGTACACCGGGTGGCGCTATTGGCCCTGGCCCTGCATGGAAGCCCCGGATCATGGGAACCCTACTTGCACGACATCCGCCAGAACAGGCCGCTGGACCCTACCTTTGCAGTCCATTCCAAAAGCCCCATGGCCCTATCCATCCTCCCGCTTATCCTGCTCGGCGTTGTCGGCCCCTGGCAGATCGTACTGATCGTGGTGGTGTTGCTGCTGTTGTTCGGTGGCAAGAAGATCCCCGAGCTCATGCGTGGCCTGGGCCAGGGCATGAAGGAGTTCAAGAACGCCAAGGACGGGCTGAACGACGAGAAGAAGGAGGAGGGCAAGTAGTACGCGTTGGAGCGTGAGCAACACCAAGACCTTTACCGAGGCCCGCACTGCCCTTGTCCACGGGGCATCGGTGGCCGCTGCCACGGAGGCGTCACTAACGGGCGCCCGCAACAACGAAGAGCTTAATGCCTTCCTGGAGCTCTTCGACGAGAGCGCGATGAAGCAGGCCGCTGGAGTGGATGCCCGGGTGCGTGCCGGCGATGCCGGGCCACTGGCGGGCATGGTGCTCAGCATCAAGGACAACATCTGCTACAAGGACCACAAGGTCTCCGCCTCGTCGCGCATCCTGGAGGGTTTCACCAGCCTGTACAGCGCCACCGTGGTGGAGCGCTTGCTGGCGGCCGATGCCGTGATCGTGGGCCGCACCAATTGCGACGAGTTCGCCATGGGCAGCAGCAACGAGAACAGCGCCTATGGCAAGGTGCTGAACCCCGTGGACCCCACGAAGGTGCCCGGCGGCAGCAGCGGCGGTGCGGCGGCCAGCGTGGCGGCAGGCATCGTACACGCGGCCTTGGGTTCCGATACGGGGGGGTCCATCCGTCAGCCCGCTTCGTTCACCGGCACCGTGGGCTTTAAACCGACCTACGGCCGCATCAGCCGATACGGCCTCATCGCATTCGCCAGCAGCTTCGACCAGATCGGGCCCTTCGCCCACACGGTGGACGATGTGGCGGCCCTGTACACCACCATGGCCGGACATGACCCGCGCGACAGCACCACCAGCCGCAAGCCCGTGGAGCCCATCACCCTGGAGCACCCGGGTAAGCTGCGCATCGGATACTACCGCGAAGGACTGGAACGCGAGGGCATGGACCCCGAAGTGGTGGCGCACCTGCAAGCGCACATCGATCGCCTGAAACGCGATGGGCACACGGTGGAGCCCTTGGACGTGCCCCTGCTGGACCATCAAGTGCCCACCTATTACATCCTGGCCACGGCCGAAGCAAGCAGCAACCTGGCCCGCTTCGATGGTATACACTTCGGCCACCGCAGCAAACTCGCCAAGGGCGTGGAGGAGACCTACCGCCTGAGCCGTACCGAGGGTTTCGGCCCCGAGGTGAAGCGCCGGATCCTGCTGGGCACCTTCGTGCTAAGTGCAGGTTACTACGATGCGTATTACGCCCAGGCCCAACGGGTACGGCGCATCCTGCGCGACCGCACCCTGGCGAGCCTGCAACAGGTGGACCTGATCCTGAGCCCCACCTGCCCCGGCACCGCCTTCGCCCACGGCGCCATTACAGACCCGGTGACCATGTACCTTCAGGACATCTTCACGGTGCAGGCCAACCTGACGGGCACACCGGCCATAAGCCTGCCTACCGGCAAGCACAGCAACGGACTGCCCTTCGGCATCCAGCTTACGGGCCGCCCGTTCGAGGAGACGCTGCTGCTGGCGGCATCGAAGTCGCTTTTTTGAGCGCCCGTTCCGGGTCCTTAGTGGGTTGTACGCCGACCGTCCGACCGTCACCAACAGTGTATTGTGCAGGACGCGCCACATACCAAGGCCGCCCTTCCTGCGTAGTAGAGGTATCTTCGGCACAGCCTGCAAGCTGGAACCTACACGCATGACCGTTCGAACTTTCCTCTTCGCCCTGCTGCTCCCCGCTGGCCTTTGCGCACAGCCGGACAGCCTGGTGCGCCTGATGCCCGACGACCCCGTGGCCGCCCGCTTGGACGAGCTGGCGACGCTCCCGTGGATCAAGTACTCGCCTTTTACCATCGACACCGTGGCCCTCAACGTGCACGGCTTCCAACCCGACCATGTGCCTGCCTGGAACGAGGAGACCATGCGCCACCGCATGGCCGTGCTGGACGGCACCACCCCCTTCGACCTTACCTACAACGCGGTGGTGCAGTCCTACATCGACCTGTACGTGAGCCGCAAGCGCGAAATGAGCTCGCGCATGCTGGGCCTGGCGGAACTGTATTTCCCGGTGTTCGAGGAGGCGCTGGACCGCCACGGCATCCCCTTGGAAATGAAGTACCTGGCCGTGGTGGAAAGCGCCCTGAACCCGGCCGCACGCAGCAGGGCCGGTGCGGTCGGGCTCTGGCAGTTCATGCTGCCCACCGGAAAGATGTTCGGCCTGCATGCCGACAGCTACATCGATGAGCGGCACGATGTGTACAAGAGCACCGAGGCCGCCTGCCGCTACCTGAAGTACCTCTACCGCCTGTACGACGATTGGGAAATGGCCATGGCCGCCTACAACTGCGGACCCGGCAACGTGAACAAGGCCATCCGCCGCAGCGGGGGGCAAAAGAACTACTGGACCATCTACGAACACCTGCCCCGGGAAACGCGCGGGTATGTGCCCGCCTTCATCGCCGTGAACTACCTGTTTGCCCACCACGCCGACCACAACCTTTATCCGGTAAGCCCCTCCTACTGCCACTACGAGATGGATACCGTACAGGTATGCCACCCCGTCGACATTGCCGCACTGGCCAAGTTCGTGGGCGCATCCGAACAGGACCTGCTGATCATGAACCCCACCTTCAAGCGGGGCCTTATCCCAGACCTCGACCAGGCCGTTACCCTTTACCTGCCCAAGGATGCTGCGGGCATTTTCGTGGCCAACGAGGCGGAACTGCGCTACAGCTACATGAACCAGGCCGGTGCCCTGAACGGCAGCTCCACGACCACAGGTGCTACGACGGTGGCCCAACCGCGTCCGGCCCCTGAACCGGTGAAGCGCTTCCACACCGTGCGTTCCGGGGAATCGCTGGGCGTGATCGCCAAGCGCTACGGGGTTAGCGTAACAGAACTGAAACGCTGGAACGGACTGCGCAGCGACATGATCCGCGCCGGTCAGAAACTGGTGGTACAGAACTCCCCGAAAGCTTGATCATGCGCACCCTCTGGGCTCCCGTTGTCGGGGCATTGCTCCTGCTGTCCTCCTGCAAGGGGGATAAGATCCGCATAGCCGATGCCGTCGGTGGACAGGGAGAAGTTCTGGTAGTGATGGAAAAGGCCCATTGGGAAGGTGAGCCGGGTGCCGCCGTGCGCAGCATCCTGGAGCAGAACATCGAGGGCCTGCCCCAGCGCGAACCGCGTTTCACCGTGGCGCAGACAACACCGCAAAACTTCAGCACCCTGCTGTCCGTGCATCACAGCGTGCTCTTGGCAGTGATCGACCCCGCTGCCGATACGGTGGGGCTGGTGCAGCAGCGCAACCGGCTCGCGCGTGGCCAGTTGATCGTGCGCCTGTCCGCCAAGGACGCCACCTCGTGGATAACCCTGATGCAGCAAGAGGGCTACACGGCCGCCGACCTGCTGGAGCTGCACCAGCGCGAACGCGTGGGCCAGCGCCTGGCCCGGGAGCGCGACGCCGCCATCGTGAGCAGCTTGGAAGCACAGTACCAACTTACCCTGGACGTGCCCGGCGGCTATCGGGTGATGAAGCACGGCGAAGGGTCGACGTGGCTGCAACGGGACCGCATGGTGAACCGCGGCGGGCTCGAGCACAACGTGATCGAAGGCGTGCTGGTGCACGTGCATCCGTATGCGAGCGACAGCACCTTCACCGTTCCCTATCTGGTGGACCAACGCGACTCGGTTACACAAGCGCTGGTGGACGGACCCGCACCGGGCTCGTACATGGTGGTGCAGCGCAACTTCGATACGCTGGACCTGATGCCCACCAGCAGGGCCACCACGGTGGAAGGACGCTTCGGCTACATGATGCACGGCCTCTACGGCATGCACGGCGCCAAAATGGGCGGTCCCTTCGTAAGCCTGAGCACCGTGGACGAAGCGCGCAACAGGCTGGTCACCGTGGAAGGATTCGTGTACGCACCGCAGTTCGACAAGCGCGAGTACATGCGCGAGTTGGAAGCCCTGCTTTTCTCCCTTCGCCTGGCTCCGGACGTATCCCCTTGACCGCCAAGGGCTGAGGTCCGGGGGTGGCCGGGCTTATCAACAGAAGCGCCTGCACTGTTCAAAATTCAACGGCACAAGGCCTGTGTACCTGCGTACTTTTCGGTGACCATGGACCTCACACACATCCGCGATTTCACCCACAAGCATTGCCGCTTCAAGCTGCGATCGGGCAAAGAAGTGTTCGGTGTGATCTGGGAGGTGGAAAGCACCGACCGCAGCGGGCAGGGCAACGATGCCAAACGCCTCTTCTTCGCCAGCATCCGCGACTACGAGCGCCTGCGCAACGAAGGCACACCCGTGCACGTGATCCCGATGCAGCCCGATGAGATCGTGATGGCCGAGAGCCTCGCGAGCTGATCCCGCAGCGCGGACTTCGCACACCCTCTACGAACGCTGATGTTACAGCCACCGGCGTAGCCATGCGGCCCGCGATCGAAGGGCAGCGCTACTGCGTCACGTTCGCTTGCCACAAGATGAACGCGTAGTCAAGCGCTACTTCCTTGAGGCGTTCGAAACGGCCTGAAGCACCCCCGTGTCCGGCTTCCATATTGGTCTGCAGCACGATGGGCGCGGCCGAACGCTGGTGTTCGCGCAGACGTTGCACCCATTTGGCCGGCTCCCAATACTGCACCTGGCTGTCGTGGAATCCGGTGGTCACCAGCATGGCCGGGTATTCCGCATCCTTCACGTTGTCATAAGGCGAGTAGCTGAGCATGCGGTCGTAGGCCTCCTTCTCCTTGGGGTCGCCCCATTCGTCGAATTCGCCGGTGGTCAAGGGAATGCTCTCGTCCAGCATGGTCGATACCACGTCCACGAAGGGCACTTCGGCCACCGCCGCCTTCCAAAGCTCGGGGCGCATGTTCACCACGGCACCCACCAGCAGGCCACCGGCACTGCCTCCCATGCAGAACAGGCGCTCGGGGTCGGCGTACTTGGTGCCGATCAGGTGGTCCGCACAATCGATGAAGTCCGTGAAGGTGTTCATCTTGTGCTCCATGCGGCCGGTTTCGTACCAGTCGCGGCCCATTTCCTCGCCGCCGCGGATGTGGGCTATGGCGAAGACGAAGCCCCTGTCCAGCAGGCTGAGGCGAGAACTGCTGAAGCCCGGGTCGATGCTGTTCCCGTAACTGCCATAGCCGTAGAGCAGCAAGGGTGCGCTGCCGTCGAGCTTGGTGCCCTTGCGGTACACCAGGCTCACGGGCACCTTGACGCCATCGCGGGCGGTGGCCCAGATCCGTTCGCTCGTGTAGTCTTCCGGCTTGAAGGTGCCGAGCACTTCCTGTTGCTTCAGGAGAATGTCCGTGCCCGCGTTGTTCAGGTCGTGCTCGAAAACGCTGCTCGGGGTGGTCATGGAGGTGTAGCCGTAGCGCAGCTTGTCGGTGTCCCACTCGGGGTTGGTGCCCGTGTAGGCCATGTAGGCCGGATCGTTGAACGCGATCTCGTGCTCCCGCCCATCGCTCAAGCGGCGTATGCGCAAGTGCGTAAGTCCCTGGCGGCGTTCGCTGAAGACCAGGTGGTCCTTGAACACGTCCACGTCCTCCAGCAGGACATCCACGCGGTGGGCGAGCACCTCCTTCCACTTCCGCTTGTCCTGCGTGTCGCTTTCGGCACATTCCAGCAGGCGGAAGTTCTGGGCTTTCCAGTTGGTAACGATGTACCATTTGCCCGGACGTGTTCCCAGGGCCTTCACATGGATCACCGTGTGCTCGTGCTCCTCCTCGCGGGGCAGGAAGAGGCGGAACTCTTCCATGGGCTGCGCCACCGGCAGGAAGCGGTGTTCGCTGCTCATGGTGCTTTCGGTGGTGATGATGACGTACTGGTCCGATAGACTGCGGTACACATCGCAACTGAAGGCGGGGTCCTTCTCCTCGTACACCACCTGGTCGGTGGCGGGGTCCGTGCCCATGATGTGGCGGTAGATCCGATAGCTGCGCAGCGTTTCGTCCTTGCGGGGGTAGAACACCACCTTGTCGTTGGCCCAGGCGCAACCACCACCGGTGTTGGTGATCACATCGGGCAGGTCGGCACCGGTGGCCAGGTCGCGGAAGCGGATGTCGTATTGCCGACGGCCCACCTTGTCCACGCTGTAGCCTACCAGGCCGTTGCCGGGGCTCACCTCATAGTCGCCCAGATCGAAGTAGCTGCTGCCTTCGGCCAGCACGTTCTCGTTCAGGATGTCGACCTCGGTGGCACCGGCCTCGTCCTTGCGGCGCACGTGGATCGCGTATTCCTTGCCTTCCTCGAAGCGGTAGTGGTACCAGTAGCCGTTCTCCCGGTAGGGCACGCTCAGGTCGGTCTCCTGGATGCGCGCCTTCATCTCCTTGAACAGCTCCTCGCGCAAGGGCTTGATGGGCTCCAGAAGTGTTTCGGTGTAGGCGTTCTCGGCGTTCAGGTGGTCGATCACCTCCTGCGTGTGGGCATCGGGCACCTTGGCCTCGCGCTGCTCCTCGCTCAAGCGCATCCAGTGGTACTCATCGATCCGGGTGTGCCCGTGGGCGCTTATCCCGAAGGGCTTCTTGGCGGCCACCGGGGGGGTGGCCAGTGCGGTATCTTGCATGGTAGGAGCTTGCTGGCATCCCGCACCAAGCAGGACCGTAAGTACGGCGAAGAGCAGGGAGCGGATCATGATGGCTTGGGGGAAGGCACGAAAGTACGGTCGGGGGGCGATCAGCCGAGCACCTGGTGCAGGACGGCGGGCGAGCGCATCTCACCAAGGCCTTCCAAGTGCATGCGGAAGTACAGCAGCAGGTGGTCCAGCAGTTCGCGGCGCTGGGCGGCCGGCAGCGTTGCGCGGTGCAGCTGCTCCAGGTCCACGTCCAACAGGGCGGCAAGGGCCAGGCTTAGGCCAGGCCCCAGGGTGTGCCCGTGCTGGGGCTGGCCTTGGGTAAAATGCCCTTCGCGCAGGTCGAAGCGGTCCTCGCCCGGCGCAGGGGCTTCGGGAAAGAAGCCGAGGTGACCGGAGAGCTGCAGCAGGAACACCAGCGGAAAATGGCTCAGGTCCGGCGCACTGTCCAACACATCGAGGGTGCGGTCCAGGAAGTCGTTCAGCCCCTCGTCCGCCGATTCCTGGCGCAGCACCCGGTACAGCACTTCCTGCACGAACAGGGCCACACTGCCCCGCACGGGGTCCACCGGGATCAAGGTGTAGGGCCGTGCCACACGCAGCTCGCGCACGGGCCGCAGGTCGCGTTCGGGGTGCTCGTCCACCACGATCTCCAAGCGGTTGAGCGCCTGCAACGCGGCCATGTTGGTGCCCCGCTTGCCGCCTGCGCGCACCATGTAACTGCGCAGCCCGAACTGCTCGGTCCAGGCCTTCAGCACCACGGTGCTGTCCCCGTGCCGCACGGTCTTCAGTACGATGGCCTTGGTGGTGGTCAGCATGTGTGCCGGTTCAAGGTAGGTGCCGGGGCGGGGCCATGGCGGGCGCATGCCGGGCACCCTGGATCGAAGGACGTGCGCTCAACGCACCACCAGCACCTTGGTGTTGCATTTGGTGCTGCCGAACTCGTCGGATACCATCACCATGTACACTCCGGTGCTCACCCGTTCGCCGCTCATGTTGGTACCGGGCCAAATGGCCTGGCCACCCAGCGAGGTGGAACGGTAGACCAGGTTGCCATTGATGTCGGTCACCTTCACCTCACTGTCGCGCACCAGGCCGGTAATGGCAATGGGACCGGTGTATTCCGGGCGCACGGGATTGGGGTATACGCTGGCACAGGTGTTCTCGAAGAGCCCTTCGGTGGCATCGCTGCGGTAGCTGATGATGCCCTGCTCGGTGCCGATGAAGACCTCGCCCGTGGTACCGTCCAAGGCAATGGAAGTAACCCCATCGCTGGGCAGCGGGCTGTTCAGTTTGGTGAAGTGCTGGATCTGTTCGCGCCCATCGGCGCTTACCAGGAACACACCGCTGGTCTGCGTTCCGATCCACTTGCGGTTGGCACCGTCCACCGCAATGGCGCTCACGGCTTCGGTCTCCAGCAGGATCTGGGTGTTGCCGTCCTGCTCGATCAGGATCTGCTGGGCATCGTAGTTGCCGTTGCTGAAAATGGCCTCGGGGGTGTAGAACACGGCCACCCCGCGGTTGGTGCCCACCCAGATCTGGCCCTCCTGGTCCTCGGCCACCGAGAACACGTCCTGCGAGGGCAGGCCGCCCGTGCCGGCGAAGTTGTTGAGCAGTTTGTACCGGTCGTCGCTGGTGTTATCGATCGAGCCCCCGTCATCGAACACCAGCAGGGCATTGCCACGCGGGCGTATCACCCACTTGTACCCGTTGCTCGCCGCCAGGATGTCGGACATCAGGAAATTGCCATTGAGGATGGTGCCCGGGCTGAAGGAGCGCCACTCGCCATCCTTGGTAAGCACCACGATCGGCGCAGGGGTCATGGGATTGGTCATCCACAGGTTGCCCTCGTTGTCGAACGAAAGGCCGGCCACGTTCACCTTGCCCGGCGCACCGTTCAACTCCTGCTGCAGGCTGCTGTTGGTGGCATTGTGTATGGTGGTGGGCACCCGGTCGTTGTATTCCAACAACCCCTCTTCCCAACTGCCCGCGAAGGCCCGCTTGGGGTTGTCCGGGTCCACGGCCACGCAGAGCACATCCACCAGCGCCTCGCCGAAGTTGTTGACCCCGTTCATGATCGGGGTGTTCTCCCGGTCGTTCGATCTCCATTCGTCGTTGGCGAAGTGGTGTACCCCGTCCTTCTGGTACTTGTTGGTCCAGTTGCCCTCCACGCCACCGGTGGCCACGAACAGGGTACCTTTCTGGCTGTCCATGCGGTACGCGAAGGCGTTACGCGGCCCGTTGGGCACCACCGAAGCGCCCTCGCCGAAACCCGTTGCGCGCACCAGGCCCTTCTGCAGGTCGCTCACCCAAAAGGCCCCATCGCTGCCTTGGATGGCCTGCGAGGGGTAGGGTATGTCGTCCTCGTAACCGAATTGGAAGGTGACCTCCTCCAACGCCACGTTGTAGCGGTGGATGTCGATGGCGTGGGGAATGATGATCAATTCGCCGTTGGCCGATACGTTGAGGTTGAGGTTGCGACGCCCGTACAAGGGGCTGTAGCGCTGGAAGGTGTTGCTCTGGTCCAGCAGCAGCAGCGTGTCGGCCTCGGGCAACGAGGAGCGGTAGTTGAGCAGGATGCGATCGCCCAAGCGGGCCACGGCATTGAACGGACCGTTGGCCATGGCGGTGGGCATGTCCGCCCGGCGGCGCCAGCTGTTGAAGGCGGCCAGGTTGGGCGCGTTCACGGAGGCCGTGAAGAGGCCCGTGTTGGCGGCCGCGTAAATGCTGTCGTTCCAGATGGTGATGCCGTTCACCTGCACCTGCGAGCCGCTGGGACCGATGAACCAGGTCTCGCGAACCTCGCGCCGGGCAAGGTCCACCAGCACGATGCCGAAACCGCAGCCGAGGTAGGCCTTGGTGCCTTCCATGTACACGGAATAGATGCCTTTGTTGCCCAGGATGCTGCTGCGGCGGATGTCGCTCATGTTGAACACTTGCTCGCCCTGGAGCAGGTCCAGGTTGCCGTTGGTGTAGTACACCAGCAGCATGCCCAGTTCCTCGTTCCAGGCCAGGCCCTGGATGCCCACATCGCTCAGCGCGTTCACCTTGGTGATGCGCTCGATCTCGCCCGTGGGCGGGTGGTACTTGAACACGGCGGTGTTCGACGCGCAGTAGACGTGGCCGCCACCTTCGGCAACGGCGATGGAACGGCGGTAGGGAAAATGGTCCTGCCAGGTGCCAATGGCGTCCTGGGCGGTCAGGTGGGCCGCACCTATGAGCAGGGCGGACAGCAGGGCGAGGGTACGGTTCACGAGCATGAATGGATCAACGGCACTGCACAAACGCAGCGATCGCACGATCGGTATGGGCCAAGGTACGGGGTCGTCGAGTAACGAGCATGACACAGGTACGCAGGGATCGAGGACCCGGGGCCTAACGCAGCAGGGTAACGTGGCCGGTGTATTCCTGGACCTCGGCGCCAATGTTGGCATTTACCCTGAGCTTCCAGATGTATACGCCGTCCTGCACCACTGTGCCCGACATGCTTCCGTCCCAACCCATCATGGGGTCCTCGGTCTCGAACACCAGCAGGCCCCAACGGTCGAATATGGACAAGCGGTACTGGTCCGATCCATGGCCCACGAGCACCGGTATGAAGAGGTCGTTGACCCCATCGCCGTCCGGGGTGAAAGAATTGGGCACGTGCACACGCAGCTCGTCCCGCAGGATCAGTACCCGGCAAAGGGTGTCAGCACATCCCGCATCGTTGGTCACGATCTGGCATACATCGTAGAAGCCCGGTTCCAGACCGGCATAGTCCACCGCCAAACTGGGCTCCGTGGAGGTGCCGGGAGTACCGCCACTGAAGGTCCATTCGTGGCCGGTGGCGCCCACCGATCCGTCAAGGTATACCACCAGGGGGCTGGTGGTGAGCACCGGGTTGGGGTTTATGCTGAAACCCGCAATGGGTGCGGGGTCCACACACACCATCTCAGGCACCGTGGTCGTGCTGGAACATCCGGCCTCGGTCACCGTAAGGGTAACATCATAACAACCGGCCACGGCGTAAGTATGCACCGGGGCTACGCAATCCGTGGAACTGCTGCCGTCACCGAACTCCCACAGGCAGGTCGGCCCTGCCGAGGTGCCCGTGTTCACGAACGTCGTTACCAGGGGAGCACAACCCTGCAAGGGTTCCCCTGCGAAAGCGGCAACGGGCACGGGGCTCACCACCACGTTGCTGGAGAACGTATCGGAGCATCCGGAAACATCCGTTACGGTCAGAGTCACCGTGTAATCGCCCACATCGGTATAGGTGTGTTGCACGTTCTGCTGGGAGAACAAGGTACCGTCACCCATGTCCCACTCCCATTCCGCCCCGCTCACCGATGTGTTCTGGAAGGTGGAAACGCTGCCCAGGCAGACATCCTCCCCGATGAACCCCGCGACCGGCCCGGGCACATTGATCACATCGCCGGTGGCGGTGCCGGTACAGCCCGTTGCATCGGTGACCACCACGGTATAGGTGCCGGCCAGCAGGCCGGTGGCCGTGGCGTCGTTCTGCACCGGGTCCGTGTCCCACACAAAGCTGTACGGGCCCACGCCGCCCGATGCGGTGGCCGTGATCGTTCCGTTCGGGAGTCCACAGCTGCCCGGTACGCTCGTTAGCTCCGGCAGCACGGCCGTGGGTTCGCTGACCGTTACCTCGGCGAATCCGATGCATCCGTTGCCCTCCGTGACCGTTACGGTATAGGTGCCGGCACCAAGGCCCGTGGCCGTGGCCGCGTTCTGCACCGGCGTGGTGTTCCAGGAATAGCCGTACGGTTCGGTGCCGTTGGCCGCCACCACCGTGGCAGTGCCATCGGCGAACCCGTTGCACGATGCATCGGTGAACTGGGTGGAGAGTTCAGCGCCACCGATGGATGCCACCAAGGCAATGTCCGACGCGGTACAGCCATTGGCATCGGTAACGGTCACCGTTGCCGGTCCGGAGAAGATGCCGGAGGCGGTGGCCGTTATCTGCACCGGTGTCGTGTCCCACGAATAACCATACGGTCCAATGCCACCCGCAGCGGTAGCCGTTGCCGACCCGTCGGCTTCACCGCAGTTGGCCGGCAAGGTGCTTGTGGATACGGTGAGCTCCTCGGGCTCGGCAATGGTCGCATCCGCAGAGCTCGTGCATCCGTTGGCATCGACCGTGGTTACCGTATAAGTGCCCACCGTCAATCCGGTGGCAATGGCATCCGTCTGAGGGGGCACGGTGTTCCAGGTGTGCGTGTATGGCGCAGTGGCCGCGGAAGGAAGCACCGTGGCCGAGCCATCGGCACCGCCGCTGCACGACACGTCGGTAATGTCGAAGGTCAGTTCCGGCACAGGTAGCACTTCCACCGTTACGTCCGCCGATGACACGTTACCGTTGTTGTCGGTGACCACCACCGTGTATGTGGTGGTTTCCGCAGGGCATGCGGGGTGGGGTCCCGGGCCGTCCGGTATGCCGCCCGACCATGTGTAGGTATAGGGCGGAAAGAGGTCGTTGCTCAAGGTCGCTTCAAGGTCCACGCAGCCGCCGGGGCAGGTCTCACCACCGGTGACCGTTACCACGTGGTTGCAGAACTCCACCTCCACCGTTACCTCGGCTTCGGACCCGCACCCGCTGGCCCCCGTGGTGATCACCGTGTAGGTGGTGGTGGTATTGGGGGATACGGTATGCGGACCGGGACCCGTTGCGCCATTGCTCCACTCGTAGGTGTAGGGCTCGTCCACCGGATCGTCCACACTGATGGTGAGGTCCACACTTTGGCCCGCGCAGATGGTCTGATCCTGCGTGAGGGTTACCGGGGTGCCCGCCATAACGATGGTGGTGGAGGTGGGGCATCCCGTGATCAGTTCCATGTTCACGTTATAAACGGTGCCTGCCACCGGGTTCAACACGGTAACGCACTGCTGGTCCAGGGGTGGCTGCATGCCCGGCTGCCCGGCGGGCCACACATAGTTGACATAGCCGTCCGGTGCGCAGATCTCGATGCTGGCCTCACCGGCACAGAACTCGGGCGATTCCACTTCGAAGGCCTGGCAGAATGCGTCCACATAGACATAGGCGCTGTGCTGTCCGGCACTGTTACCGCCGAGGGGGGCGGCAGGGTAACAGCCAGCCACCCGGAATTCGATGGTGACCACCTGGCCGATGAATTGCGTGAGGTCAAGGCCCACCTCGGTCCAGTTGGTGTACTGCCAGCTGTCGGGGCCGTTGTTGAACTGGGCCAGACCACTGCCTGCCACGAAGAGGAAATAGCCGCAGGATACCACCTGCCCGTTCGGCCCGGTAACAATGGTCTCGAAACGTGGCTGCTCGTCCGGTTCGTGCTGGGGGTTCAACATGACCGCCGCGAACATGTAGGTGAACCCCGCATTGTCCACCGTGACCGTGAGCGGTAGGGTGATGGATTCGGCCTGTGCCGGACAGGTGACCGGGTCGAAGATGCCCCCGCCGGTTTCCGGCGCGCCGCAGCCGTAACTGTTGTTGCCCAGCCGGAAGGAGTAGTTGCCGCCCTTGGGGGCCACACCGCTCACGTTGAAGTTCGTCCGGGGGTCCAGGTAGAGCTTATCGCTGATGATGGTGTGGCGGTTGCCCCCGGTGATCCCCTGGTCGATGCCATCGCCTGGATCCAACGGGGCGTCCATACCACCGGGATTGAGGCAGCCGGGATTGGGGAAGTTCCAGCTGAGGTCATAGAACCCATAGCGGCAGGTCCATTCGGGCGATGCGCTTCCACTCTCGAAGGAGGCCTCGCACGCGGGCTCGTCCGGCGGGCGTATCCAGCTCCACCCGCACAACCGCATGTTGTTGGCGGGACCGAACAGACCACCTTCGAACGCATTGTTGTTGAGGCGAGAAATACGAACGAAGTACTGGTTGCCGGGCACCGTGTTGAAGGCACCCCGCACAATGGTGTAGGAAGCCGGGTACTGGTATCCGGCACAGCCCACCACGTTCATGACCGCTGCGCATGGGGCATCGTACACGATGAAACCCATGCCCTCCAGCGCAACATCGTACAAGCTGATCACCGTGGTGTTGGCCGTGGCCGTGAAGGAGAACCAGATGTCCCGTTGTTGGGATGCACCACAGGCCAGGGGTGTAACATTGCTCTGCTGCTGGGCATTGGGCGACGGGACCGCCACACTGTTGGCCGCACATTGCCCTTCGGTACCAATGGTCAGTGGGATCGGGTTGCCGGAGGTGCCCAGAACGGTGCTGCCGCACTGGGAGCGTAGCGGGCCTGCCGCCAAGAGCAACAGACACAAGGCCGAAGCCTTGGCCCACACCCACGGCGCTGCAAGGGGGCGTGTGCTGACGGTGCTCATTGGGTGTCGGAAATACCAAAGAGTTCCAAGGTGCCCGAGATCAGTGCGAGGGTGGCACTGATGTCGCGCACCAGCTCGACCGCTTTGCGCATGGGCACATTGTCGTGCTTGCACGCTATCGCGTGCAGGGTCTCAGCCTCGTGCGCATGTGCGGCAATGGGCAACTGGGCAATGGCCAGGTCCAGGTCGCGGGCCGCAATGCCGGCATCGTCCAACACCGGAGCCAAAGAGGGGGGCGCCAGAGTGGCCTCGGCAAGGGTCGAAAATGCTTCCAATGGGCCATGCAGGTCTTCCAGGATGGCACCCACCTCGTTCATGATCGCATGTACTTGTGCGGGCGCAAGACCGGAACGGCCGTCCCACGTGGCCAGCGGCTCCCCTTCGAGGATGGGCTGCAGCATCCCGAGGCTTGCATCGACCTGCTGGCGCATTTGCATCAGGGAGGAAACCAGCGTGGTGTCCTGTGCGCGCAAGGCCGCCGCCTGCAAGAACAGACCGAGTACCAGGACCGTGAAGCTGTATCGGAACGAGCGCATACTGGTCGGTCTTTCTTGGTCTATGCCGCTAAGGCATGCACAATATAGGTCCGCAAGGCGGCCGATACGGTCCTGTAGGATCCCAGTTATTGACACTGTGCGCAACCGATGAACCCCCCAATGGACGACCGATCGCCCATGGGGTTGCCTTGGCTCGGCGGGCCTGCTGTTTCACTACTGACCGCAGCCGCGCCATTTTCGTTGCCCCGGGGTGCTTTCCAAGGCCTGTTCGTGCGCTCGGCATGTTGGCATTGGGATAGCGTTCGCAAGTGTGGTTCGGCATTCCAATCCAGCGGGGCTTCGTGTGCTTCAACCGAGCTCGGCCGAGGAAGTCCTTGAAATGAGCGATGCCCCGGGAGCACCGGGGCATCAGCTGATCGAGGTCGCGTGCGGATGCCAAGGGATCCGGTGTTGGGGCGGCTTCACGCGAGCTTGGCCTCACCACCCCCTTTAACCGCGAGCGCCCCGGTTTCCGGGGCGCTCGTCGATCGAGGTCGCGTGCGGATTCGAACCGCAGTAGCAGCTTTTGCAGAGCTGTGCCTAGCCACTCGGCCACGCGACCGGTTAAGTGGGCCTACCTTCGGCAGGCAGGCCGCAAAGATAGTGGGATCGGGCTATCCCTCCACGGTGTAGACCGCTTCGGCCACTTCGCCGTTGATCGGGGGGCGCTCCTTTACCACCCGCACCCGCCAGCGGAAGGCAGGGTCCCATTCGGCCTTCAGGGCATCGAGGATGCGGCGCGCCACATGCTCGATGAGGTTGGCGCGCACCGCCATCTGCTCCTTCACGATGGCCGTCACCCGGCCATAATCGACCGTATCGGCAAGTTGGTCGCCGGTCTCGGCAAGGCCGAAGTCGCCTTCCACGGTAACATCCACCCGGAAATGGCCGCCGATGCGACCCTCCTCGGCCAAACAGCCGTGGTAGGCGAACAGCCGGATGCCGTTCACCTCCATCAAGCCCATGCGCGGCAGTGTTGCAGCCCGGCCTGTAGCCGCAGGATCACCTCGTCCTTGCCCAGCAGGGCGCTTACATCGAACATGCCCGGGCCTTGCATGCGGCCGGCCACGAACAGGCGGTACAGCGGCATGAGCTGGCCGATCTTCAGGCCGTGCTGCTGCAGCACCGCGTTGAAGGTGGCCTCCAGCGCAGCGGGCGTCAGGGCGGGCAGGGTGGCCAGCTGTGCGATGTAGGCCTCCAGCGCCGGTGCCGCCTCCGGCTTCCAGCGCTTCTTCAGCTCGGCAAATGCGGCCTCACCCCGGCCCTCTCCCAAGGAGAGGGAGGAATGCTCCGTTGCAAAAAGTGGGGAGCCGCTGGTGAACAGGTAGGTGCCTTCCAGCATGTCCTCCACGAAGGTGGCGCGCTCCTTCAGCAGCACGGCCGCGGCGGTGGCGCGCTCCACGGTGCTGTCGATGCCCTGGTCCTTCAACTTGGCCTGCAACTGCGTGCCCAGCTCGGCATCGGGCCGCATGCGCAGGTACTGCTGGTTGAACCACTTGGTCTTGTCCGGATCGAACTTGGCGCCGCCCTTGTGCACGCGCTCCAGGTCGAAGTACTTCACCAGTTCGTCCTTGCTCATCAGTTCCACATCGCCGCCGGGGTTCCAGCCCAACAGGGCCAGCATGTTCACGAAGGCCTCGGGGTAGTAGCCGCGCTCGCGATAGCCGCTGCTCTGCTCGCCGCTGGTGGGGTCCGTCCAGTTGAGGGGGAACACCGGGAAGCCGAGGCGGTCGCCGTCGCGCTTGCTCAGTTTGCCGTTGCCATCGGGTTTCAGGATCAGGGGCAGGTGTGCGAACTGTGGTCGTTCCCAGCCGAAGGCCTCGTAGAGCAGCACGTGCAGCGGTGCGCTGGGCAACCACTCCTCCCCGCGGATCACGTGGGTGATGCGCATCAGGTGGTCGTCCACGATGTTGGCCAGGTGGTAGGTGGGCATGCCGTCGCTCTTGAACAGCACCTTGTCGTCGATGTTGGCGCTGTGCACCACCACCCAGCCGCGGATGATGTCCTCGAAGCGCACCTCGGTGTGGCGCGGCACCTTCAGGCGGATCACATGCTCATCGCCGCGCGCCAGCCGCTCCTTCACCTCGTCGGCGCTCAGCGTCAGGCTGTTCTTCATGTGCTCACGCGTCACGGCGTTGTAGGCCGGTGAGGCCGATCCCGCAGCCTTCAGCCGTTCGCGCATGGCCTCCAATTCCTCCGAAGTGTCGAAGGCGTAGTAGGCCTTGTCCGCGGCGATCAACTGGTCGGCGTACTGCCGGTACAGGTCCTTGCGGTCGCTCTGGCGGTAGGGGCCGTCCGGGCCGCCGGTCCAGGGGCTCTCATCAGGGGTGATGCCGCACCAGTCCAGCGCCTCGCGGATGTAGTCCTCAGCCCCGGGCACGAAGCGCGCCTGGTCGGTGTCCTCGATGCGCAGCAGGAACT
>JBIIYD010000159.1:0-7302 GCA_044347005.1 Flavobacteriales bacterium | reverse complement strand
AGCGGCCCGTAATGCCCAAAATGATCGATGGCATCGCACAACGGTTCACCGTTGCCGTGATCCTCATTTCCGTGGCCGCAGGGCTCTATTGGGCCGGCAAGGACATGGATATGGTGTGGCCCGTTGTAACAGCGGTGCTCATCGTGGCCTGCCCTTGTGCGCTGGCATTGAGCATGCCCTTCGCATACGGACATACCATGCGCCTGTTGGGCAAGGCAGGGTTGTTCCTGCGCGACAGCGAAGTGGTGGAGCGCATGGCGCATATCGATGCCGTGGTCTTCGACAAGACCGGTACCCTTACGGCTCGGGAAGCCTATGAGCTGCGTTTCGAAGGCGTGCCTTTACGTGCCGACGAAGAACGGAGGGTACGATCGCTGGCGCGCAACAGCACGCACCCCCTGAGCGCGGTGCTCTTCAACGCGCTGAAGCCCGACATCACGGATGCCATCGAAGTGGAGGAGACGGCAGGGCAGGGCATTGCGGGTACTGTCGAAGGGTTGTCGGTACGCATAGGTTCCGCATCGTTCTGTGCGGGTGGCAATGTGCCCCGTGAAGCGGGCGAGGCGGTGGTACATATCGCGATCGGTGGCATGCATCGCGGCCATTTCCTCATGCGCAAGCGAGCCCGTGTCGGAATGGCGGATACCGTCCAAGGCATGCGTCGTTTCGCTCGGCCGTGGCTGCTCACGGGCGATGCCACGGTGGATCCCGAAGTCCAACGGTCCTTTGCGGCCGAAGAGGTGCGCACCTCGTGCTCACCACCCGATAAGGCGGCCTTCGTGTCGAGCCTTCAAGCAGGTGGTGCCCGGGTGCTCATGGTGGGGGACGGGCTCAATGATGCCGGTGCACTGCAGCAGAGCAATGTGGGCATCAGCGTCAGCGAGACCAGTGCCGCGCTCACGCCCGCAAGCGATGCCATCCTGGATGCGCGCCACCTGCAACGACTGCCCGCTGCCGTTCACCTCACGCGTCGTGCACGCCGTATCGTGATCGCCAGCCTGGCTATTTCGCTCACCTATAACATCACAGGGGTTTCCTTCGCCGTGGCCGGCAAGCTCACACCCCTCATCGCGGCCATCCTGATGCCTTTGAGCAGCGTGACGGTGGTCGGTTTTGTCACCATCGCCATCGGTATTGCCGCCAAGAGGGTGGGGTTACGTTCCAAAACATGACGAATGTCATCCTGTCCACTGATCAGTGTCACGCGATCGTCATGCAAGTCGTGGGATTTTTGACAGCGCCAAGAATTACCTGATGACCATCATCTTTTTCCTGATCGGGGCCAGCACAATTGTCGCAGTGATCTTTCTCGCGGCATTCGTATGGGCCATGCGCACAGGACAGTTCGATGATGACCGTTCGCCTGCAGTGCGCATCCTGGGCGAGGTGCCCTTGCGCAAGAAGATCGTGCAGGAGGACGTCCCGCTCGATAAGGTGACAGTCAGCAAAGCCACCGTACCGCTCCTTCCTTGAAGCCGGCGGCCACGATCACACCCGAACAATCCACCAAGAAGATCACGCGATGATGGAACGCTTTCAATACGACAACAAGATCGTCAATGCCTTCCTGACGGCGACGATCGTCTTCGGCATTGTAGGGATGCTCGTTGGGCTGATAGCTGCCCTGCAAATGGTCCTGCCTTGGATGAACGCTGCCGAGTGGTTCACCTTCGGTCGTTTGCGCCCCCTGCACACCAACGCCGTCATTTTCGCCTTTGTGGGCAATGGCATCTTCGCGGGTGTGTACTACAGCCTCCAGCGCTTGTTGAAGGCCCGCATGTTCAACGACGGCTTGAGCTGGCTCCATTTCTGGGGCTGGCAATTGATCATCGTGGCGGCCGCTATCACACTGCCATTGGGCATCACAACCAGCAAGGAATACGCCGAGCTCGAGTGGCCCATCGATATCGCGATCACCTTGATCTGGGTCGTGTTCGGTGTCAACATGTTCGGCACCATCCTCAAGCGCCGCGAGCGCCACTTGTACGTGGCCATCTGGTTCTACATCGCCACCTGGGTCACCGTGGCCATGTTGCACATCGTCAACTCCCTCGCGATCCCGGTAAGCCTGTTCAAGAGTTACAGCATCTATGCCGGTGTGCAGGATGCACTGGTGCAGTGGTGGTATGGTCACAACGCGGTGGCCTTCTTCCTGACCACGCCTTACCTGGGCCTGATGTACTACTTCATGCCCAAGGCGGCCAACCGTCCGGTGTACAGCTACAAACTTTCGATCATCCACTTCTGGGCCCTCATCTTCATCTACATCTGGGCCGGCCCGCACCACTTGCTCTACAGCTCGCTTCCCGAATGGGCCCAGAGCTTGGGCGTCGCCTTCAGCATCATGTTGATAGCACCCAGTTGGGGGGGTATGCTCAATGGCCTGCTCACCCTGCGTGGTGCATGGGACCGTGTGCGTGAGGATCCCGTCCTCAAGTTCATGGTGGTGGCCGTTACCGCCTATGGCATGAGCACCTTGGAAGGCCCCCTGTTGAGCACCAAACTGCTCAATAGCATCAGCCACTTCACCGACTGGACCATCGCCCACGTACACGTTGGTGGCCTGGGTTGGAACGGCTTCCTCACGTTCGGTATCATCTATTGGATGGTGCCCCGCCTCTTCGGAACCAAATTGTACAGCGTCAAACTTGCCAACGTGCACTTCTGGATCGGCACGCTCGGTATCGTGTTCTATGCCATTCCGCTCTACTTCGCCGGCTTTACCCAGAGCCTCATGTGGAAGCAGTTCACGCCGGATGGTTACCTGGTGTACAAGAACTTCCTCGACACCCTGCTCCAGATCAAATATGCCTACTGGCTGCGCGTACTGGGCGGAACACTATACCTGAGCGGTGCACTGGTGATGGTGTACAACGTGCTCAAAACGGTGGCCTCCGGTAAACTCATCGCGAACGAGGATGCCGAATCGCTGCCGATGGAGAAAGGTGAAGTTGCTTCCGAGGGTAGCGGGTACTGGCACCGTTGGATCGAGCGTCGCCCCATCCAGATGCTCGTGGTCAGTTTCGTGCTGGTGGCCATCGGTGGCGCCATCGAAATGGTGCCCACGTTCCTGATCGATAGCAACATCCCCACGATCGCCAGTGTGAAGCCGTACACGCCACTGGAGCTTCAAGGACGAGATATCTACATCCGCGAAGGGTGCTACACCTGCCACTCTCAAATGATCAGACCGTTCCGCAGCGAGACCGTGCGCTATGGTGAGTACAGCAAGGCCGGTGAGTTCGTGTACGATCACCCCTTCCAGTGGGGAAGCAAGCGTACAGGTCCCGATCTGGCCCGCGAAGGCGGCAAGCGCCCCGACAGCTGGCACTACTATCACATGTACGACCCCACCAGCACCAGCGATGGTTCGTTGATGCCACCGTACCGGCACATGTACGAGAACGACCTGGACGTGGAGAGCACCCCGGCCAAGATTCGTGTGATGCAGCAGTTGGGTGTGCCATACGCCGAAGGGTATGACCAGCAGGCCACAGCGGACCTCCGGGCTCAGGCAGCGACCATTGTCGCCAACCTGAAGACCACCGGTATCGACGCCGATCCCAACAAGGAGATCGTGGCCCTTATCGCCTACCTCCAGCGCTTGGGTACGGACATCAGCAAGAACTCAGCTGCCGCCGAGGTGGTGGTCGCCAAGCCCTGAGCCATGCTCAAGTTCATCAAGCACCACATGACGTCCATCGGAGGAATCGAGATCTACCCGATGATCGCCTTCGTGCTGTTCTTCACCTTCTTCCTGGGTATGCTTTGGTACGTGCTCACCTTCACCCGAAAGCACGTTGCCCATATGGAACAAATGCCTTTCAACGACAACGCATCATCCCCGCTTCAGAACCGGGTGAATTGAACCACATGACCATGCGCCATCGGATCGACCGTTTCGCCTTGCTGCTCCTTGCCGGTGCAGCAAGTATCCTGCCCGCAACTGCGCAGGAAACTACTGGTAGCACATCCTTCATCAGCCTCGTGGAGAACCCCTCCATGGAGACCAATTACATCCTGCTCGGGATGGCGGTCCTCCAAGTGGTCATCATACTGACCTTGGCGGGTATCATGAAGACCTTGGGCGGCAATGGCCATGTGTGGGTGGAATACCTCAAGAGCAAGAAGGCGGGCATGCTGCTCGTCGCGCTCTTCGCAGGTTCCGGGCTCGAGGCCCAGGCCGCAACACCGGCGGTGGCGCTCATGACCTCGCAGAACCTGTTCTGGTGGTTGTTCCTGACCAACCTGCTCTTCTTCATCATCATCGTTGCCCAACTTACCGTGCTGAAGGGCATGGTACGCACCCTGTCCGGTCCGGTGGATGAAGCGGCCGCCAAGGCGATCGCCGAAGAACCCGGCTTTGCCGACACCGTGCTCAGCAAGCTCACCAAACGTGCGGCTCCCGAAGAGGAAAAGGACATCCTGATGCACCATGAATACGATGGCATCCGGGAGTTGGACAATGTGCTTCCTCCTTGGTGGCTGTGGTTGTTCTACGGGACGATCATTTGGGGTGTGGTGTACCTGGTGAACATGCACGTGATCAACGTGTGGCCTCACCAGGACCAGGAGTACGAACAGGAAATGGCCCAGGCTGCCATTGACGTGGAAGCCTATTTGGCCAAGGCGGCAGCATCGGTGGACGAGAATACCGTTGTACAACTTACGGACGCTGCGGTCCTTTCCAGCGGTCAGGCCACTTTCCAGGAGTTCTGCAAAGCCTGCCACGGAGGTGCCGGAGAGGGTAATGTGGTGGGCCCTAACCTGACCGATGCCTACTGGATCCATGGCGGAAGCGTCAACGACGTGTTCCGAACCATCAAATACGGGGTGGCCGAAAAAGGCATGCAAAGCTGGAAGGGTGACCTTAACCCTCAGCAGATGCAGGCCGTCGCCAGCTACATCCTCTCGCTGCAAGGCAGCAACCCGCCCAATGGCAGGGAACCACAAGGCGATCTTTATGTACCCAAAGGCGCCGAAGCCCCGGTCGACAGCACGGCGGTCGGTTCTGCGGCCGACAGCACGGCCGTAGCGGCGGTGCAATAACGACGATGAGCGAAAAAGCAAAGGACCTCGGCCGGGACAAGGAAGGTTTCAGGGATTCGATAGCCACTGTCGACAAGCAGGGCAAGCGGGTCTGGGTTTACCCGAAGAAACCGGAAGGCAGATTCTACAACTGGAGGAATATCCTTGGGGTATTCCTCTTGTTGTTTCTTTTCTCCGGACCGTTCATCCGCATTGGCGGTGAGCCATTGGTGATGATCAACCTGCTGGAGCGGCGCTTCGTGCTGTTCGGACAGACCTTCTGGCCGCAGGACATCCACCTGTTCGTGCTGGCCTTTATCGCACTCGTCATCTTCATTGCGCTGTTCACCGTGGTGTTCGGTCGGCTTTTCTGCGGGTGGGTCTGCCCTCAGACCATTTTCATGGAGTTGGTCTTCCGCCGCATCGAGTACTGGATCGAAGGCGATCGCAACCACCAGATCGCCCTCAACAAGGCACCCTGGACAACGGACAAGATCCTCAAGAAGACCGGGAAGCACATCATCTTCCTGGCGATATCGTTCTTGATCGGCAACACCTTCCTGGCCTATATCATCGGGTCCGATGCATTGATCGACATCGTTACGGAACCGCCCACTGTGCACCTCGGCGGGTTCATCGCCATGCTGGTGTTCTCCGGAGCGTTCTACGGCGTGTTCGCATTCCTGCGGGAGCAGGTGTGCACCACCATGTGCCCCTACGGACGCTTGCAGGGTGTTCTGCTGGACAGGGATTCCATCGTGATCGCCTACGATCGTATTCGTGGCGAAACCAGGAGCAGTTTCCGCAAGGGTGAGGACCGGGCCGCCTTGGGCAAGGGCGATTGCATCGATTGCAAGGCCTGTGTGAACGTGTGTCCCACGGGTATCGATATCCGCAACGGAACCCAGCTGGAATGCGTGAACTGCACCGCATGTGTGGATGCCTGTGACCATATCATGGACAGCATCGACAAGCCGCGCGGCCTGGTTCGTTATGCCAGTGAGAACGAGATCGCCCACAAGAAGGTCTTCGTCTTCACCACGCGTATGAAGGCTTATTCCGCGGTGCTCGTAGTGCTGGTGGGCGTGATCATTACTTTGATCGCGACACGTTCGGATGTGGAAGCCACCGTGTTGCGGACCCCCGGAATGTTGTACCAGACCCAGGAGGATGGACGGATCAGCAACCTCTACCAATACCGGTTGGTCAACAAGACCATGCATGACATGCCCATCCGGTTGGAACTCATGGACGGAAACGGCGAAGTGAAACTCGCGGGCAAGGACATTACCTTGGCAAAGGCCAGTCTCGCCGAAGGCCAGATGTTCATCATACTGGATAAAAGTGCTGTACAGGGTGTAAAGACGAAAGTGCGCATCGGAGTCTATAGCGACGATAAGCTGGTGGAAGAGATAAGTGCGCTGTTCACCGGACCAATGCCTGGAACATTATGAAACTGCACGCGGGACATGCCGTGGTGGCCGTCATGGTCATCTTCATCCTCATCATGACCCAGTTCATGGTAAGGGCCTACCACAACCAGGAAACCTTGGTGGCGGAAGACTATTACGGGGATGAACTCCGCTACCAGGACCAGATCGACAAGCTCAAGAACGTCAGCACACTTGGCCAGGATGTAAAGGTCGACCCACAGCCCGGTACGCTCACCTTCACCTTTCCGGAAGTGCTGCGAGGCAAGGCCATTGCGGGAGAGCTTTACCTAATGCGCCCTTCCGATGCAGCAGCGGACCACCGTGTCGCATTCACCGTGGATGCCGAAGGTCGGTATGTGCTGGACACACGTACCATGCCTACTGGTGCGTACACTGTCCAGCTGGAGTGGAACGCAGAGGGGACCAAGTACTTGACCGAGGACCGCATACACCTGCCATGACCGGCATGCTGACCACCGCCCTGATGTTGGGGGTGCTGGGTAGCGCTCATTGCATCGGTATGTGCGGTCCGCTGGCCCTGGCGGTGCCTTCCCCGCGGCACAGCTTGGCTGCACGCCTCGGCAGCGCCTTGGCCATGAACGGGGGGCGGATCATTACCTATGGTTTGATCGGTGCGGGTTTCGGGCTGTTCGGCCGTGGGCTGCAGCTCGCCGGATTGCAACAGCTGGTGTCCATCACCTTGGGCGTATTGATCATTCTGGGATTGTTGCTGCCGCGTGTCTTCCACTCCATGGGGATCGGGCGGGTAGCGGGCGGTTTCGTCATGCGTGCCCAGGGGCTCATGGCCCGGCAGCTCAAGCGCACATCCCCGGAAGGCTTG
>JBIIYD010000158.1:0-7304 GCA_044347005.1 Flavobacteriales bacterium | reverse complement strand
GAAGGCCATGGGCGCTGCACCCACCGCAAGCGTTGTGGAGACCAGCAAAGTCGCAGGCAACGACGGTGGCCTGTTCGGCGGTAATGATGAGATCCCGGCTTTCCCGATCATGCGCCTCACCATGCGCGGAAGTACCGGCAACTGGAAGGACGAGGCTACCCTGATCTTCGATGGTGGTACCGAGGCACTGGAAAGCCTGGACGCGTTGAAGTTCGAGTTCAACCACCCTTCAGCACCCCGGATCGCTACACGCACTTCCGATGGGCATGACGTGATCCTGAACCGCCTCGGGGCTGTTTCCAGCAACATCGCCATACCCGTAACGGCCCGTGTGCCTGCCAATGGCACGTACAGCATCACGGTGAGCCTCTCGGGCCTGCAAATGCTTACCTGCTTCACCTTGGAGGACCTGCTTACCGGCACCATCACCCCGCTGACCGATGGTGCGGTATACACCTTCACCATGAACACCACCGCTACAGTGGTCGCGAACCGTTTCGTGCTCCGCTCTTCCGTGGCCTACCCCTACAGTGCCAGCAACGCCTTGTGCGGTGGCACGGCAACGGGTGCCATCGCGGTGCAAGTTCCAGAAGGGCCGGTGGACCTGACTTTGGCCGATGCCTTCGGCAACCCGGTTCAGGTGGCCACCAACGTGCCCGTTGGCGAATACATCTTCAGCGGACTGGTGGCCGGTAACTACACCGTGAGCGCGGGCAGCAGCAGCGCCTGCGGCACGCTATCGGCCCCGGTAGTGGTCGCCGAACCCTTCGCCTTGGAAGCCACCACCGATGCCGTGGCCACCACGTGCAGCAGCGGGTCCGACGGCAGTGTGGCAGTGGGCGTCCTGGGCGGTGAAGCGCCCTACACCTACCTCTGGAGCACAGGTGCCACGGAAGCCGGTATCACCGGTGCGGCAGGCACCTACACGGCTGTTGTGACCGATGCCAGCGGATGCACGCTTGAAGTGGAGGCCGTGATCCCCTCAGGCCCCGGACCGGATGCCCTCTTCGGCACCGATGGCGAGCCCATCCTGGTGGGTGAGCCCGTGACCTTTGTCAACCTCGGCACCCCGGATGCCAGCAGCTATGCCTGGGATTTCGGTGACGGGGCCACGAGCATGGACTTCGATGCCGTTCACACCTACGAGCTGCCCGGCAACTACACGGTCACGCTCACCGTTACCGACGGTGATTGCGCATCGACCTACACGGAGGAGGTCGTGGTACAGTTGACCACCGGTGCTGCGGAACCTGGAGTTACCGGTGTTACCGTGAACGCATGGGCGGCCGGTGACCAGCTGATCGTGGAGCACAACTTCGACCACGGCCGTGCGGTGTACATCGAGGTGCTCGATGCAACGGGACGCCTGTATGTGCAGCGCCAAGTGGGTGGTACACCGGGCCGGGTGAACATACCGGCATCGGGCTTCACCACGGGCATCTGGTTCGTGCGCGTTACCAGTGGCCAGGACCAATACACCTTGCGGGTGCCGGTGTTGCGCTAAGCGATAGTACCCTTCTGCAAAGCCCCGCCCCGGAACACCGGAGCGGGGCTTTCGCTTTTCGCGAAGCGACCTTTCCACTGCCTACCTTGTGCCACCTAAGCCACACCGATGTCTTCCCCGCTGCTTCGAATGCGCTCGGCCCTCCTCTTGGCCGGTTTTGTGCTCTTCACCGGCTGCCTCACCATCGAGGAGAACTACACCTTCAAGAAGGATGGCAGTGGCACCATGGAGTACGTCGTTGACCTCAGCGAGCTGGGTGAGATGATGGCCAGTTTCGAGGGCATGGGCGAGGAGGACGGGAAGAAGGCCGAAAAAGACGGCAAGGACGATGGCATGGGCGACATGGACATGAGCGCTCAAATGGAGGCCCTGAAGGCCTTGCCGGGCATCAGCAAGGTGAAGCTGAACAAGAAGAAGGAATGGGTGCAGCGCCTGAGCTTCTCCTTCAAGGACGTGACGGCATTGAACCGTGCATTGAACGAACTGATGCCCGACAGTACCGGTGTCCCGCACGAGTTCTTCCGCTGGGATGGCAATACGCTGGTGCGCACCAACAACAGGCACGCTTATGAGATCGGCGCGGGCATGGCCAAAGGCGATACCGAGGGTGCCGGAGAAGAAGGGAGCGAAGGCCTGGAAGGCCTGGACATGGGCACCATGCTGGAGGCCATGAAATACAAGTACAGCTTCAAGTTCGCAGAGGCCATCGCCAGCACGGGTGCTGCCGAAGGTGTGGTGAAGGAAAGTGCAAGCGCCAAGGAGGTGGCGTTGAACACCGACTTCTCCGTGATCTCGCGCGATGTGAACGCCCTGGACCTGCGCATCGCGCTGGACCGCAAATAGGCAGGGAGCAGGCAGCCATGGACCATCTTCTGGAGACCGCGATACGCCTGGCGGCCAAGGTGCACAAGGGGCAGTTGGACCGGTTCAACAAGCCCTATATCCTGCACGTCATGCGCGTCATGATGCGCGGCCACGATTTCGAGGAACAAGTGCTCGGTGCCCTGCATGATGTGCTGGAGCGCTCGAACCTCACGATGGACGATCTCGCCAAGAAAGGCTTCTCGCCGCGTGTGCTCGTTGCGCTGGACCACATCACCCGGCGTGCGGAAGAGACCTACGAGGCGTACATCGACCGGGTCATGCTGGACAACCTCGCCATCCGTGTGAAGATCCACGACCTGGCCGACAAGATGGACCTGTTGCACGTGGAAACGCTGAGCCACGCCGACCTGAAGCGCTACAACAAGCAGCTCGTGGCCTACCACCGCATGAAGAAGTTGGTGGAACAGGCCAAGGCCAACATGTCCCTCAAGGGCGAGCCGAGGCTCTCCTGAAATTCCGTCCGGAACGCGGGACCGACCGTTACGTTCGTGCCATCGGGCGCGGTCATGTGTCTTCCGCGTTGTTCGTGGCGATCTTACCTTCAGCCGCTCAAACCAAGGCTCGAATGCTCCGTCCCATGAAGAAGTTCTTTGTTGCCCTGCTCGTCCTGCCCTTGTTACATGCTTGCGGCGATGGCGGCACGCCCACGGCCGAGGTGCCTGCCACGGACACCACCTTCCAATGGGAGGTGGACCAGTTCGAGGACCTGCGCATCCTCCGTTACCGCATCCCGGGCTGGGAGACCATCCCCTTGCAGCAGAAACAGCTGGCCTACTACCTCAGCATGAGCGGCCTTGCCGGGCGCGACATCATGTGGGACCAGAACTACCGGCACAATCTGCGCATCCGCCGTGCCTTGGAGGCCGTTGTGGCGGCCCGCACCGAGGCCGACAAGGGCGCCGAGTGGGATGCCTTCATCACCTACGCCAAGAAGGTGTGGTTCGCCAACGGCATCCACCACCATTACAGCAACGCCAAGTTCATCCCGGGCTTTTCCCGCGAGTGGTTCACGGCACGCTTGACCGCCTTGGGCAAGACCCTTCCCGAGGAAGTGTTGGTGGCCATGTTCGACCCGACCGTGGATGCCGTCAAGGTGAGCCAGGATGCCGAGCGTGACCTAGTGCTGGCCAGCGCCGTCAACTTCTACGGTGAGGATGTAAGCCAGAAGGAAGTGGAGGAGCTCTATGCCGCGATGGTGCAACCGGACGAGGAACGGCTGCTGAGCTACGGCATCAACAGCAAGGTGGTGCGAGGCCCCGACGGCAAGGTCATGGAAGCACCCTGGCGGGTGGGCGGGCTCTACGGACCCGCGCTGGAGCAGGTCGTGTTCTGGCTGGAGAAGGCGAAGAGCGTGGCCTTGAACCCCCAGCAGGAAAAAGCCATCGGACTGCTCATCGACTTCTACCGCACCGGCGACGTGAAGACCTGGGACGCCTTCAACATCGAATGGGTGAAGGACACGGCGAGCGACATCGATTTCATCCACGGATTCGTGGAAGTGTACAACGACCCCTTGGGCATGCGCGGCAGCTACGAGGTGATCGTGCAGATGAAGGACCCCGAAGCCAGCGAACGCATGAGCGTTCTGATGGACTATGCCGGATGGTTCGAAGAGAACAGCCCCATACTGCCCCAGCACAAACGCAAGGACGTCGTGGGCATCACCTACAACTTCATCAACGTGGTGAACGAAGCCGGCGATGCAAGCCCCAGCACACCGGTGGGTGTCAACCTGCCCAACGCCAACTGGATCCGTGCCGAACACGGCAGCAAGAGCGTGAGCCTGGGCAACATCAGCGAGGCCTACGAGAAAGCGAGCGGTGGAGAGATCATGAAGGAGTTCGCATGGGACGATGCCGAACGCACGCGTGCCGAGGAGCACGGTTCCCTGGCAGGCAAGCTGCACACCGCGTTGCACGAAGTGATCGGCCATGCCAGCGGCGTGTTGGAGAAGGGCAAGAACCCGGACATGCTGAAGAACTACGGCAGCCCGCTGGAGGAAGCGCGTGCCGACCTGGTGGCCCTGTACTACATCATGGATCCGAAGCTGGTGGAAGTGGGCCTGATGCCCAGCCTGGAAGTGGGCAAGGCCGAATACGAATCCTACCTGCGTAACGGCCTCATGCTGCAGTTGCGTCGCTTGAAATTGGGCGATGATGTGCAGCAGGCCCACATGCGCAACCGGCAGATGGTGAGCCGTTGGGTGCTCGAAAAAGGCGCCAAGGACAGTGTGGTCACCATCGTGAAGCGCGACGGCAAGAGCTTCGTGCGCATCAACGACTACGAGAAGCTGCGAGGCCTCTTCGGCGAACTGCTCCGCGAGGTGCAGCGCATCAAGAGCCAGGGCGACCTGGCCGCGGCCAAGGCGCTGATCGAGACCTACGGTGTCAAGGTCGATCAGGAGTTGCATGCCGAGGTGCTCAAGCGCAGCGAGAACGTGAAGGCGGCGCCGTACAGTGGCTTCGTGAACCCGGTCCTGGAGCCGGTGCTGGACGCTAAGGGCAACATCACCGATATCCGGGTGCTGCAACCCAAGGACTTCGTGGAGCAAATGCTCGACTACGGTAAGCGCTTCTCATTCCTGCCGGATGTGAACTGAAACCCTTGACGGGCCTACTACTTTAAACTCGACACAAGAGATCTTGATGCCGTGTGAAACCTTGGAAAGCCATACCACGATACAAGGGGTGTCCAAGTAGTTCAGAGGTCATCTGAAGAGTCACGTAGCCCTCGTCCGCCATCAGGTGGATGGGGGCTTCGTGCTTCCAGCATGCACGGGAAGGCTGCGCTATTCCGAGTGCCTAACCTTCGCCGGGTCTCACGCAGTAGTCCGATACGTATCGGACCCTGCAGTCACGGCGAGCTGCGCAGGGACCCGCCAAATGCGCGGAGACCCTGCGAATGTTTTGAACTTGGATCCGGCACGATCCAACAAAATTTTCGCCGGTCCGAAACCTTGGAATGCCGATCTCCGATACAAGGGGTGTCCAAGTAGTTCAGAGGTCATCTGAAGAGTCACGTCGCCCTCGTCCACCCATCGGTGGATGGGGGCTTCGTGCTTCCGGTAAGCAAGCGTAGTATTAGCTATTCCGAATGCTACCGAGGACCTGATCGCCGGTGTAAGAGATCTGTTATATTTGCGCCCCCTGCAAGCGATTATTTCCACTTACCGAAGTGGCGGAATTGGTAGACGCGCACGTTTCAGGGGCGTGTGAGAGTGATCTCGTGAGGGTTCGAGTCCCTCCTTCGGTACAACAGGAAGCGGTCCTTGGGCCGCTTCCTTGCGTTCATGGAATCGGTGGCGGTTCACTATGGGCCAAGTGCCGGTATTTTTACGCCCCTTCGATGAGCAGCAAACGATTCGTAACCCGACGTCAGTGGCACAACCTGATGCTGATGTTGTGGACCATTCCGTTCCTGCTCCTCGTTGGCGTCATCGTCTTCGCCGCAACAGGGCGCTTCGCCGTGCTCATCACCCTTTCCCTCGTCGGGCTTGTCGGCGGGCTTGTCGCGCTGTACCGCGATATGTCCGACCGTGTTTCCTACATCGTCAAAGGGGAGGAGCTCATCCTCAAGAACGGCACCCGTGAGCTGGTGGTACCCCTGGCCGATGTGCTCGATGTCAGCCTGATCGACCGTGCCGGTGCCCGGGAGTACATCCTGTCCACCTTCCGCAAGGAAGGGGGCACCAGCCTGTTCGATCGCAAACGCGCATCCAAGCGTTTTGTCCAGTTCAGCTCGGTGGATATCGGTCTCAACTCCCTTACACTGGGGCTGGGCCGTGCTATGACGGACCGCATGCCCAATGCCCGGCATGACCTGGTGTTGCTCAGGCTACGCAGTGGAGGGACCTTTTTCCTCTCGCCGCTCTACAACCAGGATTTCGTGGCGATGATCGGTCGCAGAACGCTGACCAAGCATTGACCGCTTAGCTTCAGCTGCACCGCAGACGCTGCCCGGGCCGGATGATGCTCGTCTGGCGCAGTCCGTTCAGTTTGCACAGCGTATTCACACTGGTGCCGTACCGGCGTGCGATGGCCGAAAGCGTATCGCCATTGCGCACCACATGGTACTTGCGGGCGGACGCCTCGGCGCGGGCCTTCACGATGGCCTCGAAAGTGCCTTTGTGGATGTCGAAGGTCCTGGCCTTGAGGGTTCCGTTCGCGAGGTCGAAAACCTCCGTGGGGTCGATGGGCTGGTCCAGGAAACGCACCTCGAAATGCAAATGGCTGCCGTAGCTGCGCCCCGTGTTGCCACCCAGCCCCAAGGTGTCCCCGGCTTCGATCAGGTCCCCGGGTTCCACCATGCGCTTGCTCAAGTGGGCATAAAGTGTTTCCAAACCGTTGTGGTGACGTACCACCACGACATGCCCGAAACTAGGGTTGTAGCTGGAGATGCGCACCATGCCTGAAAAGGCCGACATGACCGGGTCGCCGGTCTGGAGCTTCAGGTCCACCCCGTAGTGCATCCTTCCTTTGCGCGGGCCGTAAGGCGATGTCAAGTGCCCGGTGGTGGGCAATGCGTGGTCGCAGTCGGCATGGCTCAGGTGGAGGCGCAGGGTGTCGTGTACCAACGCTTTACCCTTTTCCAGCAGGAAGAGGTCGGCCGTGTTCCAATGGCAGTAAAGATCATAGCCGGGTATGAAGGACAGGGAATCGTTCACGTCCCACCGCAGGTCCAGCGGTGCTGCTCCTTCTTCGGTGAGTTCGCCGTAGATATCCTCTCCCTCCGGCCCTCCGTAGGCCTCCTCGGTTTGCGCCAAGGCTCCAACGCCTGCCAACGGCATGGCGCAGAGGATCAGCAAGTGCTTGACGGACAACATCATGGGCGGCAAAACTAACCGCCCCTGCCAGCCCTGCAAGGCCGAGCCGAATTCATTGATGAACAGCGTGTCCTCGTTTTCCAGGTATTCGGG
>JBIIYD010000157.1:0-7329 GCA_044347005.1 Flavobacteriales bacterium | reverse complement strand
AAGGAGTGATGTACGCATCGGGTCAAAGGTACGTGGGCGTGGCAAGGATCGGGCCATGGGGTAGGCGTAGCGGTTGGACACGGCGATCACGTCTTGGCATTCATGATCCACTTCATGTGGTCTTTCGGGATCCAGTTAAAGGCTCGCGCTAGTGGCGGAGGTGATCCAGCACCATGCTTTTCATGTTGCGCCATCCACCTCTGAACCCCCGATACCCGAGCACTTCCGGGGTGTCGAACGACAGGCGCAGCGACCTCCCCGAACGCCGTTCGACCCCTTTGTGTACTTTCGGGCACCCATGCGCCACCTATCCGCACTTCTTCCGTTCCTCTTCCTGATACCTGCACAGGCCCAGATCGTTGTGGGGCCCGAGGACATGCCGGAGCGGGGGGATACGCTGCGTTTCCGCACATCGAGCGGAGACAGCCTCGACCTCCAGTTGACCGGCGCCGACGTCACTTGGGATTTCAGCGAACTGCCGGTGGGCGGGGAGGTGGCCGACACCTTGGTATCCGTTTCCAGTACGCCATCGCTGTACCAGATCTTCTTCAACAACGGCTTCCTCTTTCCGCAGAATCAAGCCAGCTACGGTGTGCGTGGCGTAGGCTTCGGTATCCAGGGCGTGCAGCTGGAGGAGTTCTACGATTTCTTCAAGGTCAGCAATTCCGCCTTCAGCAACGTGGGTTTCGGGGCCACGTTCAACAGCCTGCCCCTGTCCACACGCCGTGTTCCGGTGGATGTCATCCACCGCTTCCCGCTCGAGTTCGGTGATGTGGATACCTCGGAAAGCAAGTTCAACCTCTCGATCCCTTCGCTCCTCTACTTCGGCCAGGACCAGGTGCGGGCCAACGCGGTGGACGGTTGGGGAACGCTGATCCTGCCGGGCAACACCTTCGAAGTGCTGCGCGTGCGTTCGGTGCTTGAAAAGCGCGATACCATTTTCATCGAACAGTTCGGTTTCGGGTTCCGCTTGCCCGAGCCGGAGACCGTGGAATACCGTTGGTTGGCCAAGGAAATGAAGGGTCCGGTACTCACCGTGATCACGGTGGCCGGTGCCGTCACCAGTGTGCGCTTCTTCTATGACCCCCCTCCTCCGCCACCGCCACCACCAGCGCCCGTGGTACCTCCCTTGGTGCTCTACCCGAACCCCGCGGTGGACGAGATCTGGATCAACCTGCCAGAAGGCTACGATGGTGTCTGGCTCATCACCGACGCTACGGGACGGATCATGAGGCCCGAGATCTACGCCAAACCGGGTACCACGCAACGCATCGGACTCGAGAACCTGGCTTCCGGAGCGTACACCCTTCAGTTGATGGACGGTCCCATCGAATGGAGTTCCCGTTTCGTGGTCGGCGACTGAGATCGCTTTCTGCCTTCCTGTCAGTATAGAAGGGAACGGCATGGCTGTTGTCCACCCTGCCGCCACGCGAAGGGGAACTACTTTCGCGACCACAACCACGACGCACCATGAAGAACCTCGGACTTATCATCACCCTTGCCGTGATCGCCTTGCTGGCCTTCTGGGGCATCGGTTTCTACAACGGCACCATCGGGCTCAGCGAGCAGGTGGAAAAGCAATGGGGCGATGTGCTCGTGCGCTACCAGGAACGGGCCGACAAGACCAAGAACCTGTTGGAGATCGTGAAAGGTGCCGCCGACTTCGAGCAGGAGACCCTGATCGGTGTGATCGAGGCGCGTTCCAAGGCGACCAGTGTGAACCTTACGGCCGACCAGCTTACCCCGGAGAACCTGCAGGCCTTCGAAGAAGCGCAGGCCCAGTTCACCGGTGCCCTTTCGCGCCTGATGGTGACCGTGGAGCGCTACCCTGAGTTGAAGGCCGTTCAAGGATTCCAGGATTTCCAAGCCCAGTACGAAGGCATGGAGAACCGGATCAGCGTGGAGCGTCGCAAGTTCAACGACGTGGTGCGCGAGTACAACACCCGCATCAAGCGCTTCCCCGGCAACCTGCTGGCCGGCACCTTCGGCTTTACCGAACGCGGCTACTTCAAGGCCGAGGAAGGCACGGAGAAGGCGCCCGACATCTCTTTCGAGTAAGCCGTGCTTACCGCAGAGGAACTCCTGACGGAGACGGACCGGAAGCGCGTGGCCGAAGCGGTCGCTGCTGCCGAACGGCGCACGTCCGGTGAGATCCGTGTGCACATCGAGGACCACATCGAGGAGGATGTGCTGGTGCATGCGGCCTACGTGTTCGAGGAGTTGGGCATGCAACATACCCGCGACCGCAATGGTGTGCTGGTGTACGTGTGTGTGGCCGATCGGCTGGTGGCAGTGCTGGGCGACAAGGGCATCAACGAACGTGTACCTCCGGATTTCTGGAACAGCACGGTCGCCATCCTCAAGCTCCACTTCGCAGCAGGGCGCTACGCCGATGGGCTGTGCGAAGCGGTGAGGACGGTGGGCGAGAAGCTCGCGAACGATTTCCCCCTGCGCAATGACGACACGGACGAGTTGACGAACGAAGTGAGCTTCGGACGGCGATGAGGGCCTGGTCCGTCATAGTGCTGTTGCTCCTCGCGCTCACCGCTGGTGCTGCCCAGTTCCCATGCGACCTGGAGCGGCCCAAGGAGCGCGACCAGGACAAGCTGGTGTGGCAATATGGCGAACCATGGTTGTCCACTTCGGAAGTGCAGCGCCTGAACGCCAAACTGGTGCAGTTCGCACGCGAGACCAGCAACCAGATCCTGGTGCTTATCGTGGATACCCTGTGCGACCGCTCGGAGGCTGACCTGGCCTTCGAGGTCGGCGAGAAGTGGGGCATCGGCAAGGCGGGCTTCGACAACGGCATCGTGTTCCTCATCAAACCCTATGGTCCGCCGGGCCAGCGCAAGGTGTTCATCGCTACCGGCTATGGACTGGAAGGCCCGATCCCGGACATCACGGCCAAACGCATCGTGGACCGCGAAGTGCTTCCCCGCTTTCGTGAGGGCCAGGCGTACGAAGGCATCGATAAAGCGCTGGATGTGCTGATGGCCCTGGCCAAGGGCGAATTCGATTCGAAGAGCTATGGCAAGAAGCCGGCGGCATGGCCCGTGGTGGTCTTCTTCCTGCTCTTCGCAGCGGTCATGATCTTCGCGTGGCGCAGCAGTGTCAAACGCTATTCGCGCATCAACAACGTCGATTTCTGGACGGCCATGTGGCTGATGAGCCAGATGCACCAACGGCACGGTTCGCGAGGCGGTTTCGGCGGCGGCGGTGGTGGCTTCGGAGGCGGGGGCGGAGGTGGCTTCGGGGGCTTCGGTGGCGGGAGTTTCGGCGGTGGTGGTGCCGGTGGAAGCTGGTGATCCCACAATGCGTCCAGTACATAACCTATCAATACAATTCCATTGAGCTTCAGCAAGTGGATCGGCGGCGGGCTCGGCTGGGCCTTCGGCGGACCGATCGGAGGGATCCTCGGCTTCACCATCGGGGCCATGTTCGACAACATGCGCGGCGCACGGCCCGATGCCCCGGTGCATGATCCCGGCGCTCAGGGCTACACCACCGGCGGCGACCTGGCCATGAGCCTGGTGGTGCTTACGGCGGCGCTCATGAAGGCCGACGGGCGCGTGTCTCAGGCCGAACTGCAGCACGTTCGACGGTTCTTCGTGCACCAGTTCGGGCAGGTGCAGGCCGGCCAGTTGCTCATCGTTTTACGCGATGTGCTCAAGCGCCAGGTGCCGGTGCACGAAGTGTGCATGCAGATCCGCCAGCACATGCCGCATCCGGCTCGCTTGCAATTGATGCACTACCTCATCGGGTTGGCGCACTCCGATGGGCATGTGGACCGCACCGAGTTCGACATGCTGCGCCGGATCGCGCACGACATGGGGGTCAGCGACAAGGACCTGGGCTCGCTGAGCGCGATGTTCCGCATGGAGGAGCCCGGCGCGGCCTACGCGGTGCTCGAGATACCGGCCACTGCCACCGACGAGGAAGTGAAGAAGGCCTACCGACGCATGGCCATGAAATACCATCCGGACAGGGTGGCCCAGCTCGGTGAAGAAGTGCAGAAAGCGGCTGGTGAGAAATTCAAGAAGGTCCAACAGGCTTACGAAAGCATCCAGGGACAGCGCGGCATGAAGTGACCGCTGAGTTGCTTCCGCACCAAGTCTTGGTAGCATCCATCCGTTAACCTTGAACCGAAGCATTCGTTGTTCGTTGTTCTACCATCGAACTACGTTCATCGACAATCGAACCACGAACAACGCATCCCGAAAAACGCCCCCCATGCTCGTACTTCTTTCTCCCGCCAAGGACCTTAGCGATGCTCCCGTGAGCGGTGTGCGGGGCACGACGAAACCACGAGCATTGGACCTGAGCGTACCGATCGCTGCCAAGCTCCGTGGCATGAGCCCCAGGAAGCTCGGTACCCTCATGGACATCAGTCCGAAGCTCGCCGAGTTGAACCACGCCCGGTTTACCGCATGGGCACCACCGTTCACGGTCAAGAACGCGATCCCTGCGGCCTTCACCTTCAATGGTGAGGCGTATCGGGGCCTCGATGCACGCACCCTCGATGCCGACGACCTGCGTTTCGCGCAGCATCACCTGCGCATCCTTTCCGGCCTTTACGGTGCGCTTCGACCGTTGGACCTTATCCAGGCCTACCGACTCGAAATGGGCACCAAGCTGGGCATTGGTCGCGCCAAGGACCTCTATGCCTACTGGCGGAACACGATCACCGAACAGTTGAACGCCGATCTGGCCGCCAACGAAGCGGACGTGGTGGTCAACCTGGCGTCGACGGAGTATTTCAAGGCCGTGGACACCGCTGCCTTGAAGGCGAACGTGGTGACACCCGTGTTCAAGGACCGGAGCGCATCAGGGAGTTACAAGGTGGTCATGGTCTTTGCCAAACACCAACGCGGGGCCATGGCCCGTTACATCATCCGGCACCGTATCCTGGAACCGGTGTTGCTGAAACGATACAACGAGGACGGCTACCACTACGCACCCGAGGAGAGTACGGCGCAAGAGTGGGTGTTCCTCCGCGATCGCACCTGAGCCGAGGTCGGCTTAGGATACACTTCGAGCGGGTCGCCTTGATAGTGCCCAGTGCTGTAAGGTCTATACGACCTTCAGCGGATGTTGAAGTGCGCGAGATAGCACGGCTTCGGCGTTCCATTATCGTCCACCAGCCAGGGCAATACCATCTTCCGGGTGATGGATACCCGGTCGTGCAGGGTGGGAGCGAGGGTGCCGAACACGCGGTCCCAGAAACGCACGGTGACACCGTGGTTATTTTTGGGATCACCGAAGTGATGGTAGAAATGGTGTTTGCGGATGATGAGCCCGTAGCCGATGAGCGGATTTCGGGCATGCAATCGTTTATGGGTCACCTCATAAAGGATGTACATGCCTGCCGTACCCATCGAAAAGAGGGCACCGTGCAACAGGTCGACCAGTAGTGCGGCCACCAAGGTGCTGATCGTGAAGAACGCGGAAGCCGCGATCAACTTCTTCCAGAACGGTGCGAAGTAGCCTCCCTCGCGGTGGTGGCGCATGTGCTCGCCGGTGGCCGGGTTGCGAAGGCCCTTCTTGTGCAGGAGGAAGCGATGTATCACGTACTCCAGGAAGGTCCAGAAAACAACACCGAGGGCAAAGGCGAGGATACCGTCCAACATGTTAGGGGGATTCTCGTACAAGATAGGACGATCGGCGCTGTTCGGCAACAAGCTGAGGGATTGAGCAGGATCGTGCGAACCGGATGAGAACAAGGGTAAATAATTTCACCTTGGATCCGAGACACGAATTGGCCGGCCCTGATGCCATTGGCCCCGGTACCTTTACAGCGGAATGGCTCTTGTGATCGCATTGGTGGTGCTGTTGGTGCTCGCGTACGGGGTGCTGTGCCTGGTGTACTACCTCCTTCAGGAACGCTTCATCTTCATTCGTTTCCGCATCGGCGACCGATACCGCTTCACTTTCCCCTACACGCACGAGGAACGGTTCCTTTCGGCCGCTGATGGCAGCAGGCTGCACGGGCTGTACTTCCCCACGGAGAACCCGCGCGGCGTGCTCATCTATTACCACGGGAATACGGGAACCTTGAAGCGTTGGGGTAAACAGGCACCCCGATTTTCACGCATGGGCTACGATGTGCTCATGCCCGAGCACCGGGGCTATGGAAAAAGCCGGGGGAAACTGAACGAGGCCGCTTTGCATGCCGATGCCTTGCTCTGGTACGATTGGCTGAAGGCGCGCTGGGATGAAAAGGACATCGTGGTATACGGCAGGTCCTTGGGCAGCGGCCTGGCCACGCCCGTTGCCGCCGCTCGCAAGCCGCGCCTGCTGGTGCTGGAAACACCGTTCGCCAACCTCTACGACGTGGCCCGCTACTACCTGCCGATCCTTCCGTACCGCATCCTCCTTCGCTACCGGTTCCGGAACGATGTGGCCGTGCGTCGTGTGGAATGTCCGGTGTACATCTTCCACGGAAAACGCGATACCATCGTGCCCTATTCCAGCGCGCTGAAACTCTATTCGCGCGTACCCACCACGGTGCAGCGCGAACTGTTCACTTTTCCCAAAGGGCACCACAGCGACCTGGTGCGCTTCCAACGGTTCAACCGGGCGCTGCGCAAGGTGCTTGCCCTTCCCGGAACGACCGATGGTCCTACTGCCGTGAGCGGCACATGATCAAAACCGTACCTTCGCGCTCCATTGATCCAACCATGACCATCCGCATCACGACCGCCGCGCTGGCGATGACCGTCCTCAGCGCTTGTTCCCAAGGCCAGAAAGGCCGCCTTCAGCTCAAGACCGAAATGGATTCGGTGAGTTATGCCATCGGTGCCGACATCGGTGCCAATTTCAAGCGCTCCAAGCTCGATAGCGTCAACCTGGACGTTATGAAGATGGGCTTGCGCGATGGTCTCGACAGCGCGTCCATGATGGACGATGAAACGCTGCAGATGGTGGTGCAGGGCTACATGATGAAGTTGCAGCAGGAGCGCATGGCCGAGGATGCCAAGAAGGGTGAAGCGAACCGTGCGGCCGGCGAGGAGTACCTCGCAGCCAACGGCAAGCGTGAAGGCGTGATCACTACGGCCAGCGGCTTGCAGTACGAAGTGATCACCATGGGCACCGGCGCCAAGCCGACCGCCGACCAGCAAGTACGCGTGCATTACGCCGGCAAGCTGATCGATGGTACCGAGTTCGACAGCTCGTACAAGCGCGGAGAGCCGGCCACCTTCGGGGTGGGTCAGGTGATCCAAGGCTGGGTGGAAGGTTTGCAGTTGATGCCTGCCGGTTCCAAGTGGAAGCTGCACATCCCCAGCGACCTCGCCTACGGCCCATCGGGAGGCCCCGGCGGTTCCATCCCAC
>JBIIYD010000155.1:0-7377 GCA_044347005.1 Flavobacteriales bacterium | reverse complement strand
ATCCACAACGGCCATTAGCCTGCGGGCTTCGCCATCGTTGTCCACCACGTCCGAACTGTGGATCAGCAGCATGGTGCTGTCCGGCGAGTGGGCCGTCCGGAATTCATCCCGGAAGGCGGTGCCGCTCTGGTACTTCGTACCGTTGCCCCACACCTTGGCGTCGAACGCGCAGAGCAGTTCGAAGGGTTTGTGGGGAGCGGTAAGGCCAGCATCGGCGTATTGCCAGTAGAGCTGTACCACGCCCTGCACGGTATCGCGACGGGCGGCCACCATCACCGGTTTGCCACCCATCCAGACCAGGTCTTCGAGGAACAGGTGCCCGGCAGGCACTTTCAGCGTGGGTTGCTGTCCGCGGATCCGCAGCAACTTGACCCGGTCATAGAGTTCGATCGTAGGCTCCAACTTGGTATAGGACTGCACCCCACTGCCTCCTTTCAGGAGGTAGGGCACCATGTAGGCCTTGTCGTTGGCACGAAGCACCGCGGTGGGCACCAGCTTGTTGCTGACATCCGTCTCGGGTGTCAGCCGGACCTTCACCTTCAACTTGTCGACCGCAGGAGCCTGTGCACCGGAATTCAACGTAACGAGGGTGCAGCATACGGCCAATACGAGGCCTGAAAGGGGTGTCGTCTTCATTGGATGGTGTACAGCGGATATCCGGCCAAGATAGGACCTGCGGGCGACCTTCAAGGACCGGGCCATGGTCGCCGACCGTCTGCGCTGCGGTCTACTTCAACTTCGGATTGTCCCGATGCCGTTGCGCATCACGGTCGGTCTTCTTGGTCATTCCGCGCTCCCACGCGGCCTGCAGGTCGGTCTCGGTCTGGTTGGCCAGGCACAGCACCACGAAGAGCACATCGGCGAGCTCTTCGCCCAGGTCCTTGGCCTTGTCGCTTTCCTTCTCGCTCTGTTCCCCGTATCGGCGGGCCATGATCCGGGCCACCTCGCCGACCTCTTCGGTAAGCATGGCCATGTTGGTGAGCGGATCGAAATAGCGCACGCCCGTAGTCTTGATCCAGGCGTCCACCTCGGCCTGCAGGTGTGCGATCTCCTTGTGGTCTTCCATCATTCGCGGAGTTTGCTGTCGATCATGATGGTGACGGGACCATCGTTGACCAGGTGAACCTGCATGTCGGCCCCGAACTCACCTGTGCGCACCGGTTTACCGAGCAGTTCGGCCAGCCGTTGTTTGGCACGCAGGTACAGCGGAACGGCTTCGTCGGGCCGCGCGGCGCGGATGTAGCTGGGGCGGTTGCCCTTCACCGTGCTTGCATGCAGGGTGAACTGGCTCACCAACAAGAGGTCGCCATTCGCCTGGGCGATATCCACGTTCATAACACCCTCCGCATCGGGGAAGATGCGTAAACGCACCAGCTTCCCACAGAGCCACTCCAGATCGGCCTCCGAATCGCCCACCTCGATGCCCAACAGTACCATCATGCCCGTACCGATGCGCGCATGCTCCTGCCCGCCGATGTGGACCGAAGCTTCGCGAACACGTTGTACGACGGCACGCATGGCTATCGGGTACGCTGTTGGATGAACGCCCGTACGCGCTCCAGCTTCTCGGCATCGGTGCCCCGGCCGGTGATGCCATCGCGCCAATATCCGTAAGTGGAATTCGGCAGCAGGATGAAATAACGCGACATGGGTTCCGCCAAGGTGTACATGGTGGGGATGCCAAGGCCCACGCTCCTATCCTTCAATACCTGTTCATAGTCGGTGAGCTGATCACCGACCAGGAGCACGACCCGATGATCGCGTCGCACAGCGGTCCGCCGCTCGGTCTTGTCGCTGGTACCCGACATCGTAAGCACATGCGCACTGTCCGCCATGGGGAAACCCGCTTGGGCCAGGTTGGTGATGGTGACACCCTTTTCCGATGCATCGCGGTTGGTGATGTAGAAGACCGAGCACCCCCGGGAGGCCGCATAGCTCAGGAACCCGAGCGCACCGGGCAGGGGCTTGGCGGAAGCCCTGGCCGTCCATGCCTTCCACGTGCTGTCGGTGTAGTTGCGCCCTGCAAGGATGTTCTCCAACTCATAGGGGCTGTTGTCCAGCACAGTCTCGTCCACGTCCACGATCACGGCCGGGGGCAAGGTATCGGGCAGCGCCAGGTTCGCATCCAGCTTGATCCGCGCCAAGGCATAACCCTGTTCGTACAGCCAGGCCACTTCGGCCGATGCGTTCTGATAGAGCGTCGCATTCACGTTTTGTTGCGAGACCATGGCCGATGCTTCGGGCCGTCCTGCATCCGCGGTAACGGTCCGTGTGCCGGAGCACGAAGCCAGTGCGACACTGGCCGTAATGGCGACGAAGAGCTGGGTAAATGGCTTCATGGTACGGGGCATTCTAATCGAGTCGGTAGGGGCTTTCTTCATCGACCCCGGTAAGCATGTCGAGGTAACTGCGGTAGCGGCTTTCGGCGATGCGACCGTCCTCCACCGCAGCGCGCACGGCACAGCCGGGTTCGTCCTTGTGTTTGCAATCGTTGAAGCGGCATTCGCCCTTCAAGCGGAACATCTCCGGGAATTGATCGCCGATCTCGTCCTGGTCCAGGTCCACCAGGCCGAAACCCTTGATGCCCGGCGTATCGATCAGGAAGGTGGGCGGCTCGCCGGGAGCCCCTTCGGGCATGCGCAACTCGTACATCTCCGCATTGGTGGTGGTGTGCTGCCCTTTGCCACTGGACTCGCTGATCTCCAAGGTGTGCAGGTCCAGTTCCGGATCGATGGCGTTCACCAGCGTGCTTTTACCAACACCGCTATGCCCGGCCACCAAGGTGACCTTGCCCCGGAGCAGGTCGCGCACCGCTTCGACCCCTACCCCGTTGAGTGCCGAGGTGATGATGGTGCGGTAGCCGATCCCCTCGTACGTGTCCTGATATTCCGCAAGCAGGTCCAGCCCCGTTTCATCGATGTCGTCCACTTTGTTGAACACGATCACCACCGGGACCTGGTAGGCTTCCGCGGTGACCAGGAAACGATCGATGAATCCCGTGGAGGTGCGCGGCCGTGCCACGGTGACCATGAGCAGGGCCTGATCGAGGTTGGCCGCCAGCACGTGCTTGTAGTGCGAGAGGTTGACGCTGCGGCGCACCAGGTAGTTGGTGCGGTCGTGGAGGTCGATGATGGAGCCGGGCAGGACCCCGGAAACCTGCGGTTCGTAGCTCACGCGATCGCCCACGGCCACCGGGTTGGTGCTCTTCCAGCCTTTGATGCGCAGCTTGCCCTGTGCCACACATTCGTGCAGGCTTCCGTCCGCGCCGCGCACGAGGTAGCGGCTACCGGTACTGCGAAGGACAAGACCGTCGGGCATGGTGCGAAGTTCGCGTCTTGCTGCTGAAGGTCGATCCAAATGATACGATCCTGCCTGGATTTCCACTTTTCGGTGACCCGTTCGAACGATCGTGCGATCTTAGCCCTCTCCATGGCCATCTCCGTTCGACACATTACCAAGGTGTACGGCGCCCAAAAGGCCCTCGACGATGTCTCCTTCGAGATCGGGGCCCATGAGATCGTCGGCTTCCTGGGGCCTAACGGTGCCGGCAAAAGCACCATGATGAAGATCCTCACCTGCTTTTTGCCTCCCACCAGTGGCGAGGCGAGCGTGTGCGGTTTCGATACGCGCAGCCACAGCATGGACGTGCGCCGCAACGTGGGATACCTGCCGGAACACAACCCCCTCTACCTGGACCTGTATGTGCGCGAGTACCTCGACTTCGTGGCCGGCATCCACGGGCTGCGCGACCGGAACGCACGGGTGAAGGCCATGGTGGACATGGTGGGCCTGGGGCGCGAACAGCACAAACGCATCGGCCAACTGAGCAAGGGTTATCGCCAGCGTGTCGGTCTGGCACAAGCCATGATCCACGATCCGCAGGTGCTGATCCTGGACGAGCCCACCAGCGGACTGGACCCGAACCAGTTGGTGGAGATCAGGGGCTTGATCAAAGAGATCGGCCGCACCAAGACCGTGATGCTGAGCACCCACATCATGCAGGAGGTGGAAGCCATCTGCGACCGGGTGATGATCATCGACCGCGGCAACCTGGTAGCCGATGACAAGGCCAGCACCCTGCGCAGCAGCAGCCAACACCGCGAAGCCATCGAGGTGGAGTTCGACCAGGAAGTGAAGGCCAACCTGCTCCTGAACATCAGCGGGGTGCTGCACGCCAAACACAGTGCCGGCAACACTTGGATCCTGGCTCACGACGCGTCGAAGGACATCCGGCCCGCCGTTTTCAAATTCGCGGTGGACAACGGCCTCCAGGTGCTCGGCCTCCAGAAAAGCGAGCGCGGGCTGGAAGAAGTGTTCAAGGAACTGACCCGCAAGTAAGCCCCGCACCACGATGATCCGGATGCAGGCCTGGACCGAACGGCTCATCCTGGGGATCATGGTCCTGAACGGAGTCTGGATCCTTGCCATACCCAGCTTTCCCACGCTGGACGGATGGACCCACCTCCATACGGCACGCATGATGGCAGCGGGCCGATACGGCCAACTTTATTGCGAGAACCCGGGTATGGTGCCCAACCAGATGGGCCACTGGGTGCTCATGACACTGTTGCGCATATTCTCACCCATGCACGCCGAACGGGTGCTGCTGGCGCTGATCGTAACGACCATGGGGCTTGGTTCATATGTGCTGGCACGTGCCTTTGCACGCCCCAACCCGCTGGTGCTCCTGGTGCTGCCCTTCACCTATGGGTTCCTGCTCGTCATGGGTTTCCACAATTTCCTGCTGGGTGTCGGGCTTGCCCTGCTTTTTGCGGGCTGGTGGGTGCGGGCACAACGGGTAGGCATTCCGCATTATGCTGCACTGCTGGCCGCCACCATCCTGCTCCACCAGACCCACAGCATGGCGCTGGTCTTCTTCCTGCTCCTCTGCGGAACGCATGAGCTGGCGATCGCCACCGGGTACCACTCCCGGACCGAAGGATGGGCGAAAGGTCGGATCTTTCCAATGGTGGCCTTTGCGGTGGCCATCCTACCCGCTATCGTGCTCTTCCTGCGCTTCAACCTGGCACAGGATAATGAATGGGTGGCCGGGAACACGGACCATCTGCGCGAACTGATCGACCTGCGGTACTTGGTACTGTATGCGCGTGAGAACGAAGAGAAGTTCACCTATGCCATGAAGTTGATCCTCTTCGGATCCGTCGCGCTTGCCCTTGTTCATCGTTTCGTTCCGACCGTGGTAAGCCGCTGGAAGCTGGAGCATACGGACCTGCTTCTGCTACTCTCAGGGCTGTTCCTCTTGCTCTACTTCACCGTCCCTGATTCGTCGGGCTATGCTGGGTACATCTCTCTGCGTCTTCAACTCTTCGCTCTCCTCTGCCTGATCCTGTGGACCGCCATGCAGACCATCCCTTTGGCAACGACGATTGCGCCCACCCTCATGGTGATCATGGTCCACCAAGCCCGGCTCAACCACATCAAGGAATTCATGGCACCTCTGGCTGGAACGCGTGACCTGGTACTGGATGCTGCCAGCCATCTCCCCGAGGGGGCTGTGGTCCTGCCGATCCACACGGTCTCGGATTGGGCACTGGACCATATCCCTTCGTTGCTGGCCGTGGAGCGCAACGTGGAACTGATGTACAACTACGAAGCTGGCACGGGCTACTTCCCGCTCAATTGGTGCAGCGACCTGCCCGGCCATGTGTTGCGCCATCTTGGTGGGCAGGACCGTTGCCTGGCCTGGCTGGGCACGCACATCGCGGAAGGCGCAAAGCCCAAGATCGACCACATCGTGCTCATCGGTAAGGTGTACGACAACGACCCCTGTTACAAGGACGCGCTCGAAAGCACCTTGCGCGAACACTTCGAGCCGGACTACGCGAACGGCTTGGTAAGTATCTACCGCCGAAAGGTCCGGTAGCGGATGCTTCGTGGCAGGCTCCCATCTTTCCGGCGGAACTGCTTCCTTTGCGCCTCCGTGAACGCAACCAGCACATGCCCTACCTCTTCACTTCCGAATCCGTCAGCGAAGGCCACCCCGATAAAGTAGCCGACCAGATCAGCGATGCCTTGATCGACCATTTCCTCGCCTTCGACCCCAGCAGCAAGGTGGCTTGCGAAACACTGGTGACCACCGGACAGGTGGTGCTGGCCGGTGAGGTGAAGAGCAAGGCCTACCTGGACGTGCAGGAGATCGCCCGCGATGTGATCCGCCGCATCGGGTATACCAAGAGCGAGTACATGTTCGAGGCGAACAGCTGCGGCATCTTCAGTGCCATTCACGAGCAAAGCCCCGACATCAACCAAGGTGTGGAGCGCAAGAAACCCGAAGAACAGGGTGCCGGCGATCAGGGTATGATGTTCGGCTACGCCTGCCGCGACACGGACACCTACATGCCACTGCCGCTGGAACTGAGCCACATGCTGCTGCGCGAGCTGGCCGACATCCGTCGCGAAGGCAAGGAGATGACCTACCTGCGTCCCGATGCCAAGAGCCAGGTGACCATCGAATACAACGACGACAACAGTCCGCGGAAGATCGACACCATCGTGGTGAGCACCCAGCACGACGACTTCGTGAAGCCCAAGGACGAGAGCAAAGCGGCCAAACAGGCGGCGGACGAGGCCATGCTTTCGCGCATCAAGAAGGACATCATCAACATCCTTATGCCGCGTGTGGTGGCCAAACTGCCAAAGCGCACACAGGCCTTGTTCGGCCGCAGCATCCAGTACCACATCAACCCCACCGGTACTTTCGTCATCGGCGGGCCCCATGGCGACACCGGCCTCACCGGTCGCAAGATCATCGTGGACACCTACGGCGGAAAAGGCGCACACGGTGGTGGTGCCTTCAGCGGCAAGGACCCCAGCAAAGTGGACCGCAGCGCGGCCTATGCCGCCCGTCACGTGGCCAAACACCTGGTGGCCGCCGGTGTCTGCGACGAAGTCCTCGTGCAAGTGGCGTACGCCATCGGCGTAGCGCAACCCGTGGGCTTCTATGTCAACACCTATGGCACCAGCAAGGTGAAAATGAACGACGGCAAGATCGCCGATGTGATCGGCAGCCTGCCCGAGTTCGACATGCGCCCCTACTTCATCGAGAAGCGCTTCGCCCTGCGCACCCCCATCTACAGCGAAACGGCGAGCTATGGACACATGGGCCGCAAGAGCCGCGTGGTCACCAAGAAGTTCGAGAACGCAGGCCAGAAGGTCACGGTCAAGGTGAAGCTCTTCCCTTGGGAGGAACTGAACGCCTTGGAAGTGGTGAAGAAGGCTTTCAAGCTGTAAGAGCCTATTTGGGATCTCTGTCCTGACCGTTGATCACAATGTCCTCTTGAAAACCAAGGGGTTGCCTTTGTCAAGGTTGCCCAACGGCTTGGTGCTTTTGCATCATGAAGCCGCATCAAACCAAAC
>JBIIYD010000154.1:0-7393 GCA_044347005.1 Flavobacteriales bacterium | reverse complement strand
CATGCCCTTCGAGAAAATGCCCATCCAGCAAGCCTTTCAGAAGACCCAGGAGCAAGAGTCAGGCTCCAACCCTCTGAACCAGTTGATATTGTTCGATTCTTAACCGGACAGCAGTGAGAAGCCATCTCAAATACCGAACTCCACTTGGAACATGGCGGTCCAGGAGTTGCCGGGGTGATCGAGTTCCATGTGCCTATCCACCCAGCGGTAGCCAGCATAGGCTTGCAGCTTGATGCGATGGCCATTGAGGTACTTCGTGGAACCCAGCAGCAGTTCCTCGGTGGTGCTTGTCAGGTCGTCGATCGCAGCATCGGGCACGACCGAGGTGTAGCGCGTCGCCAGTTCGAAGTTGCTGCGGAACAAGCGGCTCAATTGCATGTTCAAGCCGGTGCCCACCTGCACGAAGCGCACATCACCCTCGGTCGATGTGGTGATCGGGTCGTCGCTGCTGCGGTCGAAGTACTCGCCCAACAAAGCCCAACCCCGATACTTCAGCATGGCGTCGGCGATCAATGTGTTCACATCCCTTGCAGCGAAAAGCTCGGGGCCCAACTGGCCTCCGGTGCGGAATGCACGGTCGTTGAAACTGTAGGTGCCGGCTAAGCTCAGTTTCGGCCGAGGTTCGAATTCCTGATCGCCTTCGGAATAGTCGCCGCTCCTGGTGAATGCCCCTAGGGGAAGCCATTCCAATCGCCCTGTGTAACACATTCCCGGGTCGCCAGGTGCTGTTCCCCGGCCATCACCCGTGGAGAACGCCCCCTTCACCTGAATCTCCTGCGCACCGATGGGTTGTTTCCAATAGGCGAACAGGCCGAAATCGCGATCGAGCGTATAAACGGCATTGGCGATCGAACGATCCGGGAACTGCAGGTTGCCGGAAGAGATGACGCGCTGCCGATTACCGGGCAATTTGCTTTGGCCGAAGCCCAGGTAGAAACGTTCGTTGAAATGGTAGTACACCATGGCATCGCGAATGGTCTGTGCAACACCCGTGAACTCCTGGTCCAGATCGGCCCGCGAAAAATTGAGCTGGATGTAGTAGCGCACATTGCGGTTCAGGACGAACCCGTCCAGCCTCAATCGCAGGCGCCTTACCCGGGCATCGACACGTGCGATATCCAGGTCATCCCCACCCTCCGTGATCACGCCCATGCGGCTCTGCAGGCGAAAACGAAGGTTGAGCAAAAAAAGGGAGTCCTTGGAAATGCTGATGCCGTCCTTGACCTCAATCAAAGCACGCTCATCGACCTCCTGTTGCGCCTGGAGCGAAAACGAAAGCGTCAACAACAACAAGGAGAGGCTGCTCCGAAAGGGGAGGAAGCGGCGCAGTGCACTGCAGATTTTCGGTGGAACGATCATGTACAGGGTCAAAAGAAATCAAGATCACCGAATGATAGTTCGAAGTTTTCCCGTAGTAATTCCCGGGTGTGCTCGGGGGTGCGTCCTTTCACCAACAAGTTGAAGCCACTGGACATTTCCCAGCGGGGAAACTGCTGCTTCGACCAGGTGTTCAGGCGATCTTCCTTCAGGACGAGTACACCGACGGCACCTTGCGCCCACGCGAACGCCCTAAGTGAGCGCAGCATGTCGGCACCGCGAAGAGGATCCGATGGAACAAGGTCCATCAGCAACAGGAACGGCATGCGCATCTTTCGAATGCGACGGAGCACCGCCGTTCCCCATGGGTCGCTTTCGGGTCCCGATGATACCGTGTGGTATCCGGTCCCTATGACCGGGTCATAACGCCATAGGTAGTGCTCGTGATCCTTCCGCAGCGACCAGGCTTTGCCAGGTGCTTCGGAGCCGGATGGACCGATAGTCCCGGTAGGCCGCACACCTGCAGAAGATGGCAAGGAAGGCAGTATCACCAACCGTGGAGAAGGGAGTGCTTCATACCCGAAGCGCGAAAGAAAGATCGGGGTGCTGGCGGCGTTGGTAATGGTGAGGAAATGTTCGACCCCGCGCTGGAGGCAGACCTCTTCGGAAGCCCGATAGAGCTTGCCGAAAATGCCCTGGCCCCGAGCTCGTTCGTCCGTCAATACCTTCTGCGGCATACCAACGAGCACGGAGGCTGCGCCCGACTTGTGGAAAACGTGGTCGTTGGTGGTGGCCATGCCCACGATGTGCTGGTCCGATTCCCCGATGACCACGGACGCACTGCCCGATGGATTGCGGAAATACCAGTGCCGTAGACGTTCGGCGGTCATCTGTCCACTGCCATGGGCGCGCATGAATACGGCCAATGCATCAAGGTCCTTCTCCGATGCTTGACGTACGACGAGCGAGCTCATGGAACGACAAGATCGGCGAAGGTGACCATGTGGTGTTCCTTGAACACAGGAGCCTGGGAAAGAACAGCATGCTCCGCCACACAACGTTGCAGGAAGGGCATCTTGGTATCCAACACCGGTCGGTACAGGTCGAGCACATCCTCGCCCAGGATGTAGGGATGGATCATCACCTCCACCACGCCTTCCGGGGATGTTCGTTCCAGCAAGCCAAGGTAGGTCGCTGAAGAGTAGGGCCCGGTGTGTGCCAGGTCATGCACACTTACCAGTTGCCGGTTCGAGGGTCCGGTATAGAGACGTCGGTCCATGCGAGCGAAAGCCACGTTCATCAGCTGTTTCGCAGCACGCAATGGCCGGACGAGATCGGCGGTCACCGTGCGCCATGGTGGCTCCACCACACGCACCGGAAGTCGAAGTCGCTCCAACACGGGTACCAAGGCCTTGAACACAGGTGGGAACATGAGCACGTGCTGGTGACTGTCCACATGGGTCAAGCCCACACCGGCACTGGTCATGCGTTGCCATTGCGCTTCGAATTCATTGCGGATGTCATCGGCTCGCACACGTCCGCGCAAAACCGCCTTCCAAAGCGTGCCCCGGTCCATGAAGCCTCCATCCTGACCGGTAATGGAAGAGACACCGGTAAGGGCATACCCTTCCGTAAGGCAGAAATGAAGCCCCACCGCAAGACCCTTGTGCACTGCAAGCCGCTCGACCGCGTCCGCTGTGCCCGGCATGTTGGCCATGACGGTGGCCGAATTCAGGTTCCCTGCGCGAAAGACCTCGAATATGGCCGTGTTCACCGATGGGCTGAGGCCCAGGTCATCGGCATTCACGATGATGTTCCTGACCCGCATGGCGCTACAGCATGGCACTGGACAGTCGTTGGAACACGACCATGTCATTGGCCGGGATCTCCGCAAGGCCCAAGGCCCGCATCATGGTGATCAGTTGCCCCCGGTGCTGCGTGCTGTGGTTGAAACAATGCATCAGCATCATCCACGCGGTCTGTTGATGCGTGTGGCCACGCAGGTCCTGGTAGGCATGTACCGTGGAACATCGCGTCCCGTCCAGCGCATGCACGTGGTCATGCAATCGTGCCGAATGCACGAGTACCGTGGCAATGGCAGTGCCCTCTTCGGCGGGCCACCGCACGGTGGTTCCCGTAAGGCGGCACCACCAGGCATGTTCAGCGTCCCTGATGTGGAGCAAGGTTGCGCGCAGGCTGGGGAAACTGTTCGCGACCGGTGCATCGAGCACGCTGTCGGGCTCGCGGCCCAAGCGTTCCACGAAGCGTGTATTCGCCCAAAGATCGTAGTCGGCATAGTGCCTCAGAAGCTGTTGCATGGGTGCGAAGGTGGATAACCTTGTTAAAAATACCTGAAGTGTCGATGAAAGCACGGCTTGCTCCCTTCGGAACTTCGCGCTAAGAAGACCGCATGATCGCAACCCTGTTCGGTAAAAAGAAACTCTCGGAGGACAAGCTCGCGAACATTTTCGTGAATGCGGTCCTGGAGTTGACGGCCGAAGGCTTTCCTGCCGTGGCCGCGGAGTTGAACGAATCGCCGGAGTTCGCGGTGCCTCCCGATATCGCCGATTCCGACGACCGTGCATTCGCGCTCATCGTGTTCACCGGGAACCTGGCAGAAATGCAGCGTGTGGTGGGTCCGGGATTGGATAAACGCATCCGTTCGTTGTCCATTTCGAAGTTCGCCCAAGCTCTTGGGGGATCGAGCGAGGAAATCGAAATGGAGGTGAAGGCCTTGCGCGAACGTATGGACCGCCTGAACTTCCCGAGCAAGAACACGGTCTATGCCATGAGCAACGTGCTCTTCAACGAGTACGATCTGTATTGCTTCCAGCATGCCTACTTCCGCGAGCAGCGGGTACCGAATCCGATCGTGCTCAAGCGCATCAAGGGTTTGATGGGCTACTTCATCTGGAACTGGTCCGACGTACTGGACCAGCACAAGATCGTTTGATCCCGCCGGGCACCGGCCCCTCTTTCAGGGTCCACCGGACCATCAACGCTGGCCTACACCCAGTTCGCTCACGGCCATATCGGTGATGTGACCGCCGATGGCGAGCGCTGCCGTGGCGGCCGGTGAGGGCGCGTTGAGCACATGGATGTGGTTGCCGCGGCGTTCGATCCGGAAGTCGTCCACCATGTTGCCGTCCGTGCCCAGCAGCATCGCACGCACCCCGGCTCGACCGGGTTTCAGGTCTTCCATGGTGAGGCTTGGCACCAATCGTTGCAGGGTGCGGAGGAACAATTTCTTGCTGAACGCCCTTCGGTATTCGTTGATGCCGTATGACATGTTGCTCATGAAGAGCTTCCATGTCCCGGCATACGTGAGGGCGTCCAAACTGTCCTTCAGGTCGAAGTCCGTTTTGCCATAGCCTTCGCGCTTGAAGGTGAATACCGCATTGGGCCCGCATTCGATGCTACCGTCCGTCATTCGGGTGAAATGCACCCCCAGGAACGGGAAACGCGGATCGGGCACGGGATAGATCAGGTTCTTGATCTTGTGTTTTCCTTGTTCGGTGAGGTCGTAGTAGTCGCCCCGGAAGCCCACGATACGCTCCTTCACGGATGCTCCGTCGGCCCGTGCCAGTCGGTCGCTTCGCAGCCCACCGCAGAAGATGGCCCAGCGCGTGGTGTAGGTGCCCTTATCGGTCCTCACCACGCTCACCTCTCCCTGCTGCGTTATGCCGGTGAACTCCTCGCATAAGTTGACGCGGCTGGCCGGGTTGATCGCCAGTGCCAAAGAGGCCATTTTCTCCGTTGCACCCCTGAAATCGATGATGCCGGTGCAACCCACACGTATGCCTGCCACACCGGCACAGAACGGCTCGATCTCCTTGATCCGTGCTGCATCCACACGTTCCATGTCCTCGATACCGTTGGCGATGCCCGTGGCATGGATCTTCTCCAATCGGGGCAATTCGTCCGCACTGGTGGCCACGATCAGCTTGCCGCAGATGTCGTGCGCCACACCATGTTCACGGGCGAAGGCCACAAGTTCACGACGTCCGTCCACGCAATTCTTCGCCTTGTAGCTTCCCGGCTTGTAGTAGATGCCGCTGTGGATCACACCGCTGTTGTGCCCGGTCTGGTGATCGGCCAGGGCTTTCTCCTTCTCCAACAATAGGATCCTGAGGCCAGGGTAACGTTGTTGCAACTTGTACAACGTGGCCGCACCGACGATGCCACCACCGATGATCACGATGTCCCAGGTCGGTCGTTCGCTCATGCCTTTGGAAGTTGGGCCACGAAAGTACTCCCGGCCTGCACGATGCTGTGCCCGGCACCGATCAAAGACAGCGGACGACCGCACGGGGTCCACCTCGTAGCGGAGTGCAAGCCGGCCCAGGCCCAACGGAAATGCACGGCCCTTACGCTACACCCGGCATGCGCATTGGTCCATCGACCTCCTTGCGCGGCACCATGGCAAGAAGCACCAGTGCCACCAGGAAAAAACTACCGATTATGACGACCGTGTTCCGAAGATCGCCGGTGAGTTGGAAGACCAGTCCATAGGCGAATGTTCCGAGCACCGTGCCTACGTAGAAACTAACGTCATAGAACGAGAAATAGGACGCATGGTCGTTGGTATCGGGCAGGAACTTGGCATAGGTGCTGCGCGATAGCGATTGACTGCCTCCCATGACCAGACCCACACCACCGGCAAGAAGGTAGAACTCCCAAGCCCAAACGATGCGATAGGCGAACACGCATAGGAGGAGCCACGCCACACATCCGATGGTGAGTGCTGCCAGGTTTCCGAATCGTTTGCTGAGGGCCACGAACAGGAACGCCCCCAGCACGGCGACAAGCTGGATGATGAGAATGCTGAGGATCAGGCTCTGGTCACTGATGGGCACCACGAGTCCGGCGGCATCCAGGTCCTTCACTTCCTCCTTGGCAAATGTCACCGCCAGGTACATGATCGTCTGGATACCCATGTTCAGGACGAAGAACGCCAGCAGGTATCCCTTCAGTCGCTTGGTACGCTTAAGATCGTGCCACACTTTACGCAACTCCTTGTAGCCATTGAGCAGGATCCGTCCGCTCGGTTCTTTGCCATAGGGATTGTCCGGAAGGACCCTGAATGCGAGTTGGGCGAAACCGGCCCACCAGACCGCGACCAGCAGGAAGGATATCCTTGCCGGGAGGCCGTCCCGGTCCGGTATACCGAACCAGGCGGGCTTCATCACCATGACGAGATTCACGATCAGCAGGATGACACTGCCGATGTAGCCCATGGTATAGCCGCGTGCGCTCACCTTGTCGTGGTCCTTCGGCTCGGCGATCTCGGGCAGGAACGCGTCGTAGAAAATGAGGCTGCCACTGAACCCGACGCAGGCCATCATCACCAGGAATAGTCCGGTCCATAGGTTCTCCAGGCCGAAGAAGAACAGACCGCCACAGGATGCCGCACCGATGTAGCAGAACGCCTTCAGGAATAGCTTCTTCTTGCCCGTGTGGTCGGCAATGCCACTGAGCAAAGGCGATATCAGGGCCACGAGGAGGAAGCCTGCGGAGAGCGCATACGAATAGAGCGATTGCGCGGGCAGGCCGTACCGCTCCAGCACCAGGTCCTTGTCGCCCTGATGGGTAATGGCCAGGTAGAAAACCGGGAAGATCGCCGTGGTCACCGTAAGGGAGTAGACCGAGTTGGCCCAGTCGTACATGGTCCAACCACGGATCACCTTCGGATCGCCCTTCTTCATGCCAGCAATGTACAGGAGGAAATGCAAAGGCCGACCCTTTCACGGGTCGGCCTTTGCCGTGGTGCCATGGAACAGGACTACTTGAGCAGTTCCACTTCCACGCGGCGGTTCTTGCTCATGGACACTTCGGTTCCCGCATCGTCGGCCGGACTGTCACCACCCATGCCTTCGGTGGTGATACGGCCTGCATCGATGCCCCCTTCCACCAGCGCCGCCTTCAGGGTTTCTGCGCGGTCCTTGGCCAGGGTCTCCAGGTCCGGACGCATGCGCATGCGGTCCTTTTCCGTCGCATCGATGTGACCCACCAACTTGATACGCATGCTCGGGTCCTCTTTCATATGACCGATGAGTTCATCGACCCAAGAATCCAT
>JBIIYD010000152.1:0-7411 GCA_044347005.1 Flavobacteriales bacterium | reverse complement strand
GACCCAGCTGCCCTACGATGGCATCAGCCACATCGACATGCACATGAAGTTGCTCGATGAGGAAACGTTGCTCGTGGGCGAATTCCCCGTGGGTGTCAGCGATGGGCCGCAGCTCGAGACCAACATCGACTATGTGACCTCCAACTTCAATTCGGTGTACGACACGCCTTACGAGTTGGTGCGTATTCCCATGATCCCTTCCACGGGTGGTGCATACCCGCCCAACGCGAGCTACCGCACCTATGCCAACAACATCTTCATCAACGGCACCGTGCTGGTGCCCACCTACCGCACGGAGTACGATACGACCGGCCTCCGCATCCTACAGGAGTCCTTGCCGGGTTACAAGGTCTACGGCATCGATGCCGACAACAGCGACCAGAACATCATCAGTGCCAGTGGGGCCATCCACTGCATCACCAAGGCCATTGGTGTGGAGGATCCGCTGCTGATCCGCCACCAGCGCCTGCGCGATACCTACGAGACCGTGGTGCCCTATACCGTGGTGGGCTACCTGCGCCACCGTAGTGGGATCGCATCGGCCCGCCTGTATTGGACGGCGGATACGGCACAGGGTTTCGCAGCGCTGGACATGGTGGATCAGGGCAATGGCAATTGGGCGGCGGCCATACCGGCACAGCCCGCGGGCACCGAGCTGTTCTACTACATCGAAGGCACTGCCAACAGTGGCAAACAGCAGGTGCGCCCCATTGTTGCTCCTGAGGGCTGGTGGCGATTCCGGGTGCTCGGCATCGGCACCGGGATAGCCTCCACGGATGGACCGTTCATCGTGGAGGTGTTCCCCAACCCGACCTCGTCCTTGCTGATGGTGACCGTACAGGATGCTGGCAACGAACCGGTGCGGATACACCTTGCCGATGCCTTGGGCCGGGAGGTCATGAACATCCACCAAGGACCCATGCACCGCGACAGCCGTGCCTTTGCCGACCTGAGCGGCCTGGCCGAGGGCGTGTACCTGGTGGTGGTGGAAAATGCGCTTGGCCGTTCCGTGCAGCGTGTGCTGAAGCGCTGATCACTTGCCCTTCTTCGTGCGCTTGCGGCGCGTTTCCGGGTCCTCGTGGAAGTAGTAGCGCAGGTCCACGGTGAGGTAACTTCCGTCCAGCGGGGCTTGCATGGTGTAGGGAAAAAAGCTGGGGCCGTAGTAGGTCAGTTCCGCCAGGGCCATGTCGTTGAAGGGGCGGTGGTAGGTGGCACCCAGGTAGAAGCTTCCCGACTTCTCCGTGCGGTACTCCACGCCCAGGTTGCCCAAAACACCCATCTGCACCCAGTTTCGCCGGAAGATGTAGATGCGTCCTTCCTCCAGGTCCTGTTGCGCATCGCCAGGGTACATGTCCACCACGAAACCCAGAGCGGTGTTCATCCACATCCGCTCGCCCAGGCGGATGAAGACCAGGCCGGTAATGGGCAGTTCATAGCCGATGAAGCGCACCCGGTCCGTGCCACTGTATCCACTGGTATCGTTCACGATGCCGAAGGTGTAGCTGCGTTTGATCTGGCCCAGGCCCGTTTCCAGGGAGATGGCGTTCGTAAGGCCGACCCGCACGCTCATGCCGAAGCCGGAGCCGCCGGTAAGTTCAATGCTGCCTTTCAGGGAAGGTCTTTCCGTGGTGGTCAGGGGGTCGAAGAATTCCAGCGGTAGCACCGGTTTGAACTGGATGCCGAAGGTGGTGACGCCTTTCTGGCCATGGACCAGCAAGCCGCACAGGAAAAGCAGGGCGGTCACAGCCCTTCGGGGTGCGCGCTCAACACGAGCTGCTGGCCCACACGAAGTGTGCTGCGTCGGGTTATTCCGTTGAGGTCGCAAAGGGCGTTTATGCTGGTTCCGTATCGTTCTGCGATGCCGTAAAGATGCTCACCTTTCTTCACGGTATGGAAGCGGGTGCCCAAGGGATAGCCCGCGTAGCTCCAACGCGTTTTCCGGAGCACCAGTGTGTCGCAGGTCAGTTGTCCGGTGGAAAGGTCCATGAAACGCGAGGGGTCGATGGGGATGCCCTTGAAGCGCACCTCCAGGTGCAGGTGGGGGCCGGTGCTGCGCCCGGTATTACCGCCCAAGCCCACGATATCGCCCGCTTCCAGCTCGGTACCCACGGCGACCTTGGTGCGGTGCAGGTGCGCGTAGTAGGTCTCCAGGCCGTTCCAGTGGCGCACTACCACCATGCGGCCGTACCCGCCAAAGCTGCCTGCAAAACGCACCACACCCGGAAAGAGGCTGCGCACCGGCTGGCCCACGCGAAGGTCCAGGTCCACGCCATTGTGCGGTCGGCCATCGCGCTGGCTGAAGCGGGAGGTGATAATGCCCGGCACGGGCATGTGGAAGCCGCATTCCGTGCCATGCACCAGTCGCAACAGCATTACGCCGTCCTGTGCGGATAGCTCCGGCCCATAGGGGTTCGGGCTGTCGGTGATCCATGGTCCGTAGAGGTGCGCGCCCGGCAATGGGCTGTTGCAGTACCATTCCACCGTCGGGCTCAGGTCCACAGCCTGCTGGGTGGGCATCTCGGTGGAATACAGTGCGATCTCGTTGATCAGGGCGTAGGGCACGCTCTCCAGTTCGAAGAGCGAGTCCACCAACTGCACCATGCGGTCCTCGTCCATTGTGCGGATGCGTTGGAACAGGCGCAGGTCGCGGATCAGGTCCAGCGGCGCAGGGTCCAGGGTACACAGCGAGTCGAGGAGCGACTCCAGGGCTTCGTCGCTCAGCACCTCCTCGGCGGGCAGCAGTTTCTCATCGCCATAAACCACCACGGCTTCCACCACTTGCGGTGCGTTACCCGTGCTGGTGTCCTGGGCCTGCAAAGGCAGCCCCGCAAGCAACGCGGCCCAAGGGAAGACCCGGAGAAGGAGCTTGGTGCAATGTACGGGCAGGGTCACGGAGCAGGGGACAGAAGGGCGGTGAAGATATTCGCTCGTGCGATCGCTCCATGCGCTACCCCGTACTACCCGTTCCGCAAGGCCCCTGCAAGTGCCAGCAGCAGTAACAGCGCGGTAAGGGCCAGGAGCGACCAGCGCAGTGTGGCGTTGCCGATGAAGGGCTGGCGGTGGCGGCCCAACACGGTGTAATTGATGCGTATGGCCGCATCGCGGTGCCGCTGTTTCACGGCCACCAGACGCAGGCCTTCGTCGCCTTCGTCCGTTTCGTACTTCAGCCCCGCAGCGTCCAGACCCTGCATGAATTCCCGGGCCATGCTATGGTCGGTAAAGCGGAAGACCAGCCAGAGCGGATCCGTGGGGTGATCGTCGAAGTTGGTGAGGTTGAGGAGGGCCATTTGTGGGAGCGGGAGAGGAGTCGTTAGTCGTTAGTGGATAGTCGCTGGCGTGCCACTTGCGACTATCCACTAACGACTGGTCACTAACGACTTTCGGTTCTTATTGCAATTTCCAGGAAACGAGTTGGTCCAATGGCTTCCGGTATCCTTTCGGCCATTCGATGGTGGGGTAGCCCATGAAGAAGAGGCCCAGGGCCTGGTCCTGCTCGCCGAGGCCGAGGTATTGGCGCATGGCGACACCCGTCATGGGACCTCCGGTGGCCCAAAACGCGCCCAGTCCATAGGCGGCGCAGGTCAGGTGCATGTTCTGCACCGCGCAGGCCATGGCCAGCAATTCATCGCGTTCGCTGATCTTGCCGCTGGGGTCGCGCACCATGCCCAAGGCGATCACCACGGTGCTTTGCAAGGGCCGCTGGACAAGGTTGTCGAACTTGCGTTGCAGGAATTTTTCCGGGGGCGTGTTGCGGCGGTATTCTTCGCCTAGGAAGTCGGCCAGGTCCTGCCGCGCGGCCCCGGTGTACACGGTAAAGCGCCAGGGCTGTGTCATGCCGTGGGTGGGTGCGTAGGTGGCGTTGGTAAGCACACGTTCCACGATCTCGCGGTGTACTTCGCGGGGGCTGTAATCCTTGGGGTAAATGGTGCGCCGGTGGCGGATGAGGTCGGTGATCTCGCTAACGCTGAACTTCATAGGGGGCATGGGGATGGTGCAAAGAGAAGCGATCCAGCGAATTTTTGGCTATTCCGTAGAGATGGAGCTAATGGACGCCACGGGTCTCCGGGTGCATGGGGCAGCCTGTTCAGTTCAGTAGCAGCGTGTTACCTTCATCGCCGGAACCCGCAATTCAACAAACAACCTGCACCATGATTGACCGTTACGCCATTCTTGCATCGGCCCTGCTTGCCTCGGGCAGCCTGTTGGCCCAGCCCACGCTCGATGCGAACAACAACGTGCCCGCCGCCGGGTCCGAGTACCCCATCTCCATCGGCACCTACCTCTTTCCCGGACCCACAGGCCCGAATCAGGTGTACGGCTTTTGGGACCTGGTAGGCACGGGCAACCGCAACATCAGTTATGTAGCGCCAAGCGCCACGCCTACATCGGCCCAGGTGCCCGGCGTGGACCTGCTGAGCACGGACGGCGGCACGGATACCCTCTTCCTTGGCATTTCGTCCACCGGGCAGGAAGTGCTAGCCGAACTTACCGGCCTGGGGCTGGTGAAATACACCGATCCGTTGCTGGAGCTGAAGTACCCCTGCACCTTCGGCACCACTTGGTCCGATGATGCCTCCGCTTCCTACACCGTGTCCGGCTTCGCAGTTACCCGCACCGGCACCATCAGCGGCATCGGCGATGGCTATGGCACGCTGGAACTGCCTGCGGTGGTCATCCCCAACGTGCTGCGTGTGACCGTTACCCGTCGCTTGTTCGATCAGTCCCCTGTGGTGAACGTGCGCCGCAATTCGGTGGTCACATACTACTTCTCCGAGGCTGTGCGCCACCCCGTGTTGCGCCTGTCGCTGGATACCGTGATCATCGGTACCGGTGCGCCGGCCGTTACTTACGATGCCCGCTGGATGTACGGCGATGGCGAAGTGTCGGTGCAGTCCATCGACCCGTCCACCGTACGATTCACGGCCTATCCCAACCCGGCCAACGGCGCTGTCAACCTCAGCTTCGGCGACACCGATCACGGCACGCGTACCCTTGAACTGATGGATGCCACCGGCCGCATCGTACGCCAGCAGCCCCTGCTGCAACAACACAGCGCCGAAGTGCTCTCCGCCTTCAACACGGCAGGCCTGGCACCGGGGGTGTACCACCTGCGCCTGATCGGCGAGAACAGTGTGCTGGGCACCCAGCGCCTGGTAGTGCAGTAGTACTCGCACCCTTCATGCAACGAAGCCTCTTTCGCTTGTGCGGAAGGGGCTTTGTGCTGAAGTGTGCCCCGATACTTAACGGAGGGTGAGGTGTAAGCTGTGCCCCGATACGTATCGGGGTGAAGTGCGGCAGGGCGCGCCCTACGAGGCTTTGCGCCAGGTGTGCGCGGCGCTGCTTTCCTCGCTTTCCAGTTCCAGCAGGTAGCTGCCATGGCCGGCCAGCGACAGGCCGAAGATGCCCTCTTCCAGCCAGGTGAAGAGCAGGGTGTTGGTGCTCACCATCACGCTGCGGCCGCGCATCATGCCCAGGGAGAATTCAGGCTGCTGCGCCGTGCCGGTGGCGGGGTCCTCGATGGCCACCTCCACGAAGAGGTCGGCGCCACCCAGGTGTACCGCCAGCCAATCATCCACTACATGGGCCAGGTGGTCCGGGGTGTGGGCTGCCAGTTCAAGCCCATGGATATCTGCCCGCATGGCCAACAACCGGTCGAAGAGGGCGTGCAGCTCGTCCTCCTGCAACTCCGCAGTGCTCCAAGTGCGCAACTGCAGGCTTCGGCCGTCGTGCCCGTTTATGCGGTAGAGGTGCTCATCAAGGCCGTCCAGCATGGCTTCCACCAAGGAGCCTACCTGGTCGTGGAAGTAGCGCGCCGCTTGCTGCGACTGCTCCATTCCGGGTTTGAAGGAAATGCGCATGCCCATCTTCCTCGCCGGTATTATGGTGCACCGGCCGCACTGTATTACGCAAGTTGTATACCGGGGTTACCGGGGGCGTGGTAGATCAACGCAGACCTGTCTTACCGGCAGGAGGGGCGCTCACAGTTCACAACTTACACTTCACACCTCACCTTTTGCGGAGGTGTGAGGTGTGATATGTGAAGTGTGAAGTTGCGGCATTGCGCATCAGAACACCATGGGCGTGTGCCGGTCGGCGGGCACCAGGCTGCGGTCGTTCGCCACGGCGGGGCAGCCACCATCCTCGAAGCGGATGGCACCCACCGGGCCGCTGTAGATCCACTTGCCCATGTGGCGCTGCTGATGCATGATCACGGCGAACTTCAGCCGGCGGGTGCGACGGTCGAAATTGCCGTCCTGGGCGTGGCGGGTGTCCACCACCAATTCCTTGCTCAGGTGGCCGGGCTTCTCGAAGCGCAGGGTGGCCTCCGCATCGGCGGGCAAGGCCACGGTAAAGCGCCCGCTTTCGCTTACGGTCACCGTGCGCATCGTGCCGTTCACCGTTACTTCCAATACCACGTCGGCCATGGTATGTTCTTCCACGTGCAGCCAGCCGGTAAGCACCACGGCATCTTCGGTGCTCGGTCCGGCAGGCGGTCCGGCCGCCACCGCGCCGCCCAAGGGCAGCAGGAGCAGGGCACAAAGGGTAGCGCACAGGGTGGGGGTGTTGCGCGTTTCCATGGGGTATGCGTGTTGGTGGTTAACTAGGTAGCCAACTATCGTAACGTGCCCTTGCGGCGTATGTTCCACGCCGGTCGCGGCTTTTCGACGGATGCCCCCATCGTGGCATACAAGGCGTCGGTAGCGTCGGTCGAACGGCCGCCTTACGGCAGCTCTCCTGAAGCCGGTGATGAGCCAGCGCAGGTTTTAGGACACGTCACACCTCACACTTCACAGTTCACACCTCAGCGAAGTGTGAGGTGTGCTCCGATGCATATCGGAGGCGGATCTGTGAAGTGTGAAGTACCAGGGCTACCAGCCCAGCCAGGACCGCCCTTGGGCCTCCAGCAGGAACACCTCGCTGGGGAAGGGTGGTGGGAAATAGCTCAGGTACAAGCGCGTGAAGGTGGCGTTGCGCTCGTTCTGCGTTACCCAGGCCACCGCAAGGGTGTTGGGCTGCGGCACCGCCGTGTAGTGGTCGGTGGTTATCATGCTCATGTCGAAATCCACGTGGTCGGGCATTACCACCAACACCCGGTGCGGCCCGGCTTCACCCAGCTTCTGCCGCGCCAACATCATCTGCTTTATACCCTCCACGGTAAAGGTTTTCCCGGGCTTGAAGTGTACCTCCATGCGGTCCGCTGCGGTGCAGCGCAAGGTGGCCAGTGGTGTATCCACCGTGGCCAGGTCCTGTTGCAAGCTCATGGGGCTAAAGTAGGGAAGTGGGGGGAGGTGGATCGGCGTGTCAGCGCTGGATCCGCCACGTAGTCACACAGAACTCCGCTTTTTGCCGCTGATCCTTCAGGGTCGAAGCGCGCACCTTAATTACAGGGGAGGCACCGCCTATTCGATGG
>JBIIYD010000012.1:0-23828 GCA_044347005.1 Flavobacteriales bacterium | reverse complement strand
CATGGCTCGCCTGGTCCCGCAGGCTATCCAAAGACTTTGAGATCACCACACAAAGCTCAGAAGCCTTCGTCAAGATCTCGATGATCCACCTACTACTTCGCAAGATCACCTGCTAATGCAAACGGGTTCTAAGGCTTTGTGCACCTTCTCAGGTCGAATTTCCCCAATGCGGGCAAGGGTTTTCACACGTCCTGTTCCGTGGGTCCTTTGGGATCCAAGCATGGTGCAGGATGCAGAGTATGGCCCGCACTTGGTGTGCGAAGTGGACAAACACCTTTCATCATGCGCTCGAATTCCCACCCTCTTCATCTGTTCACGCGTCTGGCCCCTGTGGCCCTTGGCGCCCTGCTGTTCGTTCAATGCTCGTCCGATGGATCCGATACTTCGGAGAGTGCTGGCACCAGTACCCTAACCGCTGACCAACGCGCCGATTCCATCCGCATCAGCAATGGTGAAACACGCAATGCCGACGGTACCTGGGCGGCTGCTTCAGTGGACCGGACCCGGCAGACCGATGACAACACGGCCAACGTGTACCTCTATCCCGGAAACCGCCCCGTGCCTGCCACACCCGCTGAAGAGCGCGCTGTTGCGAACTCGGACATGCGTGGGCTCCGCGCCATCCTCATGGCCGATCTGGAAATGGTGCGTGCCCGCTTGAACGACGGAACCCGCAGTGCAGAACAGAAGGCCACGGACCAGGCCCTCGCCGGTGACCTGGCACAAGGCCTTGAGCGTGTGGACCGCGCGTTGGCCGCCATGGATGCATCCACGGATGCCACCTGGAGCACCATGCGCACCTCCCAACTGAAGGAAGTAGAAGAGGTACGCGCTTGGATGGTGGGCTACCGCGAGAATGGTCGGGTGCGCGGTTAAGCGCACAGTGCCATTTGCCGACTTCGACTTTCCGTCAGTGAAGGGCCCGACCAGGGATGGTCGGGTCTTTCGTTATCCGCTGGTGGTTGTGGTTCGGACCTATTGCAGGAGTACAACGGGCACGATGGTCACGCGCAGCGCAACCGCTACTCACTCACCATCCCCAACACCTTCTCCACCACATCCTCCACGCTCGGCTTGCTGAAGTAATCGCCATCGCTACCGTAAGCAGGGCGGTGGGCCTTCGCGCTTAGCGTGCTGGGTGTGGCGTCCAGGTACTGGTAGCCGCCCTGCACTTCCAGGATCTGTTGTAGCAGGTAAGCGCTGGCGCCACCGGGCACATCCTCGTCCACCACCAGCAGGCGGTTGGTCTTCTTCAGGCTCTCCACGCATGCATGGTCGCGGTCGAAGGGGAGGAGCGTGCGGGCATCCACGAGTTCCACGCTGACGCCGAGTTCCGCCAAACGTTCTGCGGCTGATGCGCAGATGTTGAAGGTGCTGCCGTAGCTCACGAGGGTGATGTCGCTGCCTTCGCTCACCACTTCCACCTTGCCGATGGGCACGGTGAACTCACCGAGGTTGCTGGGCAGGCGCTCCTTGCTGCGGTAGCCGTTCAGGCATTCGATCACCAGCGCGGCATCGTCGCTGTGCAAGAGCGTATTGTACATGCCTGCGGCCTGCTGCATGTTGCGGGGCACGCACACCACCACGCCACGCGCGGCATTGATGATCATGCCCATGGGGCTGCCACTGTGCCACACGCCTTCCAAACGATGGCCGCGGGTGCGGATGATCAACGGCGCTTTCTGCCCGCCCTTGGTGCGCCACTGCACGGTGGCCAGGTCGTCGCTGATGCCTTGGATGCAGTAGAGCAGGTAGTCCAGGTATTGGATCTCGGCGATGGGGCGCAGCCCGCGCAACGCCATGCCCAGACCTTGCCCGAGGATGGTGGCTTCCCGGATGCCGGTGTCGCTCACGCGGATCTCGCCGAAGCGGGCCTGCATGCCTTCCATGCCCTGGTTCACATCGCCGATCTTGCCGGTGTCCTCGCCGAACATGAGCACCAGCGGGTTCTTCTCGAAGAGCGCCGCGAAGTTGTCGCGGATGATGATGCGGCCATCGACCTGCTCGTCCGTATCGTAGCGGGCGGGCACCTCCTCCACCTGCAAGCAGCTTTGTGTGCTTTGGCTGTAGAGGTGGCTGCCGTAACGGTCGGCGTTCATGCTCATGGCGCCTTCCACCCACTCCCTGAGCGGTTGCAGGGCGATCGGGTCCGCATCGCGACCCGCGAGCAATGCCCGGCGCGCTGCACTCAGCACTTCCTTACGACCTGGGCTCAACTCCGCGCGCAGGTCGCTGGCGAGTTTTGCGATGGTGGTCGCGGCAGCGTCGTCACCGTGTCGCGCGGCGGCCAAGGCCTCGATCAGGAAGGCCACATCGTTCAACTCTCCTTTGATCTCGTCCTGGAAGGCTGCCCAGGCCGCCTTCTGCGCAGTGCGCACATCGGCCTTCGCCTGCTTTTCGATCGCGTCCAGTTCTTCCGCCGTGGCAATGGCCTCCCCGCCGGGTTTGAAGTTCAGGATCCACTCCCGGAATTTCACATTGCAATCGTACACCTTGTACCACTCCAGCAGGGGCACCTCCTCCACGGGATTGCCCTCCTTGTCGCGGATCCAGTCGCTCACCGTGCTCTTGTAGCGCTCGTGGCTGCCGCTGGTGCTGTGGCCCTGGGGCTGTGTCACCTCCTCCACGTGAATCAGGCAGGGCACCTGTTCCTCGCGGCACAAGGCGATGGCCTCTTCGTACACGCGGTTCAGCCCGGCATAGTCCCAGGCCTTGGTCTTGTACAGTCGAATGCCGTTGGTGCCCTCCTCCTTGCGGAAGCCCTCCAGCAGGGTGCTGATGCTGCCCTTGGTGGTCTGGAACGCCTTGCTCACGCTGATGCCCCAGCCATCGTCCCACACGCTCATGGCCAGTGGCACTTGAAGCACCCCGGCAGCGTTCATGGTCTCCCAAAAGTGGCCTTCGCTGGTGCTGGCGTCGCCGATGGTGCCGAAAGCGACTTCGTTGCCCTGGTCGGTAAGGTGTGTCTGTCCGTGCAGTCCGGGGCTGTGGCGGAACACCTTGCTCGCTTGTGCCAGGCCCAACAGGCGCGGCATCTGGCCAGCGGTGGGGCTCATGTCCGGGCTGGAATTGGGCTGGGCCATCAGGTCCTTCCAGTTGCCATTATCGTCCAGGCTGCGGGTCGCGAAGTGGCCGTTCATGCTGCGGCCGGCGCTGCTCGGGTCGGCGTTCACATCGGCGTGGGCGTACAGCTGCGCGAACCACTGCTGCACGGTGAGCTCGCCGATGGCGAACATGAAGGTCATGTCGCGGTAGTAGCCACTGCGCCAATCGCCATTGCGGAATTGTTTGGCCATGGCCACCTGGGCCAGTTCCTTGCCATCGCCGAAGATGCCGAACTTGGCTTTGCCGGTAAGCACCTCCTTGCGACCCAGCAGGCTGGCTTCGCGGCTTTCGTGCACGATGCGGTAATCGCGGAGTATCTCCTCGCGCACCTCTTCCAGGGTCATGCCTTCCTCTGCGGTGGCGGCTTGTTCCTTGCTGTTCATCCGAGTACTTGGGTCGTAGGTTCCAAAGGTAGGGCGCAGGGCGTTCCGGGGGGCGGACGGTTACCTTCGGCATTGACCACCAGCCACGACCATGGCCAGGAACACCCCCAAGACCCGCGAAACCGAAGCCAGCGTGGAGGACTTCATCAATGCGTTGCCCGTAGAACAGCAGCGCGACGATAGTCGCACCCTGGCCACCCTCATGGGCCGTATCACCAAAGAGCCGCCCAAGCTATGGGGCACGGCCATCATCGGCTTCGGCAGGGCGCCGCTCCAATACGCAAGTGGCCGCGAGTTGGACTGGCCCATCATCGCGTTCAGCCCACGCAAGACGGCGCTCACGCTCTACCTCACCTGCGACATCAAGCAATACCAGCACCTGTTGGAGCAGCTGGGCAAGCACACGACCGGGGTGGGCTGCCTATACATCAAACGCCTCAGCGATGTGGATGCCAAGGTGCTGGAGAAGTTGGTGAAAGTGGCCGCCAAGGGGTAGGGATCCTCCGTGCGGCTTTCACGCCGTTACGATCTCGGGGAGTGGAAGGGACGTTGATCGTAAGTCGTTATCCGGGGACTTGTGCCCAAACCAATCGCTCAACGCTCAGCGATGCGCAGTCCAAGACATCCAGTGCATCGCGCCATCGAAGGGACCGAACAACGATCTACGAGCCACGAACAACGAGGCTCTGGCTCAAACAGGATATTTCGATGCCACGATCGCCAAGGCGATGAGGATGGCATACAAACCCAGCACCAGTGCGGTGGGTGGCGTGCGGTGTAGGAAGGAGCTCATGGCAGTAGGGTTTACATGAGGAAGACGCGGCACACCCGTGGCAGTTGCTCCGTGCAAGGCACATTAACAGGAGTTGGCAGTAGGGTGGCTGGGGCGAACCGAACGGCGCGTTCCTCGTTCGCTTGAATGACCGGATGATCACCCACCTTTATGCCCATGGCAGAAGGCACCGTGTACATCCGTACCCAAGCGCCGGGTCTTTTGGCGCGGGTGCTGCAAGCCGGAATGCCCTTGCTGGGCATGAAGGGCCGTATCGGTCGCATCGTGCGCACGGGGAAGGGCAGGAAGATCGCGGCCCGGCTGTCCGCTCGCCTGAAAAGGCTTTGCACGGTAACGGTGCAACAGCATGCCGGACGAAAGGTGTGGACGCTGGTACCCAAGGAAGGAGCCACGCAAAAGACCATCCTGTACCTGCATGGCGGTGCTTATGTGGCGAATTTGCTCTCCTTCCACTGGGACCTGGTAGCAGAGCTGGTGGCACGCACCGGGGCCACAGTGGTGGTGCCGGACTACCCTTTGGCGCCTGATGCGGACTGCCCGGCCGTATACGACTTTCTGGAAGCGTTGTACGCCGACGTGCAAGCCGCCCACCCGACCAAGGAGCTGGTGCTGATGGGCGATTCCGCCGGGGGCGGACTGGCACTGGGGCTGGCACAACAACTGCGGGCAGGTGGCGGCCAACAGCCGGAACATATCATCCTGCTTTGCCCATGGCTGGACGTGGCCATGGACCATGCCGACCTGCCCGCTTTGGACGCGTTGGATCCCATGCTCGACATCCAGGGACTGATCCAGGCGGGGAGGGCTTACGCCGGCCTACTACCCACGAACGATCCGCGGGTAAGCCCCATCCATGGCGATCTGCAAGGCCTTGCGCCCATTGCCGTGTTCACGGCCACACGGGACATGCTGCTGGTGGATGCTCGACGACTGAAGGAGCGGCTTGAGCAGATCGGCACCGGTTTCCACTACTACGAATACCCCGGCCTGTTCCACGTGTGGATGGCGGTAACGCAATTGCCCGAAGCACAGGAGGCGCTGGACCAGGTGGCGGCTTTGGTCGGCAGGGTTGCGCAGCGGTGATCGCGGGCTTCGGATCTCACACCGGGCACAGCAGAGATCGCAGCAGGGTACGATCCGATCGCACCACCAAACCCCGGAGACCCGAACATCGATCCCCGAACGAACCCCGAACCCCTGTCCATCACCCCCACCATACCGCATACCCCTTTCTGCGCAACTCCAAGGCAAGCCCTTCCTCCACTTCCAGCGCCTCCTCGCGGCTTAGCGGACCGATGTCCTGGTACAAACTGGGTCGCAGGTACAGCCCGTATTTCTGCACGATGTTGCTGCTCAGTTTGTGACCTTTCGCATTACGGTAGCCGGTCTTGTGCTGTTGGAACCGTTCCCGGGGTGTTTTGCTCGTTTGCCCCACGTACAAACACTCCAGCACACCGTTGTACTGCGGGTTGGCCGCCCGGAACCTGGCATCTTCGCTGAACACCTTGCGGTGCAGCTCGATCACGTAAACGGTGTAGGCGGTGGGCATGGAGGGCATTCTGTTGATCCGACCATGGTCAGGTTGCGGAACGGTTCAGGTCTACCCGGTAGGCCGACGCTACAGGTGCGCAACTAAGGGCTTGGTAGCGGGGTATCACCGCATCCGTATTTCATTCCACATTCCCCCATCTCCGCATTTCCACATTCCAACATCAACTCATCCCCACATTCTAATTCTCTCCTCCTGCGAAGATGTAGCTCACGATGTTCGCGCCCATGCGCAGGGCCTTGGTGCGGGTATCCTCGCTGTCGCCGTGTACATCGGGGTCCTCCCAGCCATCGCCGAGGTCGCATTCGCTATCGTAGAAGAGCACCAAGCGACCTTCCCAGATCAGTCCATAACCACGGGGGGGCTCGCCTTCGTGTTCGTGGATCTTGGGCAAGCCTCGGGGGAAGTCGAAGGACTGATGGTAGATGGGGTGGGCGAAGGGCAGCTCCAGCAGCTCCAGCTCGGGGAATACGCGTTTGAGCATGGGGCGGATGAATTCGTCCATGCCATAGTTGTCGCTTATGTGCAGGAAACCACCGCCGATGAGGTAGTTGCGCAGGTTCTCCGCTTCCTGCTGGCCGAACACCACGTTGCCATGGCCGGTCATGTGTACCCAGGGGTAGGTGAAGAGGTCGGGGCTGCCCACCTCCACGATCGGCACGTCGGTATTGATGTCCATGCCCAGCTGCTTATTGCAGAACTGGACCAGGTTGGGCACGGCAGTAGGGTTGGCGTACCAATCGCCACCACCGCTGTATTTGAGCACGGCGAGTTGGTAGGACCCCTGCGAAAATGATGCAAGGGGAAGATGTACAGCCGCTACCAGCAGCAGTGCGGTGATGATGCGCATGGTGCGAAGGTATCCCCGAAGCGGGGATGTGGAGATGGAACGCGCGATGTGGAGATGCGAAAAGGCATGTGGAGATGATCGCGGGATGTGGACCCCGATGTATATCGGGGGGGGGAATGAATGCGCGCCGCCTCGTTCTGAAAAGGTCGACGGTTACGCAATATGTAGGAACAGAGTGCTACCACCACATCTTCACATTTCCACCCCCGATATACATCGGGGTCCACATTCTTCAATGCTGCGTCAAGCTCATCCACGCACACACCGCCAGCGCGGCTGTTTCCGTTCGCAAGCGTGCGTTGCCGATGGACACTGCACTGAAGCCTTGTGCACGCAGCTGCTCCGCTTCGGCGGCACTGAAGTCGCCTTCCGGACCGATCAACACCAAGGCATCACTCGTGGGAGCATAAGCGTGCATCAGCGAAGCATGCTCACCCTCGCACCAGCCGAAGAAGCGCTGGCCGGGGAGGTCTTGATGAAGTAATGCGGAGAGGTCGGTGGGCTCGTCGATCATTGGAAGCCAGCAGCGTTGACTCTGTTTCATGGCGGCGATGGCCACACGATGAAGGCGGTCGGTGCGCAGTCGGGTGCGTTCGCTGCGGGCAGTGATCAACGGGGTGATGCGGTCCACGCCCAGCTCCACGGCCTTTTCCACGAACCACTCGATGCGTTCGCTTTGTTTGGTGGGCGCCACGGCGATGTGTATGCGTGCGCTGCGTTCGGCAGGTGTATGCTGACGGGCGGTTATGTGCGCTACCACGCGTTTCTTGGAGACTTCCACGAGCTCAGCTTCGGCCCGTGTGCCTTGGCCGTTCAACAGTCCGATACGATCGCCCACCTGCATGCGCAACACATGGGTGGCATGGTGGGCTTCTTCGGCGGGCAGCTCCACCAGATCGGTGTCCAGCGTGGGTATGTAGAAGAGGTTCATGCGGTGGTGGAACGATCGATGCGCACCAAGGCGAAGATGCCTGCACCGAAGGTGGCAACGAAGAGCGCGGTAGCGAAGCCGGGAGAAAGGCCGAGCAGCACCGGCCATTGCATGCTGGTCCACTCGCCCTTGGCGATGCGCGGCCATACTTCGCTGAGCAAGGGGTGTTGCACGCCGGTGGGGAAGGAATACCAGATGGTGCTTTTGGCAGCAAAGGCGCAGAGCATGCCGAAGGTGGAGAGCGCTGGCACGGACCAACGTTCCACGCTTCCTGCCTTCAGCCTGGATAGCATGGCCACGGCGAGCAACAATGCCGGGGCCATGATGTAGCGCGGTCCGTAGGTCCAGCCGCCCCACCAGGTGGCATGGGTGAGGAAGGCGGCGACAATGAGCAGTGATGGCAGCACGAAAGGGTCGCGGAGCAATTCGGCCTTCCGCATACTGCGCGGCAGGACCCACAGGCCCAGCACCAGGATGGGCATGTAGAAGAGCAGGCCGCGGTAGTCGGTAACGAGCATGCCCAGGAAGGCCTCGGGTTGCCAGGTGCCGAAACCGTAGCCGGTGTGCATGGCGTTGTAGTTCATGGCAAAGGCGTTGGGGAATACCAGCGGACTCCCGGTAACGGCCATGTTGTGGGCCATGGCGGCGAGGATCGCGGGCAGCATGCCCATGGCCAACGGAAGCAAGTGCTTCCAGCGCTGTTGAAACAGCCACTGCGCGCCCCAAAGCGCGGGCAACAACAGCAGCACCGATTCGCACAGGAAGGCACAGCCGCCCCACAGCCCCACGAGTATCGGCTTTTCGCGCAGTACGGCACGGGCACCGAGCAAGGCGAAAAGCGCACCCGGCAAGTGGTTGTAGAAACTGCCGCTGTACACGAAGAGGAAGGAGCCGAACAGGGGAAGGGTGGCGAGGAGTGCGGCGTTCAGCGGCGGGGGGGCTGCACGTTTGCGCAGATCCCCCCACACGATGGTGATGATGAGCGCCAGCGGAATGCTTCCGCAGAGGAAACCTCCGAGGCGAAGAAGGGGAGGACCAGCAGTGCCGTTCTCGCCGGGCGTAATAAGGCCGGTCCAAACTACCAGCGCGTGGAAGGGAAGCACGACGAAGGTGGGCAAAGGTGCCTTATCACTGTAATAGCGACCGTCCACCAAGGCCTTGTCGCCGGTGAGCTCATGGATGGGCGTGATCTCCAGCGTGCCACGGTCCACCATGGATGCCACGCTGGCGGCGCGCGCCATGCTGTTATCGTTGGCGCCGTGGTCCAGGTGCCAGGAACATAGCAACAGCGTGATCAGGAAGAAGATGGCGACTGACTTGGTGGGCACGATGGCCCAAAAGTGCGGAAAGGGATCGGGCTTCTAAGAGCCTGTTCGGGATCTCTTCAAACTCGTCCTCCGGGCTCTTTTCCGCCCATGCTTCAGCGGAATATGATCCCGTAGACATCGCTACGCGAAGATTTTCACGCTTCGCTTGACCGAAAAACAGCCTCGGGGTCCTTCGTTCAAGAGATCTCGAACAGGCTCAAGCTGCGGGGGCAGCGTCGGACGCTTCCTGCATCTCTTCCACCAGCACACGGGCTTTCTTGGGCAGGTGGCTGCGCACCACCAGGGCGCCCACCACTACGAAGAGCACCACGCCCATCCAGTTTCCGCCGTAGAAGATGATGAGGGCCAGCACGGCCGCAGCGACAAAAGCGACCAGGGCCGTCAAGAACCAGCCCGCGATCACGTTGAGCACGCCGGCCACACGTTGTGGGGCGGATCCGGCACCCCAAGCCCGGTCGCTGAGCGAGGTGCCCATGGCCACCATGAAGGTGACGTAGGTGGTACTGAGGGGCAGCTTCAGTTTGGTGGCTGCGGCGATAAGCACGCTGGCGAGCATCAGGTTCATGGCGGCCCGCAACAGGTCGAAGGCGGGTGCATCCTCACGCTCCACAGCGTGGCCACTGAATCGTCTGTTGATGATCGCCCGGTTGCGACGGCCCAGGACAGTAGCGAACAGATCGCCGGACCGCTGGGCGCTGCGCACGATGGCCCGGGCCAGTAGATGGCTCCGGAATTTTTCGGTGCCGCTGCCTTGGCGCGATAGGTTCACCTCCGTATCCGTCACTTTCCTCGCCTTGGCGCTGAACCAGAGGGTGAGCACCATGACCCCGCCGGCCATGTAGAGCAGGTAGGTGGGTGTGTGCGCGCTATCCGCCATGGCCCCCATCATGAATTGCTCGGCCGGCACGCCGGAAGCGGCCCAGAGCTGGAAGGATTGCAGGCCGGTGATGGGCACACCGATGAAGTTGACCAGGTCGTTGCCTGCGAAGGCCATGGCCAGCGAGAAGGTTCCGGTGAGCACCACCAGGCGCAAGGGGTCCACCTTTAGGACACGTTGCAGGAAGAAGCTGACGACCGTGAGCCCAGCGAAAACCGTGAGCATCAGGCCCAACACGTTGGCATCGACCCACTTGCCAAAGCCGCCCTGCATGAGTTCGGTTTCCTTTAGACCCTTCACCAGCATGTAGTAAACGATGAAGGTGATGGCCATACCCGCGAATAGTGCGCCCCAACGCCTCAGTGCCTTGCCATGGTGGAAGGTGAAGAGCAAACGTGCCAGCCACATGATCGTTGCACCTGTGGTAAAGGAGATCAGCACGGAAAGGAAAATGCCACTGACGATATCACCCAGCTTGCTGGTGTTGATCATGTCCATGAGCGATGTGGCCTCGGTGGTGCCGAAATGCATCTTAAGCCAACCCACGACCATGGCCGCACCCAGCAGTTCGAACACGATGGAGACCGTGGTGCTGGTGGGCAGCCCCAGCGAGTTGTAGATGTCCAGCAGGATGATGTCCGCCAGCATCACCGCGAGGAAGATCACCATGACATCGGCGAAGGAGAAGTAGCTGGGGTCGAAAATGCCCTTGCGTGCGAGCTCCATCATGCCGCTGGAGGAAAGGGCTCCGGCAATGATGCCGACGGATGCGACAAGGAGGATGATCTTGCGGGGTGCCACCCGGGAGCCGATGGCGGAGTTGAGGAAGTTGGCCGCGTCGTTGCTCACCCCTACGATCAGGTCGGCCACGGCCAACACCAACAACACGATCACAACAGCAACGAAACTATCCATGGAACGGCATCTGCGGCAAAGGTCCGCCGTCCCCGTTGACCAATCATGAAGGGAGTGTTAAGACAGTGTTACCAGCCCTCGAATAGTGTTCCGGAATGCACGCTTTTTCTGAGGGATATCCGGGCCCGGAAGGGAGGGTTGATGAGTATTTGCCGCTTGATGGATAGGTCATTGGTCGTCAGGCGATAGTCGATAGTCCCAGCAGCACAAACGACTATCGACTGACGACTAATACTTCTACTGTTGGTTCTCCTCTTGTTTCCTGAAGTCCAGCTTGTAGAAATGGAAATCGGGGCTATGCAGGTCCACCTTGAAGCCCGTTACCTTGTGGTCCGAGTCGAACTCGAAGGTGATGTAGCCGGGTTCCAGGAAGGGGTCGTTATGCGACCAGAGGAACGTGTCGTAGTGCCAGTGAGCCAGAGTGCCGTTCAGCAGGCCCTTGGCGGGTACGAGGGTCAGGGACCATACCCCTTTTTCTTCAGAAATGATGGCATCACCGTAGATCTTGTCCGTGTACGTCCCGACATATGCGGTAGGGGCCAGCGATGGTTTTGTCTTCGGAATACGAGCGGCAATACGGTCGTTGCGGCGCTTGGCCTCACGGTCCGCACGCTTCTGCAAGCGTGGCAGCAATTCCGCCACAGGGTCCGCAGTGCCGTCGCCCAGGTACAGGTCCATGATCTTGTTGGTGATGGCAAAGACGCTGTAGCTCTCGCCATTGCCCAGGCAGATCACGGCCAGGTCCTTGTCGGGCACCACTGCGTGGTTGAGGATGAAGCCGGGCATACCGCCGCTGTGCGTGATCACGGTGTTGCCGTTGAAGTCTTCCAGGAACCAACCGAGCGCGGCACCATCGCGACGGCCACCCATCGGCAGGTGGCTGCTGGTGATGGCGGCATATGTGGCAGGGCTCAGGAAGGCTTTGTCACCCACCTTGCCTTCGTTGGCCCACATGGCGTCCCACTTGGCCAGGTCGGTGATGCAGCTGTTGATGCCGGTGGCTCCATCGGCTCCGGGGAGCGCTTGGTAGGGCATGCTCTTCTGGATCGCCGTGGGGTCCTGTCCCTTGCGCACGTGGGGCAGCGCTACATCCGCATAGTTGGCCAGGTCGGCGGTCTCCACGGTGGTGCGCTTCATGTTCAGCGGCTGCAGGATGCGTTCGGTAATGAACGTGTCCCAAGTCTTCCCGCTTACGACTTCGATCAGTTGGGCGGCCGCGATGAACATCAGGTTGCTGTACCCGAACTCGTCCCTGAAGGCATGTGTGAAGGGCTCCTTGGCGTGGCGCTCCAGGATCTCGCGTTGCGAGAGCTCGGTGCCGTACCACAACAGATCACCGTCGAAGGTGATCCAGCCGCTGCGGTGGCACAGCAGGTCCTTCACCATCATGTTCTGGGTCACGTAGGGGTTCGGTGTGCTGAACCAGGGCAGGTGTTTCACCACGGGGTCGTTCCAGTCCAGCTTGCCATCGTCCACCAACAGGCCCACGGCGCATGCGGTGAAGGCCTTGCTGATGCTGGCGATGAAGAAGATGGAGTTGGGGGTTACCGGCTCGGGTTTGGCCAGGTCCAGTTTTCCGTAGCCTTTGCTCCACACCAGTTCGCCGTTCTGCACAATGCCGACGGCCAGTCCGGGCTGGTCGAACTTCACCACCGCATCGGCGATGTAAGCGTCGAGTTTTTCAAGGTCGGGCTGCTTCTGGGCGAAGAGCGCCGAAGCAACGAGCAGCGGAATCAGTGCGGTGGATAGGCGTTGTGCGATCATGTGTCGAAGGTCGGGATTTGTCGGACAAGCGTCCCGCTTGTCCACACAAGCTGCAAGCTTAAGGGGCGATCTGCATAATCTACTTGCACGGGTATTCCACCTACCTGTACTCGTACTTGGCACAGGCACGATGCCTGTGCGACCTTAATCGACTTCCACGCTCACTTCGTTCACCTCCAGCTTCTTGCCGCCCTTCAGTTCGGCATCGCTGCCGATGCCTTCCAGCACCTCGATGTTGATGCCGTCGCTGAGGCCGGTCCGGATCCAGGTCTTCTTCCAGACCTCGCCGTTCTTCACTTGGACCCATGCGCTGTCGCCCTTGGTGTTGAACTCGACGATGCTCTCGGGCACGGCCAGCACACTGTCGCGCTGCTCCAGCACGATGTCCGCATTGGCGCTATAACCGGCGCGCAGGGTCATGCCTTCCTTCACCTTCACCGCAGCGCGGATCTCGAACTGGATGGCACCGCTTTCCTCCACACCCTTGGGAGCGATGTATTCCAGTTCGGCATCCCAGGTCGCGTTCTCCACGGCACCCACGGTGAGCACCACGGGCATACCCAGGCGCACCTTGCCCACTTCGCTCTCGTCCACCTTGCCCTGGAAGATCAGGTCCGTCATGTCCGCGACCAGGGCGATAGTGGTGCCTTCGTTGAAGTTGTTGCGCTCGATGACGCTGTTGCCCTCCTTGATCGGCACATCGAGTATCATGCCCGTCACTGTGCTTTTCACCAAGGTGTTGCTGGCGCTTCGGCTGCTTTTGCTGATGCCGTCACGCACCACCTGCAGGGCGTCCTGTGCGGCATCGAGTTCCTGTTTCGCATTGCGCAGGGCGATGTCGAAGGTCTGCATCTCGGCCGCAGCGATCACCCCCTTGGCCGCCAGTGGCTTGTTGCGGTCGAAGTTCATTTGTGCGTTCTGCACCGCGATCTCGGCCGTGCGCACCCGGTTCTCGGCATTGCTCAGCGAAAGCATATCGGGCACGATCTGGATCTTGGCGATTACGTCGCCCTGCTTCACCAGTTGTCCGGCTTCCACCAGCACTTCGGTCACGATGCCGCTCACCACGGGTTTGATGGCGATCTCGCGGCGGGGCACGATGCTCCCGTTGGCAACAGTCTTCTTCACGATGTTCTCCTTGCGTGCTTTTTCCACGGTGAATTCGTCCGGCTTCTTGGCACTCTTCTGGTACAGGAACCAGAAGGACCAAAGGACCACGACGGCGAGGAGTAGCAGGAGCAGGGGCTTGAGGATCCGTTTCATGTTGACAGGGCCAGGAGTGGCGAGTGTGTTCGTACTGGGTGTGATTAAGGGAGGGTCACTCGGCGCGCAATGCGTCCACGGGTTTGATGGCCAATGCGCGTCGTGCCGGGAATAGGCCGGCCAGCAGGCCGCTGATGATGAGCACGCTCAATGCGATGAGCGCCACATTGAGGTCGATCTCGGGATTCGCGAAGAAGGGGCTGTCGATACCCGCGGCACTGATGGCTTCCAGCAGCAGCATGCCCACCAGCAACCCCAGATAACCTGCGATCACGGTAAGGGTGAGCGATTCCAGCACGATCTGCACGGTGATGCTGCTTGGCGACGCTCCGATACTGCGTCGGATACCGATCTCCTTGGTGCGTTCGCGGATGATCACGAGCATGATGTTACTTACACCGATGGCCCCGGACAGCAGTGTGAGGATGCCCACGAACCAGCCGAGGCCCTGGATGGCCAGGAAGAGGTTGTTGGTGAGGTCGAACATCTCCTCCACGTTGAAGCCACCGAAAGCGAGGTCGTCGTCCGGATGGATGCGGTGCTTGACGCCAAGGATGCGCTTGATGTCCGCCTGCACTTCGGATGCCGGGGTACCGGGCAGTGCGGTTATGGCGAACCAGTGAACCTTGTTCATGGCGTTGAACGCGCGTTGGAAGGTGCTGAAGGGCACATGGATCACGGCGCTTTGATCGCCGCCCATGTTGCTGGATGCTTTCGGTCTGTGCACACCCACCACCTGGAAGTAGACCCCCTGGACCTTGATCCAGGTTCCTATGGGGTCCTCGTCCGGTTCGTACAACAATTCCGTCACACGGGTTCCGATCACGGCCACTTTTCGACCGTCCTTGACGTCCAACTCGTTCAAGAAGCGACCGGCAGTGATCTCGGTACCTTGTATGCGCAGCACATCGGGCACGTCACCGTTCACACTGAACGCTGCGGTCTTGCCACCGTACTCCACGTTGTTACCTCCGCGCCAGCCGCCCAGTTGCAGGCGTGGTGCAAGGGCGTCCAAGCCGGGCACCTTGCGCCTGATGAGTTCGATGTCGTCGTTGTCGAAGCTGAAGTTGCGCCCCCGCGGAAAGCCTTGGTAGGGTAGCGAAGTGGTCTGTGCCCAGACGAAGGCGGAGTTGCTGGCCCAGCCCGCGAAGGCCTTGTTGACGCCATTGCTCAGGCCATTGCCAGCGCCCAACATCACGATGAGCATGAAGATGCCCCATCCCACCCCGAAGGCCGTGAGGAAGCTGCGGAGCTTGTTGCGGCTCAGCGTATTCCAGATCTCTCCCCAGCGGTCGCTATCGAACATGGTGTTGTGGAACGTTCAATGATCAATGTTCAATGTTCGGTTCTCACTCGTCGCGCAATGCTTCGATGGGACGGATGCGTGCTGCGTGACGCGCGGGGATCAGGCCTGCGAGCGTGCCTGTGATGATCAGCAGGACAAGCGCTTGTATGGCGATGCCGATGTTGACCTCCGGTTCGCGGAACATGGGGCCGCCTGGAAGAAGCGTGGCGATGCTCTCCAAGGTCGCAATGCCCAAGAGGAGGCCTCCGTAACCCGCCAGTGCGGTGATCACCAAGGCTTCCATCATGATCTGCCCCATCACCGATGCCGGGGTGGCGCCGATGGCTTTGCGCACGCCGATCTCACGGGTGCGTTCCTTCACCACGATCAGCATGATGTTGCTTACACCCATGATGCCCGCGATGATGGTGCCGATGCCCATGATCCAGATGAAGGCGTTGATGGCCCCGAAGATCCCGGCGAACTTCACGTAGTTCTCCAAGCGGTTCTCCACCCATACGGCCCGGGCATCACTGGGGTCGAAATTGTGGCGCGCCGAAAGGATGGACACCACACGCTGAGCAGCACGCTGGGCCTCCAGCACGGAGGCATCGCCCAGGGTAACGTAAATGCGGTCGATGTTACGGTAGGCGCCGAAAACCCGTTGTGCCGTGCTCAGCGGGATGAAGACCTTGCTACGCTGGTTCTGCCCCTGGTTGCTTTCGAACTTGTACACGCCAACTACTTCGAAGGGTACACCGTTCACCTGCACCCATTGGTGAATGGGGTCGATGCTACCGAAGAGCTTGTCGCGGGCATCGTCGGCGATCACGATCACCTTGCGCCCTTCCTGTTGGTCGGGCTCGTTGATGTAACGCCCTTGCAGGATGACCTGCGTTTCCACATGCCAGTATTCCGGTTCGATGCCGGTGATGCCGTAGTTGCCGAAGTTCTCCTGGAAGTTCAACACGCTTTCGCCGCGCCACAAGGAATACTCGCCGCTACTGAACTCCACTTCGGGCACTGCCAGCCGCACGGCTTCCAGGTCCGCGTTGTCGAGCTGTATGTTCCGGTTGGGTGGCATGCCCTTCCAGGGTTTCGTGGTGCTGCCACCGCGCACACTGATCACGTTCTTGGCGTTCTTTCGGAAGCCGTACTCGAAGCCGTTGCGCAGGCCGCGCCCCATGCCCAACAGCATGATGAGCATGAAGATGCCCGTGAACACGCTGATGCCAGTTAGCACGGCCCGCAGCTTGTTCTTGCCGATGCTCTCGAACACCTCGCCCCACTTCTCCCTATCGAACATCGGCGACAGGGTTGGTGTGCATGGCCTTGGGGTCGCCATGTGCGTCCTCGATCAGGCCGTCCTTCAAGCGGATCACGCGCTGCGTCATGGCGGCGATATCGTGCTCGTGCGTTACGATCACCACGGTGAGCCCAAGGTCCCTGTTCACGCTCAATAGCAACTCCATGACCTCCTGGCTGGTGGTGGTGTCAAGGGCTCCGGTGGGTTCGTCGGCAAGGATCAGTTTGGGGTCCGTGACCAAGGCCCGGGCTATGGCGACGCGCTGCTTTTGTCCACCACTCAACTCGTTCGGCAGGTGATGCGCCCAAGGCGCCAGACCCACTTTCTCCAACATCGCCATGGCCATTTCCGTACGTTGTTTCCTGCCGATGCCCTGGTAGTACAGCGGCAGGGCCACGTTCTCCATGGCGTTCTTGAAGGTGATCAGGTTGAAGCTCTGGAACACGAAGCCGAGGTACTTGGAGCGCAGCTCGGCGGCCTTGGTCTCGTTCTGTCCTTGGATCAACAGGCCGTCCAGGAGGTATTCACCGCTGTCCGGATTGTCCAGGATGCCGATGATGTTGAGCAGGGTGCTCTTGCCCGAGCCGGAACTGCCCATGATGCTGACAAGTTCGCCCTTCCCGATGTGGAGGTCGATGCCCTTGAGCACCTGGAGCACGTTGTTGCCCGTGCGGTACGATTTGCGGATGCCTGTTAGCCGGATCATTGGTGGGCGAAAGTACCGGGTGTCGATGGAGTGTCCGGGCGCGATCCACGAACGGCAGAGGTGCCGTAGGAACGGTGACGAAAGGTGTGGAACAAACGGACCAAGCGACCTGTTCAGGTCCTCCGGAAAACGAGTTCGAAGAAGGTGCGGTCCACCCTTATCTCGTGGAGCCTGCCGTCCTTGTAGATGTAATGGTTCACTTTGTCCTCCGGCATGGTAAGGCTGTAGGTTCCGTTGCCGGTCCGTACCAAGGGACAGTGTTTCAGTACGCTTTCCACGAAGATGCTCTTCTGTCCCACGGGTTCTTCGTAGTACATGCGTGCCGTGGTCCATTTCACGCTGCCCTCGTGCACGAAATGTTGCCCGGGGTGCACGTAACAAGCATGGGTCTTGTTCACATAGCGCATGCTGCTCGAATCGCGAAGGGCATCGTTCATGTGCATATGGTTGTTGCACGAACGCAGCTCGCCGTGGAGGTATTCGGTGGTCATCACGGACCGCACCACGCGTTTCCAGACCAGGTCGAATTCCGAATAGGAGGACATCACGTAGATCGTGCGTTCCCCGGTGGCGGTCTTGGAGGCCACGATCTTTCCCACCACGCGGTCCCCTTTCAGGATGTCGAAATGGGCGTGTTGGGCAGTGGCGTCAAGTACCCCTGTGCCCAGCATGGCCAGGAAGCCGATCCGTGCGGCCCAGCGGCTGAAGGCATACCCGATAGGCAGGTGGGGGGCGGCGGTTATCACAATTACTTCGGCGACTGTGGAGGCACAAGGTCGGCATAAGGATCGATCGATGCGGGAAAGCACTTCGACCACCCGTTCTGCATGCCCCTTTCAAACGAGGTCCCAGACGGAACGCCTTCGGCTTGGCGCCAGGGCGAGCAGCAGGGTCATGCCCAGGTTCACGAAGGGCAGGAGCGTAAGCATGCCCCAGTACATGCTCCAACCCATGTCGCGCAGGCGTTGGGCGCTGTGCCAGGCCAATGCCACGAAGAAGAGCAAGGTGCTCAAGGCGATCATGAATGGCAGGTCACCGTTCAGCCAGGGTGATATAAGTACGAAGGGGTTCAGCCAGCCCAAGGCGACCAGTGGGATATCCGTGGTGGACGAGGCCGCCATGGTCAGCAGGTCCATCATGGACTTGGTCAAGGCCATCAACGCCACGTACCGTTGATACCGTGCGGGGTCGGTGCTGCTTGCGCAGGATGAAGGTCGCCATTGGGTCTTCATCGTTCCGGATGTTTTCGAGCCTTCGCTGGCGAGGCTTCATACAGTAATTGGTCCAATGCCGGACCGATGTGCGGAAAGCGGAATCGGAAGCCCATGGCCAGTGCCTTTGTGGGCACCACCCGGCGGCTCTTGAGCACGAGCTCGGTTTCGGTGCGCAGCAGGATGGCCCCGAATTGCAAGGCCCACCGGGGTACGTCCACATGGAACCAAGGCTTTATCCTTGCGCGCAATGCCCTCATCAATTCGTGCTGTGGCAAAGGGTTCGGCGCGGCCAGGTCGATGGTGCCTTCGGCCTTCGGATCGTCGAGCAGCCATTGGAAGAAGTGCGCCACATCGGTCTCGTGCACCCAGCTCACGTACTGTGTGCCGCTGCCGTGCCTGCCGCCCATTCCGGCCTTCACCAGTTGTACGAAGCGGGGCAAAGCGCCCCCCTGCTTGCCGAACACCATGGCGCAACGCACGGCCACCTGCCTGACGCCTTTGCGCGCGTGTTCGAGAAAGGCCTTTTCCCAAGCGAGCACCACCTGTGGGCTGAAGTCGGTCCCGAGTTCGCCGCTCGCTTCGTCCATCGCGCGGTCCTCGGCATGGCGGTACACCGTAGCGCTGCTCATGTTGATCCAGATCGCGGGTGGTCGTTCGCAGTTGGCCACCGCACGGCCAAGTGCGTGGGTGGCGTCCACCCGGCTGTTGCGTATCAAGGCCTTGTTCTCTTCGGTATAGCGGCAGTCCACGCTACGCCCGGCCAGGTTGATCAACGCTGCGGCGCCGTCCAGTTCCTGCGCCCAGTCACCGGTGCTTTTTGCGTTCCAGGGCAAAAAGGTGACGCCTGCCGCACGGTGTGCTTCAGGATGGCGGGTCAATACCACCACGCGCAAGCCTAGCGCAACGAAATGCTCCTGTAGGATCCTACCCATGGTGCCGGTGCCCCCGGCCAGGATGATGGTCTTCATGGTGCGATCGTTCAAGGAATGGTGATCGAGGCAGCGCTGATCGCGGGCTGGTGTTCGCGGGCTTTGCGCCTTCCACGGAAGAACAGGAAGAGGTGCAGGAAGAGCACGATGCCCAGGTAGATGGCGAACCCGCCCACTTTGCCAGCGAGCTTTTCCACCACGTCCTGGGTGGTGGTCATCGTGCTATGGACCTCCATGATCCACAATGCGAAGCCCATGTTCAACAGGTAGAATCCCACTTCGAACAGCCGGTTGGTGCTGTCGGCCAGTTCCTGTCGGCCGTTCAGGATGTCGAGCATGAACACCCGTGCGTTGCGGAACAGGGTACGCGCGACGTAGAGGGTGAGCGTGAGCACGATAGGCAGGTAGATCAGGTAGGTGAGGACGGTGAGGTTTGTCATGATGGTTTTGTGTTGGTCGGAGTGGGTTGTTGGGACACGAGATCTCGCGCTCTTAAGCGGCTCCAGATCAGGAGCACGCCGATGTTGGTGAAGTGGATGGCGGCCAGGCTGAGCAGGATCAGCGCGATGCGTGCTGTGAGCACCATGATCATTTGCTCGATGCTTACGATGGGTTCCCAGATGCTGATCACCAGCGCCACGTAGCCAAGGTTCAGGGTGTAGCAGGCGATGAGCAGTACGTTGTTCACGGCATCCACGAAGACCGTTTCCCCCTCGAAGATCCCCAGCATCCACACCCGGCCATTGCGGTGGCAGGAGCGTGCCGTCCACACCGCGATGGCCAGCATGGCCGGTAGGAAGACGAGGTAGCTGAGCAGGTTGAGGTTCATTGGAGTGGCCTGAAAGCGTTTCGTGAGGGCTATCGGTGGTCTTCGGTCCGTCAACCTTTTCTACCCGTGATGAGAAGGTAGCGGAACAGGTCGCGCTGCGTACCCAGCGCGATCCCATAGAGGCAGCTCTTCAGGTGTGCGTGCTCGAGCGGGGCCAGCCGTTCGCCGGACAATAGGTTCCGCAGTTTCGTCCAAGCCATCAAGGGCAGTCCATGTGCTGCAGCAGGGGCCACGTTCCAGCTCAGGTCGGTAATGGCGATATCCGTGAATCCTGCACGCTCCATGGCCTGCACGAATGCGTTCTGGCGGGGGAAGCAGGGCACGGCCCATCCGCGCTCCACGGTGCGGACCATGCTTGCGCGCACACCGGTGGGCGGTTTTATGATGAACCCGTCGACCAGGGCGATCCGTCCACCGGGTTTCAGGATCCTTGCGGCTTCGGCCAAAACATCGGCCTTGCCGTGACCACCGCCGTAGCAAAGGCTTTCCAAGGCGTACACGCCGTCCATGCTGGCCGCGGGCAGCGCTGTTTGCCGGAAGTCGCGTAGGTGCATGGTCACGTCCACACGCTCCAGTTCGGCAAGTTGCTGCCCTCGTTGCGCTTGTTCGGGCACCACGGTGAAGGCCTCCACGGCCGTGTCGTACATGCCGGCCACGGTGCGCGCCGATGCGCCGTATCCGCAACCAAGGTCCGCCAGGCGCTGCCCCCTTTGCGGATGCAGTTCCTGCACGACCCGGTATACCATGGCGTTCAGCATGGCCCTGCGATGGACCGGCGACATTGGCCATTTCCAGTAACCGAAGTGCAGGTGCCCTTCGGCGCTCCACAGTTCGTACAGCGCTGCGCTGGCATGGAAGTGGTCGATCACGCGAGGGTCGATCGTCGTTCCGGCTTCCACGGGACGTCGGGTGGTGCTGGCTTGGGTATTCATCTGTGTTGAAGTTTCAATAAGTAGTGAAACATCGTGACAAAAAGAAAGCCGCTACCGCAGGAGGGTGGAAGCGGCCTTGAGGAACCATTGTACATCGCTGCGCAGGCTGCGTTCGATCATGGCGTCCATGCGGCTCGTCAGTTCGTGCAGGTCGGCGGTGGTCTTTCGGAATGCCTTGGCATCGGCGCTGTTGCCCTCGGTGCGTTTGAGGTCGTTCAACAGCAGCATCATCGGCTCCAGTTCCCGCTTCTTCCGTTCACGTGCTATGGCGGTGGCCACCTTCCACACATCCTTCTCGGCTTCGAAGTACTCCATGCGCTCACCGGCCTTCAGGACCCGGCGGGCCAGTGTCCAATCGATCAGGGCCCGAAGGTTCATGTTGGCATTGCCACGGCTGATGTTCAACTTCTCCATGACCTCATCGGTGCTGAGCGGCTCCGGGCTCACCATCAGCAGGGCATGCACCTGGGCCATGCTCCGGTTGATCCCCCACTGGCTTCCAAACCCGCCCCAGGCTTGGATGAACTGCTCTTTTGCCTGTTGGAGTTCCATGGTCGTTCGTCGTTGGTCGGGACAAATGTATTACTAACATTCAAAGTTTCAATAAGTATTGAAAATATATTTCCGACGATGGTCCGACGGAAGGATATGGAACGGACGAAGCCTGCGGATCGCCGCAGGCTTCGTTATGCTCGGTGGTCGAAGTATCAGGCCAGTTGTTTCTTGGCCAGATAGAAATCCACCTGCTCCAAGGCTTTGTCGGCCAGGCGTATGTCCAGTTCCTTCAAGGTCTTCGGTGCGGGCACGATCACCTTGTCGCCCTTCTTCCAATTCACGGGCATGGCGCAGGCATTGGCATCGGCCGTCTGCATGGCCTCCAGCACGCGCTTGATCTCGTCCATGTTGCGTCCCACGTTCAACGGGTAGTACATGATCAGGCGGATGACGCCTTTGGGGTCGATGAAGAAGACGGCACGCACCGCGGCGGTATTGCTCGTGTTCTCGTGAAGCATGCCATACAGCTTGGCAACCTTCATGTCGATGTCCGCAACGATGGGGAAGTCCATGTACACACCGGTCTTTTCACGAACGTTCTGCACCCAGGCGATGTGGCTGTGGATGCTGTCGATGCTCTCGCCGATGAGCTTGGTACCGCGCTCCGTGAACCAATCCTTGTTCCTGGCGAACTCGGTGAGCTCGGTGGTGCAAACCGGGGTGAAGTCGGCGGGGTGGCTGAACAGGACGACCCAATGGTCCTTTGCGAACTCGCTGAACTTCAGCGGACCGTGCGTGGTGGTGGCCTCGAAATCAGGCGCAGTATCCCCGATCCGGGGCATTTGGGTGTTCTCCATGGTCTGAAAGGTGTTGAGGGTACAAAGGTCGGTCCTCCACAAGGGGGCGCCCGTGACGATCATCACCCGCAGAACAGCCATTAAGGACTTCCGTGCTTGGCATTGCCCAGTACGCTGTCCAAGGACCAACCGATCAGCTCCTTGAAGGGCGCTTTGCGCTGGGGGCAATCTGCCAGCTGGCAGATGGCGCAGGAGCGCGGGATGCAGGGGTCCATATGGATGAAGAGCTCCACGTCCTGGTCGTGCCTCACGTTCACGAGTTGCTCGATGGCGGTGATCTCCTGGTGCGCCTGCTCCAAAGAATAGTACCAGGGCAGGGTCACGTGGCAATCGATATGGAGCACGGATCCGTACTTGATCATGCGGAAGTTGTGTATGTCGACCCACTGCGGGCGGCGGTTCGCTTCCAGCATGGCGATCACCGTTGCGGCAAGGTCCATATCCGCCTCGTCCATGATGCCGGCCACCGAACGGCGGAAGATCCGCAGCCCGGTGATGATGATGTATAGCGCGAACACGATCGCGAAGAGCTGGTCCAGCCACAACAGCCCCGTGATGCGGATCAGGATCAATCCGGCGACCATGGCCACTGTGCTCCACGCATCGCTCAGGAGGTGTATGCCGCTGGCTTCCATGGTGATGGACCGCGCCTTCTGGCCGCGCTTCTTCAGCACGAGGCCCATGATCAGGTTCACCGCCCCTGCACCACCCGTGAGCAGGATGCCGGTCTCCAAGTCGTGAAGCTGCTGGTGGGAGAGCAGGGCCTGCACCGCCCTCCAGATGATGGCGCCACCCGCCAGCACCACCAGGCCCCCTTCGATGCCGGCGCTTATGAACTCCACCTTGCCATGGCCGTAGGGATGTTCCCGGTCGCGCGGCTTGGCCGCCAATATCAGGCTGTAGAGCGCGAAGGCCCCCGCCACCACGTTCACGATGCTTTCCAGCGCATCGCTCAGGATGGTGTTGCTGTGGGTAAGTCGCCAGGCCAGGAACTTCACTGCCATCAGCAGTACTCCGGCAAGAAGCACCAAGGTCTGAAGGCGGATGTTGCTACGGGCTGTCAAGGGGCATCAAGTTTAGGCACACCCGGCCGATTACCTTCGGACCATGGAGGATGATGTGTTGGTGCGCAGGGCGCTCGCGGGCTTGGACGGGGAGCTGATCGAAGCCATGTTGGACAAGGGACGTGTGGTGGAGGTGCCCGGCGGCACGGAACTGCTGCGCGAAGGAGCCTATGTGAAGGAATTGCCGGTAGTACTGGAGGGCCTGGTGCGCGTGTACATCGGGCACGAGGAAAAGGAGCTGTTGCTGTACTACATCCAACCGGCGGAAAGCTGTGTCATGAGCTTTTCCGCACTGCTCGGTCGCTCTCCTAGCCGGATCAATGCGATCACGGAACGCAGCACCCGACTGCTGCTGGTGCCGGAATCCGAGGTCAGGGGGTGGTTGCGTGATCATGCCTCCTTCGCCGAACTGATGTTCCGCCTGTACAACGAACGCTACACGGACATGCTGCA
>JBIIYD010000150.1:0-7437 GCA_044347005.1 Flavobacteriales bacterium | reverse complement strand
CGGCAGGTACCTCGGCATTGCCGTCAGGGGTAGAGGTAAGGGTGGCCGCACCATCCTCGAAGCAGGCCACACCGCCACCACTCAGGGTGCCGGCCACTGCGTCGCAGCAAAGCTCAACGCTAAAGGCCGCACCGGCCACATCGAGGCTGGCGCAGATGGCACCGCCGCCTTGAATCAGCAGGCTGTTCACATCGAAGCCCGTGGTTACGCCGAACTCGACGATACCGAGGTCCAACGTGTTGGGGTCGTACACCAGGGTGTGGATCGTGTAGTCACCTTCGGCGTCCACCGTGAATTCGGGGGTGGCACCAGCGTTGATGATCACCAGTCCGGCGCCTTCGGTAAGCACGTAAACGGTCTGGAATCCGGCAGGTACCTCGGCATTGCCGTCAGGGGTAGAGGTAAGGGTGGCCGCACCATCCTCGAAGCAGGCCACACCGCCACCACTCAGGGTGCCGGCCACTGCGTCGCAGCAAAGCTCAACGCTAAAGGCAGCACCGGCCACATCGAGGCTGGCGCAGATGCTACCGCCGCCTTGGATCAGCAGGCTGTTCACATCGAATCCAGTGGTAACACCGAATTCCACGATGCTCAGGTCAAGGGTGTTGGGGTCGTACACCAAGGTGTGGATCGTGTAGTCACCTTCGGCGTCCACCGTGAATTCGGGGGTGGTGTTACCGGCAATGATTACGAGGCCGGGGCCGGAGGTAAGCGCATAGACCACTTGGTAACCGGGAGGCACAACAGCGTTGCCATCGGCCGTGGCCGTCAGCGTGGCTGCACCATCGAGCAGGCAGGGCTCACCATCGGCGGTGAGCGTGCCGGCGAGCGCATCGCAGGTCACAACGCAAGCTTCCACCGTAAAGGGGGCACCGGCCACATCGAGGCTGGCACAGATCGTACCGCCACCTTGGATCAGCAGGCCGTTCACATCGAAACCGGTGGTAACACCCAGTTCAACAATGCCAAGGTCGAGCGTGTTGGGATCGTACACCAAGGTGTGGATGGTGTAGCTGCCTTCGGCGTCCACTGGGAACACTGGAGCAGGACCGGCATTCACGATCACCAGACCGGCACCTTCGGTAAGCACATAAACCGTTTGGTAGCCAGCAGGAACAACTGCATTTCCGTCGGCAGAGGCCGTCAGCGTGGCTGCACCATCGAGCAGGCAGGGCTCACCATCGGCGGTGAGCGTGCCGGCGAGCGCATCGCAGGTCACAACGCAAGCTTCCACCGTGAAGGGGGCACCGGCCACATCGAGGCTGGCACATATCGTACCGCCACCTTGGATCAGCAAGCCGTTCACATCGAAGCCCGTGGTAACACCAAGCTCCACGATGCCCAGGTCCAACGTATTGGGGTCGTACACCAGGGTGTGGATCGTGTAGTCACCTTCGGCGTCCACCGTAAAGTCAGGGCTCGGGCCGGCATTCATGATCACCAGGCCGGCGCCTTCGGTAAGTACATAAACCGTTTGGTAGCCAACAGGCACAACGGCATTGCCGTCGGCGGTTGCGCTAAGTACTGCTTCGCCGTCGGCCAGGCAGGGCTCGCCATCAGCGGTAAGGGTACCGGCCAGTGCGTCACAGGTAACAACGCATGCTTCCACCGTAAAGGGTGCACCGGCAACGTCCAGGCTGGCGCAGATCGTGCCACCACCTTGGATCAGCACAGCGTTCACTTCGAAGCCGGTGGTTACACCGAATTCGATGCCGCCGAGCCCAAGCGTGTTGGGGTCGTACACCAAGGTGTGGATGATGTAGGTACCTGCGGCATCCACCGTGAATTCAGGGGAAGGACCAGCGTTGATGATCACCAGACCGGCACCTTCGGTAAGCACATAAACCGTTTGGTAGCCAGCAGGAACAACTGCATTTCCGTCGGCAGTGGCCGTCAGCGTGGCTGCACCATCGAGCAGGCAGGGCCCACCATCGGCGGTGAGCGTGCCGGCGAGCGCATCGCAGGTCACCACGCAAGCTTCCACCGTGAAGGGGGCACCGGCCACATCGAGGCTGGCACAGATCGTACCGCCACCTTGGATCAGCAGGCCGTTCACATCGAAACCGGTGGTAACACCCAGTTCAACAATGCTGAGGTCGAGCGTGTTGGGGTCGTACACCAAGGTGTGGATGGTGTAGGTACCTGCGGCATCCACCGTGAATTCAGGGGAAGAACCAGCGTTGATGATTACCAGACCGGCACCTTCGGTAAGCACATAAACCGTTTGGTAGCCAGCAGGAACAACTGCATTTCCGTCGGCAGTGGCCGTCAGCGTAGCTTCGCCATCGAGCAAGCAAGGCTCGCCGGTTGCGGTCAGGGTGCCGGCGAGTGCGTCGCAGGTACTAATGCAGGCATCGTTCACTTCCACCACGATGGTGAAGCTGTCGGTAGCCGGGGCTACGGCAGCACCTTGCTGGGCGCTTACAGTGTAAGTGATCGAGTGGTTACCCACACCGGCCAGGGCCGGGTCGAAGGTGCTGCCAACCACACCAGGGCCGCTGAATTCGCCGCCGGGCGTGCCGGTCGCCGTAAGGGCCACTGCGCCGTCCGTAACACAGTACGCACCGGAAACACCGGTGAAGGTGGGGTCGGGAAGGATGGTGATCACACGGACCTCGTCGATGGCGTTACCGTTCTGGTTCACGGAAAAACCTCCGCATGCCAGGGAGAACGGATACGCCACCACGTTGGCCAGGATGCCGATCGTTGCATCGAACACGCCGGCCTCGGTAGGTGTACCGGAGACCGAAGCACAACCATTGGCCGGCGGGGCATAGGTGGGTGCGCTGGTGGCACCGCCCAGTCCTGCGGGTAGGTTGGTAAAGGTGAAGGTGTTCAACTGTGTAATGCGCACCCCCACACCGGTGAGAGTGGGATCCAACAGCGTAGCGGCAAAACACTCGTTGGTCACGTGGAACGATAGGGAGGCATTGTAAGCCACGTTCACCCGACCTTCAGGCAGATCGCCCGGACAAACGCCTCCGAATGGCGGCAGCGAGGAAAGGCAATCCACCGGGGTGCATTGCGCCGAGGCCATATCCCCCGCTAACAGGGATAGGACAAGGGCCGAAAGGCGTAATAGTTGCTTCATGGGGTCAAGCGTGATTTAGGGTAAAGGGTTCAAGGTTGGTCATGTTCAAGGGTGCCGATGTCCACTTCGGTCCTTGGAAGAAGGAAGGGGTAAAGGTATCGACCGGAGTTGAATGCCCGACAGGGGTAAATTGTTCGTTCATGGGTCCGGTGCCCTTGAAGCCGGACCGGCAGGCCCGATGCTGCCGATATTTGCCCCCTCACCATCCATCGCCCTATGACCAAGGCCCGCATGAAGTCCGCCGTACCCGCTCCGGAGTGGCGCACCGCGAAGCAGTTCCAGGACATCACCTACCGCAAGAGCGGCGGCGTGGCCCGCATCGCGTTCAACCGGCCCGAAGTGCGCAACGCCTTTCGCCCCCACACCGTGGGCGAGCTGCTGGAGGCCTTTCACGATGCGCACCAGGACACCTCCATCGGGGTAGTGCTCTTCAGTGCCGAGGGACCCAGCCCCAAGGACGGCGGCTGGGCCTTCTGCAGCGGTGGCGACCAGCGCGCGCGCGGCCACCAGGGTTATGTGGACGATGCGGGCATGCCCCGGCTCAACATCCTCGAAGTGCAGCGGCTCATCCGCTTCATGCCCAAGGTGGTGATCGCCGTGGTGCCCGGATGGTGCGTGGGTGGTGGCCACAGCCTGCACGTGGTGTGCGACCTGACACTGGCCAGCAGGGAACACGCGGTGTTCAAGCAGACCGATGCCGATGTCACCAGCTTCGACGGTGGGTACGGTAGCGCCTACCTCGCCAAGATGGTGGGTCAGAAACGCGCACGCGAGATCTTCTTCCTGGGCCGCGACATCAGTGCACAGCACGCCTATGAAATGGGCATGGTGAACGCGGTGGTGCCGCATGCCGAATTGGAGGCCACGGCGTGGGAATGGGCGCAGGACATCCTTGCCAAGTCGCCCACCTCCATCAAGATGCTGAAGTTCGCCTTCAACCTCACCGATGATGGCATGGTGGGGCAGCAGGTCTTCGCCGGTGAGGCTACACGCCTGGCCTACATGACCGAAGAGGCCAAGGAGGGACGAAATGCCTTCCTGGAGAAACGCAGGCCGGATTTCTCGAAGATCAAGTGGATCCCATAGGCCTGCTCACCGCACCTCCGAACCGGGGGCGATGATGTCCCTGGGCTGCACGAAGACCAGCTTGCCGTTCGTGTCCTCGGCCATCAACACCATGCCCTGGCTTTCCACACCGCGCATCTTGCGCGGCTCCAGGTTGGCCACCAGCACCACCTGCCGGCCCGGCAATTCCTCCGGCGCGTAGTGCATGGCGATACCGCTGACCACCGTGCGAGGTGAGGCCTCGCCCAGATCGATGGTCAGTTTCATCAGCTTGTCCGCCTTGGGCACTTTTTCCGCCGCGGTAATGGTGCCCACGCGCAGGTCCAGCTTGGCGAAATCGTCGAAGGTGATGTCCGACAAGCGTCCCGCTTGTCCATGTGCCGCAGGCTGTGCGGTGGCCGCCTGTGATGGGGTCGTATTCCCGCCAACAGCCTCTTGTTCGGATGCGGCCGGGGCATGCAATCGGTCCACCTCCAACTGGATCTCCTCGTCGGCAATGGGCTTGAAGAGGTGCTCGGCCTTGGCCAGCCCCTGCCCGGGGCCTACGAGGTCCTTGCGGAACGCATCCTCCCAAGGCAGCACGCCGATGCCCAACATGGTGCGCAGCTTCGCCGCCGTGTGTGGCAGGAAGGGCTCGAGCACGATCGACAGCACAGCCGTGATGTTGAGGCTGTTGAGCAGGATTGTACGCGTGCGCTCGGGGTCGGTCTTCTCCAACTTCCAAGGCTCGTTGTCGCTGAGGTATTTGTTGCCAGCCCGGGACACGTTCATTGCGGCCTGCAATGCATCGCGGAAACGGAACGCATCGGTCTGCTTCGCGATGTCCTCCACACTGGCATGGACCGCGCTCCACAACGCCACGTCCTGCGCCTCGGCTTCGTTCGGCGTGGTGGGGCGTGGCGCTTTGCCTTCATAGTACTTATGGCACAGCACGAACACGCGTTGCACGAAGTTGCCCAGGATGGCCACCAGTTCGTTGTTGTTCTTGTCCTGGAAATCCTTCCAGGTGAACTCGCTATCGCGGAATTCGGGGATGATGCTGGCCAATGCATAGCGCAGTTCGTCCTGCCTGTTGGGCCAGCGCTCCAGGTACTCGTGCAGCCACACCGCCCAGTTGCGGCTGGTGCTGATCTTCTTGCCTTCCAGGTTCAGGAACTCGTTGGCAGGCACGTTCTGCGGCAGGATGTAGCCACCATGCAGCTTCAGGAGGATCGGGAAGATGATGCAGTGGAACACGATGTTGTCCTTGCCGATGAACTGCACCAAACGGGTGTCCTCGGCCTTCCACCATTTCTCCCAATCCTGCCCCTTGTCTTGGGCCCACTGGCGCGTGGCACTGATGTAGCCGATGGGCGCATCCAGCCACACGTACAGCACCTTGCCTTCGGCGCCGGGCAGGGGCACGGGCACGCCCCAGTCCAGGTCACGCGTCATGGCGCGCGGGCGCAGGCCGTCCTTCAGCCAGCTGTTGCACTGGCCCAGTACCGGGGCCTTCCACTCCTTGGGGTCGTGGTGGGGCTTACCGTCCAGCACACCGGTATTGATCCATTCCTCCACCCACTGCTGGCTGCGCTCCATGGGGAGGTACCAGTGCGTGGTGGGTTTCAGCACGGGCTTGGCACCGCTCAGCGTACTCCGCGGCTCGATGAGGTCCTTGGGGCTGAGGGCACTGCCGCATTTCTCGCACTGGTCGCCGTAGGCATCGGCATTCCCGCAGGTGGGACAGGTGCCCATGATGTAGCGGTCGGCCAGGAATTGTTTGGCCTCCTCATCGTAGTACTGCTGCTCCTCCTGCTGGGTGAAGGCGCCGTTCTCATGGAGCTTCAGGAAGAACTGCTGGCTGGTCTCGGTGTGCAGCTCGCTGCTGGTGCGGTGGTAGATGTCGAAGTGGATGCCGAAGTCCTGGAAGGCCTGGCCCATCAGGGCGTGGTACTTGTCCACGATGGCGCGTGGCGTGGTGCCCTCCTTCATCGCGCGGATGGTGATGGCCGCCCCATGCTCGTCACTGCCACAGATAAAGAGCACCTCCTTGCCCCGCTGGCGCAGGTTGCGCACGTAGATGTCCGCAGGCAGGTAGGCACCGGCGATGTGGCCGATGTGCAGGGGGCCGTTGGCGTAGGGCAGGGCGGCGGTGACGGTATGGCGGGCGGGGGACTTCACAGGGTCTGGCGCTTCGATGCCATACCACAGGTAGGCAGGCGCGAAGGTACCGAAGGACGGCGGGAGGGCGGTCGATCACCCCTGCTACTTCCGCAAGGAACGCCAGGCGGGGAACTCGCGTAACGAAAGCCAAGCCCCCATCCGCTCCACCACCCGCAGCAGCCGCTCATTGATGGCCCGCAGCTCGTTCAAGTGGGCCTCGTAGCGCTCGGTGATCAGCCGCAACGCCTCCTCGGAAATGCCCGTCTGGTGGTGCTCCACATGCAGGCCGTTGGAACCCTGCTGGTTGTGCGTGTTGAACACCAGCGCCTCCGGATTGAATAGGTCCTCCACCCCCACCTCCAGCACCTCGGCGACCTTGCGCAGGCGCTCCACGTCCAATTTGGTCTCCCCGTTCTCCAGGCGACTGTAGGCGTTCTGCGAAATGCCCAGCTGCTCGGCCATGTACTCCTGCCGGTAGTTGCGCAGCTCGCGCAGGCTACGGATCTTCTGGGTGATCATGAGTAAGCGTGGCTTGGGAGCGCCAAGGTAAGGCCAAGCGGATAAAGGATGCGGAAGGCGGATAGGATGTTGAGGGCGATCCAAAGATGTTTGCTCCCTACATGACGAAGGCCGGGCAATACGATATGCATGAACACCGTCTGCGCTTTGCAGCATGGACGTGTGCACGCGCCATTGACCGTGGTACGGTAGGTGCCAAGATGGGTAACGTTTACAGGACCATCGTCTCGGCGGATTTGGAGACTGCATTGGCAACGCGCTTTGCCTCGCATACGGAATACGACGAGTGGCACCCCAAGATGGTGCAGGCTGTGATCAAAGCGGCGAAGAAGAACGGGGTGGCGCTCACCTTCGGACAGGGCGCCAAGTTGCTCGCCATCTACATCAAAACCCTGTACATCATCCCCGGCCAGCGGAAGGACCTGCTCCAGCATGCCCACCCGCCGGTGGATCGCATCCTGCTGAAGACCGCCCTGTCCAAGGGCGAGCGCTCTAACCCGGAGAACCAGGGCTATCGGGTCTTGAATCCACGAAGGGCGGTTGATCGATCGGCGTGGTGGGTACTTGATCCCCAGCTTTAAGGATGCGTGATTGCGGCATCAAATCCGCAACCATGGACC
>JBIIYD010000151.1:0-7437 GCA_044347005.1 Flavobacteriales bacterium | reverse complement strand
CAGGGGCTGAAGGACCTGCGCACCGCTCAACTCGGTTTCCGCCAGGCGAACGGCACCTTCACCGGCGACCTGAACATGCTGCGCGACTTCGTGAAGAGCGGCACCATCCCAATGGTACGCGCCATCGGCCAGGTGCCCGACACGCTAACCGAACTGGATGCCCTGAAGTTGGGCCTCATCGTGCGTGACACCATCCAGGCCCCAGCCTTGGATTCGTTGTTCCGCACCGCCAAAGCGCAGGAGGGCCGCGTCTATCCCTTCGATGCCGACAAGTTCATCAACTCGCCCACGAGCGATATGCCTTGGATGTTGAAGGCCGGCGTGATCAGCAGCAGCGGTCGCAACGTACCCGTATTCCTGGCCAAGGACCCCAAACCTATGGTGGAGGGCGATACGCTGATGGTGGGCAACATGGAAAAGGCCAGCACCGCCGGCAACTGGAGCGGGGAGTAAGGCCATGGAGCACGGGAGCCATCGGTCGCCCCGGTTCGAGCCTGAGCGCGAACGGGCCTGGCACCTGAGCATCCTGACCGGGCAGGGCCTTACCGCCTGCTGCGCGCATTCCATCGAGACCGGTGAACCTGTTGCGCTCTGGTGGGGTAAGGGCGCCCGGGTCCTTGCAGAGCCGGACCTGCCACATCAACCGGTCACGGTAAGCTTCGTGTCGCTGCCCGAATGGAGCACACTGGTGCCCGACGGGGCCTTGGCGCCGGGGAGCGAAGGAAGCCACCTGGCCTTGGTGCATGGGGGCATACCCAGCGGGGCCATGCGCGACGAACCCGTTCGAAGCCTTGGCGCCACCTGCATCTACGTCCACGACGACCGCGAGGAGCATGATGTCCTCCAGCGCTTTCCGCATGCACGGGCACTGCCCATGCAGGGCCTGATGGTGCGCAGTGCCAAAGCCTTGGGGGCCGACAGGGCCGTGATCCTGCTGCACCGTGGTGCCGACCGCCTCGATGTTGCGGTGGTCGACCGCGGATCACTCCTGTTGAGCAACACCTACCCGGCACGCTCGGCGCACGATGTGCTGTACTTCACCCTGCTCGCGCTGGAGCGCACCGGACAGGCGCCATCGGCGATCCGCTTGTGCTATGGCGGAACGCACCTGAGCGATGCGGAACGGGACCTGCTGGGGCGCTACGTGAACGATTGTCGACCCGCGAGCGAGCTGCCTTGGAAGCACGATAACACGACCACCGAAGGCAAAGCCTACCGTTGGATGGCCGCCCTGGAGCAGTTCGCATGCGTGTCGTAGGCGGCAAATACCGCAACCGCAGGCTGAATCCTCCACACGGAATGGAGGCCAGGCCCACAACGGATTTCGCCAAGGAAGGCCTGTTCAACGTGCTGCAGCACAACCACGTACTGGACGGCATCCGGGTGCTCGACCTCTTCGCCGGTACGGGCAGCATATCGCTGGAATTCCTCTCGCGCGGGGCACAGGAAGCGTTGAGCGTGGAACAGGACCGCAAGCTGGTGGCCTTCATGGAACGCACCGCCAAGGAACTGGGTACCGGTGGGTGGAGGGCCTTGCGGAACGACGTGTTCCAGTTCCTCCGGAACCACCGGGGGCGCTATGACATCGTGTTCGCCGACCCGCCCTTCCACCTGGAGGACATCGCGCGCATACCTACCTTGGTACTAGGAGCGGACCTGTTGGAACCCGATGGCGTGCTGATCGTGGAACATTCGGAGAAACTGGACCTGAGCCATGTGGCGGGTCATCTGGTAACACGCAAGTACGGCCTCATCCGCTTCAGCTTCTTCCAGTCGAAACACGCAGCCACCGCCGCCCCTGCGGAAAACCCATGAGCAGCCCCATCGCCGTATTCCCCGGTACGTTCGACCCCATCACGATCGGTCACGTATCGATCGTCCGTCGCGCACTGCCACTGTTCAGCAAAGTGATCGTGGGCATGGGCGTGAACAGCTCCAAACAGACCATGTTCACCGTGGAGCAGCGGCTCGCCTGGATCCGGGAAGCCTTCAGCGATGCGCCCCAAGTGGAGGCCGTTTCCTTCGAAGGGCTCACGGTGGACCTGTGCCGCAAGGTGGGCGCCACCTTCATCCTGCGCGGCATCCGCAACAGCACGGACCATGGCTTCGAACGGAGCATCGCATTGATGAACCGCGACCTGGCCGGCGTGGAGACCATCTTCCTGCCCTCGGCGCCGGAACATGCCCACATCAGCAGCACCATCGTGCGGGAACTGATCGCCAATAAGGCCGATGTATCCGCGTTGGTGCCCATGGACATCCGCTCCATCCGTTGATGCGTTCCTTCCGCTTCGCGATACCATTGATCCTGTTGCATCTGCCCGCGCTGGCGGGTACGTTCACCGTGCACGTCACCGCACCGCACGATGCCGGCAAGGTGATCATGCTGTACCGGTACGACGACCTCTTCACCTTGCGCACGATCCGCATGGCGGAAGCCTTGCTGGACGATGCCGGGAAGGCCACATTGACCGGCGAGGTAAGCGGCACCGGGCGCATGCAGCTTCGCATCGGTGATGACCTGGCGGACCTCTACGCAAGGCCAGGCAGCGTGCTGAACGTGGAGTGGCCGGGACGGGACCCTTTGGTACCGCGCAGCCTGAACCGGACCAACAAGGTGCCGATCGCCTTCACCGACATGGCGCCGCTGGACATCAACGCCCTGACCTCGGACCTGAACGAACGGCTCGATGATTTCCTCTTGGAAGACCTTGCCACCGACGCCGTGGCCGGCATGCAGGCCGTGGAGGTGAAGCGCAAGGACACCATCCCGGGTGATACCACCCAACGCCCCGCCACCCTGTTCGTGACCCCGGACATGTCCGCTGCACGCATCGACACCTTCGAGCATAAGCTGCGCCGCTTCTATGCGGGCATCGATGCCCCCTGGTTCGATCGCTACTTGGAATACGGGGTTGCAGGATTGCGCCAGGGACCTCGCGCGAACGACAGCGCACTGTACGTCCGTTACCTGAAGGAACGACCAGTGCTGTACGACAACCCGGAATATGTCCGGTGGCTGCGGGACATGTTCGATGAGCACCTGGTTGCTTATGGCTATCGCTACCACGCCAACGACCTCAAGCACGCACTGGCGGTGGGCGATATGGACAGTGTGAAGACCGTGCTGGCGCGCCACGACTTCCTGCAGCACGACGACCGTCTCGCCGAACTGGTGATGTTGGACCAGATCTATCTGGGGGCCAACAGCAAGTTGTTCCCCCGCGACCAACTGCTGCGCATCCTGGAGCAGGCCACACAACAATCCATGTATGCCGAGCACCGGGTATTGGCCAGGAACATGTTCTGGGACCTGAGCGCCATGAGCCAGGGATCCGAGCTGCCCCCCATGCTCCTGGAGGACCTGAACGGGGATCCTGTGGACGACCTCATGGAAGGCCCCGTTTGCCTGATGTTCACTGCCACCTGGTGCACCTATTGTGAACTGGAGGTGGCGGGTATGGAACAGCTGCAGAAGGAGTACAATGGCTTGATCCCCATCGTGATGATCAGCTTGGACAAGGACCTGGAAACGCTGGGCTCCTACCTGAAGCTGCACCCGAACACGGGGCTGCGATGGCTGCACGCAGAGGCCGAGCAACAGTTGCGTGAGGACCTCCGCCTGCGCAGCCTGCCCGCTGTGATACTCTTGCAGGACGGCGTACTGGTGGCCTCACCGGCCCCGCTGCCCAGCCATGGACTGGGCGAGATCTTCCACAAGGCCCGGGTACAGGCCGAGGAACAGGGAAAGACCAAGGTCTGGGACGACTGATCGCGGGGAAGGGGTCAAGCCTGCAACTCCTCCCAAGCGGCTATCACCGGCAGCAGTGAGGCGTAGGTGTCATTGCGCAACATGGAAGCCTCCGATCGTTCCACCCAGCGCACTTCTTCGATGTCCTCCTCGTGTTGGGGTACCAAGGGCTGGTCCGACGAGGTATGCATCAGGAACCAGTCGGTGTGTTTCAGGTGCTGCTCCCCATTGCGCGGATAGGTATGCCAGGTGCGTGCGAGCAGGGGCCCGAGCCGGATGCCATCGATGCCGCACTCCTCCTGCACCTCGCGCACAGCTGCCTCGTCCATGGATTCGCCATGCTCCACCTTGCCTTTGGGCAGGTCCCAACGCCCCAGCCTACGTATGGCCAGCAGCCTTCCCCGCTCATCGACCACGATGCCACCGGCCGCCTTCACGCGTACATTCTGGCGCTTGAAGGCTTTCCAGACCTCGATGCCGGGCCCCGGGAAGAGGTATGCGCCCCGGAGGTCCTTGGAAGTTATCAACACCCTCGCGACCTCCGCGATCTCCCGTGGATCATCGACCCGCAGCGCCAACCACTGGGCAGGAAGTGCGGCATCGGGCGCCTCGTCGGCGATCACCAACGGCTTGCCCTCCATGTAAACATCATACCTTCGTTGCATGCCTTCGAGCCTTGATCCTGCGCTGAAGATCGCAGAATTCCTCCTGCAGATAAAAGCGATCAAACTTAGCCCGCAAAAGCCTTTCCATTGGGCTTCGGGATGGAAGTCGCCCATTTATTGCGACAACCGCAAGACCCTCTCCTACCCGGTCGTACGCACCTACATCCGGCAGCAGTTCGTGCACGTGATCAACAGCGAGTTCGGGCGACCGGACATGATCGCGGGCGTGGCCACCGGTGGCATTGCCCACGGCGCGTTGGTGGCACACGACCTGGGGCTGCCGTTCATCTACGTGCGCAGCGATGCCAAGGGGCACGGACTGCAGAACCAGGTGGAAGGCGACCTTACCGTCGGCCGCAGCGTGGTGGTGGTGGAAGACCTGGTGAGCACCGGCAAGAGCAGCTTGAACGCCGTGCGCGCCTTGCGCGAAGTGGGCTGCGAAGTGAAGGGCATGGTGAGCATCTTCAATTATGGATTCGAAGAGGCGGCCAAAGCCTTTGCGGCCGAGAAGGTGAAGTTGCACTCGCTGACCAACTACAGCGTGCTGCTCGACCAGGCCTTGCGCAGCGACTACATCACCGAAAAGGACCTGGCCCCCCTGAACGAATGGCGCAAGGCTCCGGCCACCTGGGGCGAACACGTCAAAGCATAGGCCCTTACCCGACCATCATTCACTTTCCTACTTGCCGATGAAGGCCATCGGCCTGAGACGACCCATCCATGACGAATATCCAGAGCAAGCAGGTCGAGATCGCGAAACCGGCCAAGGAGCTTTTCGCATTTCTCCAGGACATGAACAACTTCGAGCAGTTGCTGCCCTTGGGCCGCATCAGCGAGTGGACCAGCGATGGTACCTCGTGCTCCTTCAAGGTGCAGGGCGCGGCCACGATCGGATTGAAGCTGGACGGTGGAACCGAGCCCGAGCTGCTGAAGTTGAAGGCCACCGAACGCAGCCCCTTCCCCTTCACATTGGACGCCCACCTGAAGGAGACCGATGGCAAGACCACGGCCTGGATGGAGTTCAACGGCGACATCAATCCGTTCATCAAAATGATGGTGGAGAAGCCCTTGAAGAACCTCTTCGACCACATTGCGGATAGGATGTTGAAGATCCACGGGGAAGCCGTGTGAGCGTTTGGCCATGTGCTCATGTGGCCATGTGCTCATTTCAGACCTGAACCAACGATCTTTCCAAGCTGTTCTGAGCCCGCATGGCATCTCGAAGGAATAGGAACCGCGACGACGACGCCAAGCCCGCGAAGCTGAGCAAGAGCACCCTGCGCAAGTTCTTCCGGCTGTTCCGTTACCTGCGTCCGTACCGTGTGGCCTTCGCATTCGGGATGCTGCTTCTGTTGGGCACCAGCCTGCTGAGCATGGTGTTCCCCGGACTGATGGGCAAGCTGGTGGATGCCACCAAAGGCGAACTACCCAAGGACGCGGAAGCCTTGCTCGACCTGGGGAACATCGATTCGGTCGCGTTACTGCTGGTGGGCGTGTTCGCGTTGCAGGCTGTGCTGGGTTTTGGGCGCATCTACCTCTTCTCCTACGTTACCGAGCACATGCTGGCGCGTTTGCGGCAGGACACCTACGAGCACCTGCTGAAACTGCCCATGACCTTCTTCGCCACGCGGAGGGTCGGCGAGCTCAACAGCCGCATCAGTGCGGATGTCGCCTTGTTGCAGGACACCTTCACCACCACGCTCGCCGAGTTGGTGCGGCAACTCATCATTATCAGCGTCGGGCTGGTGCTGCTCACCACCCTTTCCGCGCAGCTCACGCTCACCATGCTCGCCTCCATACCGGTCGTGGCCATCGTGGCCGTCATCTTCGGGCGCTTCATCCAGCGGCTGAGCAAGGATGTACAGGACCGCATAGCCGATACGAACGTGGTGGTCGATGAGACGCTCCAAGGCATCCAGAGCGTGAAGGCCTTCGCCAACGAGGCTTGGGAAGCGCTGCGCTACAACAAGGCCGTGACCGCCGCGCGCGGACTGGCCATGAAGGGTGCGCGCTGGCGTGGGGCCTTCGTATCCTTCATCATCCTGTGCATGTTCGGCGCCATCGTGCTGGTGATCTGGCGGGGCGTTCACTTGAAGGAAGAGGGTGTGCTCAGCACAGGGCAGCTCTTCACCTTCATCATGTACACCGTGTTCATCGGCGCCAGCATCGGCAGCATCCCGGAATACGTCACCCAGATGCTGAAGGCCATCGGTGCCACCGAACGTTTGATGGACATCCATGACGAGACTGCCGAGACTATCAGCCTTGCACCCAAGACCGAAACACTCCAGATACGGGGCCGTATCGAATTCAGGAACGTGTCCTTCCACTACGCGTCAAGGCCCGATATGCCCGTGCTTCGCGACGTGAGCTTCACCGCTGAACCCGGGCAGCGCATCGCGCTGGTGGGCCCCAGCGGCGCGGGAAAGAGCACCATCGCCTCCTTGGTGTTGCGCTTCTACGATCCCGTTTCAGGCAGCCTGCTCATCGATGGACAGGAAGCCAGCACATACCCGCTCACAGCCCTACGCGACCGGATGGCCATCGTGCCGCAGGAAGTGATCCTGTTCGGTGGAAGCATCCGCGAGAATATCGCATACGGTGATCCGAAGGCCTCACAGGACATGATCGAAGCCGCAGCGCGCAAGGCCAATGCGCACGACTTCATCAGCACCTTCCCCGAAGGCTACGACACCGTGGTGGGTGAGCGCGGCGTACAACTGAGCGGTGGTCAACGCCAACGGATCGCCATTGCCCGCGCCGTGTTGAAGGACCCGGCGATCCTGATCCTCGACGAAGCCACCAGCGCGCTGGATAGCGAGAGCGAGCGCTTGGTGCAGGACGCTTTGGAGGAATTGATGAAAGGCCGCACCAGCCTGGTGATCGCGCACCGACTAAGCACCATCCGTAACGCGGACAGGATACTGGTGCTGGACAAGGGGACCATTGTGGAGAGCGGGAAGCACGAGGAATTGATGGCGCAGGTGAACGGGTTGTACCAAAGCTTGAGCCGATTGCAGC
>JBIIYD010000149.1:0-7459 GCA_044347005.1 Flavobacteriales bacterium | reverse complement strand
CCGAGCGATCGAGCGCAACAAGCCGGCATCCTGCGGAACAGCCGGTCGCACGATAACAGGGTCCCTTGTGACTGGCATTGCCGACTGATCCAATGGCCCGATCCGTAACCGGCTATCAAGCAAAGGCCGGAGCCACGACCAATTCCTTGCTACCTGCGGTATAGCGGTAGAAGCCTTCACCGGACTTGACGCCAAGCTTACCGGCCGATACCATTTGTACCAACAATGGGCAGGGAGCGTACTTCGGGTTGCCGAGGCCTTCGTGCAGCACCCGAAGGATGGCGAGGCAGGTATCCAGACCGATGAAATCGGCCAACTGCAGTGGACCCATGGGGTGCGCCATACCGAGTTTCATGATGGAATCGATCTCCGCAACACCACCAACACCCTGGAACAAGGTCTCGACCGCCTCGTTGATCATGGGCATCAGGATACGATTGGCGACGAACCCGGCGTAGTCGTTCACCGTTACCGGCACTTTGCCGATCGCACGCCCCAGGTCGACCACCGTTGTGGTGACAGCGTCCGTTGTCTCATAGCCGCGTATCACCTCGATCAACTTCATCACGGGCACCGGGTTCATGAAGTGCATCCCGATCACTTGGCCGGGACGCCTGGTCACCGCAGCGATGCGTGTGATGCTGATGCTGCTGGTGTTGGTGGCCAGGATGCATCCCGCAGGGGCATTGTTGTCCAGGTCCCTGAAGATCTTGAGCTTCAGGTCCACGTTCTCCGTGGCGGCTTCCACGGCAAGCTCGGCATCCTTCACGCCCACGGCGATATCCGTATTGGTGGCTATCCGCGCCAGGGTCGCATTTTTGTCTTCTTCGCTGATGCTTCCTTTGGCCACCTGACGGTCCAGGTTCTTCCCGATGGTGGCAAGGGCTTTTTCCAAGCCCGCTTGGTCGATGTCGATGAGCGTAACGGAGTGTCCGCTCTGTGCGAACACGTGCGCAATGCCATTGCCCATTTGGCCGGCACCTATAACGGAGATCCTCATGTTCTTTTCGATTGGGAGGGCTAAAGTAGATCGGATGTCCCAGTGCCTTGGTCGATGGTCCTAAAGATCGAAGCGTTCCTTCAAACGCAAGAAGGGCGCTTCAAGGAACCGGAACGAGAGTTCCGCAATGACGATGGTGAGCGCAAGGGAGAAGGCCAGCAAGCTCCATCCGGGAAACGACCAGCCCAACTCGGCCAGCGTGAGCTTCAAGAGCAAGGGGATCGGCTTGTGGTACAGGTACAGCCCGTAACTGATCCGACCCGCATGCCCCAGCCAGTGCATATCCAGTAGCTTTCCAAAGTCTCCACGAAAACCCTGGATGCTACCAACGACCAGCGATGAGGTCAGCAGCAACTGTGCCCCGAATTTCAATGCGTCCAGCTGATACACCCATGCGTACACGACGAGCATACCGACGCTCGATGCGATGAGCAGCATGGTATGCCGTTGCATGATCCGAACCACGCGGGACACGACGGTTCCGTTCAGAGCCATTAATGCGCCCGCACCCAGCGTATCGAAATGCGAAAAGGTCAATAACCGTACACCCTCGATCCCGGAGAAGGATTTGATGCAGAACGACAGGACCACCAAGGATACGAGCACAGGCTGCAACCACTTGGTGGATAGGAAAAGCACCAGCCAGGGCCAGATCAAATAGAACTGTTCCTCCACCGCGAGGCTCCATAGGTGTGTCAAGTGCCAGGCCCTTGGCCCTTCAAGGAAGACCAGGATGTTCGAGGTATAGGTATAGTACCAGATGGACTGCCCGGGGTCCCAGGACCACAACCCCGTCGTTGGCATGAGGACGGCGAATACCGTGATGAACAGGAAATACGCTGGGAACAAACGCAGTGACCGCTTGATGATGAAATTCCGCAGCACTTGCCAACGGCCGGCGACGGAGGACCTTTGGCGGATTAGGATCGCCGTGATCAAATAGCCCGAGATCACGAAGAATAGGTCTACACCCAGCCAACCGTAGGGGACACCACCAAGGTCGAAGCTGGGTAGAAAGTGGTACAGGATGATAAATGCAGCGGCGATGGCCCGCAGCGCATCCAGTTGAGGGATCTTCGCCAGTCGTTCGCTCATGGTACTTCCAGCTCACCGGACAGGGTGGCAAGATACTGAGCGGTGTTCGAGAACTAGGAAGCGTGGGCCGTCCGTAGATGGAATGGGATCACCGTGCCCTATTTGCCGTCGCCTTTCAGGATGATCAGCACGGTATAGGCCAGGATCTTCAGGTCCACTGCCAGGCTCATGTTCTCGATGTACAGGATATCGTACTTCAAGCGGCGCACCATCTGGTCCACATTTTCGGCATAGCCGAATTTGACCTGCCCCCAACTGGTGATGCCGGGCCGCACCTTGTGCAAATGACGATAGTGCGGGGCCACCTTCATGATGGCATCGATGAAGAACTGGCGCTCCGGGCGTGGCCCCACCATGCTCATATCCCCTTTCAGGACGTTCCAGAATTGGGGCAACTCGTCCATCCGGGTCCTGCGAAGCCATCGTCCGATGGGCGTGATCCTCGGATCGCTGGTGCTGCTCAGCTGGGGGCCGTTGTGCTCCGCATCGGAGTACATGGTGCGGAACTTATGAATGAAGAAGGGCCGCCCGTATTTGCCGATCCGTTCCTGGCTGAAGATGATAGGACCCGGGCTTGAAAGGCGCACCAGAACAGCGAATACGATGAAGACGGGAGTCAGCAGCACCAAGGCCACGAAACTCACGGAAATATCGAACGCACGTTTCAGCGAGAACTGCCACGCCGGCATGATCTCGGGGTTCACCTCGATCAAGGGAGTGCCGAAGATGCTCGTCATCTTCACGGAACCCGAAAGGATGTCGTACATGTCCGGGATCACTTTCACCCGTGCCCCGGTGCCCTCGAGCTCGTTCATGATACGGCTGATGTGGTCATGCTCGCCGGAGTCGACCGCCAGGATCACCTCTTCCACCTGGTGTTCCTCGATCACCCTGCGCAGCTCGTTCCACTTGCCCAAACGGGGCAGACCGACCTTGCTTAGCAGTTGGTCCCCGCCGTTCACGTTGGCGAAACCGATGAAGCGGTTCCCCGGGGATTTCGGCATGCTTTGGATCTCCTCGTAGATGGCCATGGCCCGCTCGTTGCCGCCCACCAGGATCGTGTTGAATGCGATCAGGCGATCATGCACCCTGCGCACCGTGGCACTGGTCAATGCGAACCTGAGCAGGAATGTGATGCCGAAGTGGAGACCGAACAGCGCGAGGAAGGAACGGTAGTAGTACTTGTAGCCTGCAACCTCGTCGTCCAGGAGCAGGACGAAGAAGATCACCACCACCCCGATCAACGAGATCAGGATGGTCTGTCCCAACTCCTTGGTCCTGTATCGCCTGAAAATATCGCGGTACCCACCCACTATGGTGTACAGGCCGAACCAGAACAAGGGAATGATGAGCAGCCCCTTGAAGTAGTTGGCATCGAACTCGAGCGGCACTTCATAACCGAACTTGATAGGCTCGAGAACGATCTTGCGATACAGGTAGAACAGCGTCCAGGCCGCTGCCGAGCCGAACAGGTCGGCCGCAACGTACTTGCTCACTTGCAGCCTGCGATCCATCATGGCAGCGCTCGAACAAGTTTGATATTGTCGAACAGCACCTGCGCCGATTGCAGTCCACCGGGTAGCGTTGCTTCGAAGTAGATGTCACGCTGGCTAATGGTCGTATTGAACACCGGGGAAAGGTCGATGTAGATCTTCTTCCAGATGGCCTGTCCCGAGGATGCCACGGTGGGGGCCACATACACGTAGGGGTCGTTCCGTGCGACGCCATTGCTCACGTACAGCACCCCTACCGTGAACTGGATCTCCGCACGGTAATCCAGTTCGAGGAAGACAGGACCACCATAGATCTCGAAATCCTCATCGGTGAACAAGCGTATGTAATCGTGTTGTTGATCCAGCACGAACCCCCCACATGCGCTGTTTCCCAACACCAGGTCGGGATCCTCCGCCGGGGTATATCGGATCAAGGTGGTATCGCTGGCCGGGGTGACGTTCAGTAACGTACCGGCATCGTCCAGGTCCTCGATCCAGAATACGGACTGAGCGGAATAGCTCACCTGCGGTTGCACCACCGTGGTGCCGTTCTTAGTTAGGTCGGCCGTACCGGTATAGGGGGTGTAGAAGGGATACCGCAAGCGATCGTCGAACATGCCGTTCCGTTTGATGGCAGGCTCGATCCGTAGGCGCACATCCCCCTCGTACAGCGCTGGGATACGCGCAGGGAGTTCCCATACACCGAGCAATTCGTCGTTCACCGAAACCCAGACATCGGTGATCTTGCTTGTGGCCGCACCTTGGTCCGTGGTGGTGGTCACACCAACGGCCGGTATCTCCAGATACGAGGGGACCTTGTCGCCCTTGGTGCAGGCCACCGACGAGAGGATCACGGCAATACCAAACCACCGGTATGGTTCCATCATAGGTAGCAACGAACGCATGAAAAGAACGATCAGTATGGGTTCACGATCTTTTTTCCGCCATGCGGGCCAGTACGCGATGGGCGGTCTCCAAAGCGGCCGCACCGTCAGCAATGCTCACCACAGGCCTTGACCCGTCCATGATACACCGCGCGAAAGCGCGCAGCTCCTCCCGGATCGCATTGGTGGTAGGCACTGCGGGCTTCTCGAATTCGATCTGCCGGCGGCCTTTGTCCGAACCGAGATCGATCGTAACGGCGAAGGGATCGCCTTCTCCTTCCACCGTGCGCATGCGCACGATCTCCGTCTCTTTGGTGAGCATATCCACCGAGATGTAGGCATCGCGCTGGAAGAACCTGCTTTTGCGCATGTTCTTCAAACTGATCCTACTGGCGGTGAGGTTCGCCACACAACCGTTCTCGAACTCGAGCCTGGCATTGGCAATGTCCGGTGTATCACTCACCACCGCTACGCCGCTGGCATTGACCTGAATCAATGGACTGTTCACGACATGCAGCACGATGTCGATGTCGTGGATCATAAGGTCGAGCACCACGCTCACATCGGTACCTCGCGGATTGAACTGGGCCAGGCGATGGGTCTCGATGAACATCGGATCGGTGAGGAAGGGGCGTGCCGCTTGGAAGGCCGGATTGAATCGCTCGACATGGCCGACCTGAACCATCCTGCCAGCCACAGCTGCACGTTGCACCAGGTCCTGCGCTTCGGCGAGCGTATTCGTGAGCGGCTTTTCGATGAACACGTGCTTGCCCTTCGCCAGTCCTGCTGCAGCCAGCTCATGGTGTGTCAAGGTCGGGGTAACGATATCGATGACATCCACGGATGCCATCAACTCTTCCACATCCGCTACGGACCGCACCCCGAATTCGGAACCGATCGCTGCGCAACGTGCGGTATCGCGATCATGGAAGCCTACGAGTTCCCACTCCGGAAGTTCCCGGATCTGTTGGATGTGGATGCGGCCGAGATGGCCTGCGCCGATCACGCCGATCCGGAGAGGTGCTGACATACTGGATTGCTTGGCTGGTGGTCCCCTCGTCGTTTCAGGAACGGCGGCAAAAGTAGGGCTTCCGATCGGCGCGGAACTTCAGGATTACCTTTGCCGCTATCGGACATGGAGGACAATTACAGGCATCAGGGGCTACGCAAGCAGTTGGTGGATGAGTTGCGACGCAAGGGCGTAACGGACGAAAAGGTGCTGGACGCCATCGGGCGCATTCCCAGGCACCAGTTCATCGACGACACCGCCTTCCTGCAACACGCATATTCGGATTCCGCGTTCCCGATCGGTTGCGGGCAAACCATTTCACAGCCCTATACGGTGGCCTTCCAGACCGGTCTGCTGGAACTTCAGCCGGGTATGAAGGTCCTGGAGATCGGCACCGGTAGCGGGTTCCAGACGGCTGTTCTATCGGCAATCGGTGTAAAGGTCTTCACCATAGAACGGCACAAACCTTTGTACCTGCGTACCAAGGAGAGGCTGATGCGAATGGGGTGGAAGGCGAACTGTTACTACGGCGATGGATTCGCAGGCTTGCCCAAGGAAGCCCCCTTCGACCGGGTCCTGGTCACCTGTGGTGCTCCTTTTGTTCCTCCTTCGCTGCTACAGCAGCTCAAGATCGGTGGCCGTGCCGTGATCCCGGTAGGCGAGGGGGCGGTGCAGACCATGCTCTGCATCCACCGGGTTTCGGAACTCAAGTTCGATCAAGAGCAGCATGGTGATTTTCGCTTCGTACCCATGCTCGAACAAAAAGCCGGTTAGTATTTGCAATTCGAACGACTTTGATAGTTTTGCCCCCGCTTTGGCAACTTCGAGTTTCGGATACTCAGTGCATGGTCGTCCAATACCACCACGGTCGATTTGAACACACACCTGTGGAGAATGCAGGTGGTCATCAGTGGTCGGATTGTTCTGCATGCATACATTTGGAGCCCAAGTGCCACATCATTAACCGAACGCACGTAAACCAAAAACGAACGTCATGAAGAAGACAGTACTTTTCGCTGCAGCGCTTGTCGTTGCTTCGACCGTGTCCGCCCAAACCGGCGAGATCACGAGCAACCGTGGTGAGAACTGGTTGTCGCAGGATGGTGATTGGGGATTGACCTTCGATGCAGCTCCTTTGCTGAACTACGTGGGCAACCTGTTCAACGGTACCACCGACAACAGCGGTGCCGCACTCACTTGGGCCAACCCTTACTTCGCGATCCAGGGCAAGAAGTTGATCGACGCCAACACGGCCTACCGTGGTAAGCTTCGTTTGGGCTTCGGTTCCAATTCGCAAGCCGGTATCGATGCTGCCTCCGCTGGTTACGGTGATTCCACCTTCACCCGCAAGATCAGCTCGAACAACATCGTTCTTGGTGCTGGTCTCGAAAAGCGTGTCGGCAGCAGCCGCGTTGTTGGCGTATACGGAGCTGAGGCGTACATCGCCCTCGGTGGTGGCAAGACCACCCACGAGTTCGATGCTCCCTTGGGCAACAACAACTTCGCAAGCCGTGTAACGGAAGTGAAGAACGGTTCGACCTTCGGTCTGGGTCTGGGCGTATTCGGTGGTGTTGAATGGTTCTGCGCTCCCAAGCTGTCGATCAGCGGCGAGTACACCTGGGGCCTTATGCTGAACAGCACCGGCGAAGGAACGACTTCTTCCGAAGCTTGGAACGGTACTGCTATCGTGACCAGCGAAAGCACGACCGGCAAGCAAAGCTCGTTCGGCATCGACACCGGTGTCAGCGGAGCCAGCCTCGGCATCAACTTCTACTTCCAATAATCGAAGTAGTTAGCCTTGAAGCCCCCCGAGCTTTGCTCGGGGGGCTTTTTGCTTGTGGTGGCCTTATCTTCCGGAACCATGATACCTGTCCTCTCCGCTCAACAGTTGCGTGCTGCCGATGCAAGTGCCATCGCGAAGGGTTCCGTAAGTGCTCTGCAACTGATGGAACACGCCGGCCAACAATGTGTTGAACGC
>JBIIYD010000148.1:0-7474 GCA_044347005.1 Flavobacteriales bacterium | reverse complement strand
TGACGTCCCAAGGCACGGGCCTTTCGTGCCACATCCTTACGCACGGTCAGGGTCAGTTTGTCCTTCGCTGCTGTCATGATTCAAAGATAGTCGGTGATCGGAACGCATCCATTCGATCCCACTTCTTATGGAGCACAACGCCGCCATGAAGCCGATGAACGACTTCCTGGCGGCGGCGCTGCGGGCCTAAGCTTCCCGTTCGCGCAATACCCCCTCCACCTCCTCCAGCTTCACGCCCTTCGCGGCCAGCAGCACCAGGAAGTGGTAAAGCAGGTCGGCGCTCTCGTTCAGGAAGCGTCCACGGTCATCGTCCTTCGCTTCGATCACCAGTTCAACGGCCTCTTCGCCCACCTTTTGCGCCACCTTGTTGATGCCCGAGGCCAGCAGGCGTGCGGTGTAGCTAGCGGTGCCGCCCTGTGCTACGCGTCCCACGATGGTGCGCTCCAGGTGGTGCAGTTGGCCGGGCAGGTTGTTGTCCGAACCGAAACATGTGTCCGCGCCCGTATGGCAGGTGGGGCCATTCGCTTCAGCAAGGACCAGCAGTGTGTCGCTGTCGCAGTCGGTGAGGATGCGTTCGCAACGCAGCGTATGGCCGGAGGTCTCGCCCTTGGTCCACAGGCGACCCTTGCTTCGGCTGTGGAAGGTGACCAGGCCCGTGCGGCGCGTGGTCTCCAATGCATCGGCGCTCATGAAGCCGAGCATCAGTACGCGGCCGTTGCGGTGGTGCTGCACAATGGCGGGCACGAGGCCGTCCGGGTACTTGGCGAAGTCGGGAGTGCTGTCGAGCGGGGTCATGGTCTGGTCGGGATGCCTTGTGCGATGAGGTGTGCCTTGAGGTCGGGCAGGGCGATGGTACGCGTGTGGAAGATCCCGGCAGCGAGCGCGGCATCGGCCTTCGCGTCCCGGAAGACCTCGGTGAAATGGTCCATGGTTCCGGCGCCGCCCGATGCGATGACCGGGATGCCGAGCGAAGTGGACAGCGCGCGGGTCACATCGAGGGAGAAACCGCCGCGGGTGCCGTCGTGGTCCATAGAGGTGAGGAGGATCTCGCCCGCGCCGCGTTGCTCGCCCTCCCGCGCCCATTCCAGCACCTCGCACTCGGTGGGGATGCGCCCGCCGTTGAGATACACCAGCCACTTCCCATCCACGGACTTGCCGTCGATTGCGAGCACCACGCATTGGCTACCGAAGCGACCGGCGAGTTCGTTGATCAGGTCCGGGCGCCGAACGGCCGCGCTGTTCACCGAGACCTTGTCGGCACCGGCATCGAGCAGGGCATGGGCATCGTTCACGGAGCCCACGCCGCCACCCACGGTGAAGGGGATGTCCAGCACTTCGGCCACGCGCCGCACGATGCCCAGGAAGGTGCCGCGGCCCTCGTGTGTGGCGGTGATGTCCAGCAGTACCAGTTCGTCGGCGCCCTCATGGGCGTAGCGTGTGGCGAGTTCCACGGGATCGCCTGAATCCACGAGCCCCTCGAAGCGGATGCCCTTCACGGTGCGGCCGTCCTTCACGTCGAGGCAGGCGATGATGCGTTTGGTCAAACCAGCCATGGTCGTAGTTCTTCGAGGCGGAGCAGTCCGTCGTGGAGTGCCTTGCCGATGATGGCGCCGGAACAGCCCGCCGCTTCCAGTTCTTCGATGTCGGCCACCCCGCGTACGCCGCCTGATGCGATCAGCTCCATCCCGGGGAAGGCCGCGAGCAACACCTTGTATAGCGCGATGGACGGGCCTTTCAGCATGCCGTCCTTGGCGATGTCCGTGCAGAACACGCGCGTGATGCCCTGTTCCACGAATGGTTTGAGGAAGTCCATCACAGGCAGGTTGGTGTTCTCCAGCCATCCGTGCGTGGCGATGCATCCCTCGCGCACGTCAGCGCCGAGCAGGAAGCGGTCGCTGCCGAAATGCTCCGCCCATACGAGGACGGTCGAGGGTTCCTTCACCGCAAGGCTGCCGATGGCCGCGTAGCGCGCACCGGCCGAGAACACCGCGTCGAGGTCCGCGCGGGTGCGGATGCCACCGCTGAAGTCGACGAACAGGTCCGTGGTGCGGGCCACTTCCTCCAGCACATGCAGGTGCTTGGGCCTACCTTCACGGGCACCGTCCAGGTCCACCATGTGCAGGCGCCGCACACCGGCATCGGCGAAGGCCCGGGCGGTGTCCACTGGATCGCCGTAGTCCGTGCGCCGCGAGAAATCGCCCTGGGCCAGCCGCACGCTGCGGCCGTCGATCAGGTCCATGGCGGGGATGATCTCCATCATAGCGCGAGGAAGTTGCGGAGGATAATGGCACCGATGGCCGACGAACGTTCCGGGTGGAACTGCACGGCGAAGAAGTTGTCGCGCGACAGCGCGGCACTGTACGTGTCGTCGTAGGTGGCCGTGGCGATGTCCGAGGAGGAGGCATCGGCGCGGTAGCCATGCACGAAGTACACGTGGCTCCCTTCGGGAACGCCCTTGAACAAGGGTCCCTTCAAGCCATGGATGGTGTTCCAGCCGATCTGCGGCACTTTCAGGGTTCCGGTGAAACGTCGCACCGGAGTGTCGAAGAGGCCAAGGCACTTGGTGTCGCCTTCTTCGGAAGTGCTGCACAGCAACTGCAGCCCCAAGCAGATGCCCAACACCGGTTGTCGCAAGGAAAGGATCAGCTCGTCCAGCCCGTGTTCGCGCAAGTGCGTCATGGCGGTGCTCGCCTCGCCCACGCCTGGAAAGATGACCTTGTCGGCGGCCCGGATGCGTTCCGGATCACCGGTGATATCGGCCTGCACGCCGGCTCGTTTCAGCGCGAGCTCCACGCTGCGAACATTGCCTGCGGGATAGCGGATAATGGCGACACGCATCACAACAGGCCTTTTGTGCTGGGCAACACAAGATGCTCCGGATCGCGTTTCACGGCCATGCGCACGGCCTTGGCGAAGGCCTTGAACACCGCTTCGATCTTGTGGTGCTCGTTGTCGCCTCGTGCGCTGATGTGCAGGTCTGCCTTGGCACCGTCGGCGAAGGAGCGGAAGAAGTGGGGGAAGAGCTCGGTGGGCACATCGCCGATGCGTTCGCGGCGGAATTCTGTCTCCCACGTCAGGTAGCTGCGCCCGCCGAAGTCGATCAGCACACGAGCCTCGCTGTCGTCCATGGGCAGGCTATAGCCGTAGCGTTCGATGCCGAGCTTGTTGCCCAGTGCCTTGGCGAAGGCCTCGCCCAAGGTGATGGCGGTGTCCTCCACGCTGTGGTGCTCGTCGATGTGCAGGTCGCCCTTGGTCTCCACAACGAGTTGGATGCGTCCATGGCGGGCGATCTGGTCCAGCATGTGGTCCAGGAAACCAAGCCCGGTGGCGATGCGGCTTTCGCCCGATCCATCCAGGTCCAGCGTCACGCGCACATCGGTCTCGCGCGTGGTACGGCGGTGCTCGACACGACGCGTGCCTGCGCGCAGCATGGTGTACACGCCGCTCCAATCGTCCACGCGCACGTCCAGATCCGGTGTGATGTTCTCCACCGCTTGCAGGCCGGGCAGCACGATGGCACGCGCGCCCAAGTTCCGCGCCAGTAGCACGTCGGTGCTCCGGTCTCCGATCACCCAGCTGTTGGCCAGATCGTAAGAGCCATCGAGGTAACGCGCCAGCAGCCCGGTGCGCGGTTTTCGAGTAGGAGCGTTCTCGTGTTCGAAGCTGCGGTCGATGAGCACTTCGCTGAAGCGCACGCCCTCGCCCTCCAGCACACGCAGCATGGCGTTGTGCGCGGGCCAAAAATCCGCTTCCGGAAAGGAGGCCGTGCCGAGACCGTCCTGGTTGGTCACCATCACCAGTTCATGGTCCAGATCGCGGGCGATGCGCGCCAGCCAGGTGATGACGCCAGGAAGAAAGCGCAGCTTGTCCACGCTGTCGATCTGAAAGGTGTCGGGCGGCTCCTCGATCAGGGTGCCGTCGCGGTCGATGAATAGTGCGGTCTTCATGGCCATGTTCTCAGGGTGTCGATCAATAGCTTGTTCTCTACTTCAGTTCCCACAGTGATCCGCAGGCATCCCTCACAGCCCGCTTCCTTGCCGCGATCGCGGACCACGATGCCGCGTTCGATCAAGTAGGCGAACACGGATCTCGCATCCGCGAAGCGCACTAGCAAGAAGTTGGCATTGCTGGGGAATACGTATTGCACAAAAGGAAGAGCAGCGAGTTCGCGGGCAAGACTTTCGCGCGAGGCGATGGTACGCGTAACGGTTTCTTTCATCCGGTCCTCCTTGCCCAATGCTTCCAGTGCGAGGGCGGCCACCGGCGCGCTCAGGTTGTAAGGCGGCTTCACACGGTCCAGGATGGCGATCAGCTCCGGCCTTGCGATGGCCATGCCCAGCCGCAAGCCCGCACAGCCCCAGGCCTTGCTCATTGTGCGCAGCAGTACCAGGTCGGGGTATTGCTCCAGCAACGCGACGCTGCTTCCCTCCGCACTGTAATCCACGTAGGCTTCGTCAAGCACAACAATGCCGGGGAAGCCTTCCAGCAGACGGGTGATGTCGCCTGTGGGCAGGCTGTTGCCCGTGGGGTTGTTCGGCGAGCAGAGGAAGAGCAGCTTGCTGCGCTCGTTCGCAGCGGCGAGGATCGCGTCCACGTTCAGCTGAAAGTCCGCGCCCAGCGGTACTTGTACCACCTCCACATCATTGGTCGCAGCGCTCACCGCGTACATGCCATAGGTGGGTGGGCAGGCGATCACACGATCCCGGCCGGGTTCGCAGAACACGCGCAGCAACAGATCGATGGCCTGGTCGCTGCCGTTGCCGATGAAGAGGTGCTCCGCTGTGGTACCCAGCACCTCCGCGAGGCGGGTCTTCAGGGCGTGTTGGTCCGGGTCGGGATAGCGGTGCAGCATCCCGCCCAGCGGGGAGCCGTGCGCATTCTCGTTCGCGTCCAGCATCACGGTGGCCGTGCCCTGGAACTCGTGTCGTGCACTGGAATAGGGCACCAACTTCCGCAGGTGTGGACGCATCAGGGCGGTAGGGTCGAAGGGCTGGCTCATGCGCTCTCTTTTTCAGGAAAGGCCTCGCCGGTCCTTATGCGCACGGCGTTCGCATGAGCACGCAGTCCTTCGGCCTCCGCCATGGCCACGATCGTCGGCGCGAGCGTGTGCAGGCCTTCCCGCGTTAACTCCTGGAAGGTGGTCTTGCGCACGAAGCTGTCCACCGAGACCCCGGCACTTACGCGGGCGTAACCGTTGGTGGGCAGGGTGTGGTTGGTGCCGCTGGCGTAGTCGCCAGCGCTTTCGCAACTGTACGGGCCAATGAAGACCGATCCCGCGTGGACCACCTGCTCCGCCAATGCATACGCATCGGCACAGGTCAGGATGAGGTGTTCAGGTGCATAGGCGTCGATCAGTCGCAGCGCGCTGCGGGCATCGGGCATCACCACGGAAAGGCTGTGGGCCATGGCCTGGCGCGCCACTTCCTCCCGGGGAAGCAGCACAAGCTGGCGTTCCACCTCGCGCTCCACGGCTTCCGCGAAAGCCGCATCGGTGCTCACCAGCAGCACCTGGCTGTCCGCGCCGTGCTCGGCTTGGGAGAGCAGGTCCGCAGCAACAAAGGCGGGATCGCTGCTGGCATCGGCCAGCACGGCAACCTCGGAAGGACCTGCCGGCAGGTCGATCGCTGTGCCACGCTGTGCCACCAGCCGCTTGGCCAGGTCCACGTAGCGGTTGCCGGGACCGAGGATCTTGTCCACACGAGGCACCGTGGCCGTTCCGAAGGCCATGGCCGCAATGGCTTGCGCACCGCCGATGCGGTACACAGCGGTGATGCCCAGCAACTGCGCACAGTACAGCACGGCAGGATGGACCTTGCCATCCTTGCCGGCGGGCGTGCATACCACGATCTCCGGGCAGCAAGCGATCCGTGCCGGCGCGCCCAGCATCAGCAGCGAGCTGAACAGCGGTGCCGTACCCCCGGGGATGTAGAGGCCCACGCGTTGGATGGGGATGCTACGCCGCCAGCAGCGTACGCCGGACATGGTCTCCACAACGTTCGGTCGCTCCACCTGCGCCTCGTGGAAACGCGTGATGTTGTCCAAGGCCGTGGCGATCGCCTCGCGCAGTCCGGGCTCCAGGAGCGCCTCGGCCGCGGCGATATCCGCCTCGGGCACGCGCATGGCTCCATCGCCCAGGTGCCCGAAACGCTGCTCATAGCGGCGCACGGCCGCATCGCCCTCGCGGGCCACATCGTCCAGGATCCCATGCACCACGGCTTCGATGTCCGCATCGCTTTGTGCGGGCCGTTCCAGGATGCTCTCCCAGCGGTTAGGCGACGGGTCTATATAGCGCTTCATGCGGCGATCATTTTTTCGATGGGCAGCACCAGGATCCCTTGCGCACCGGCACTGCGTAACTCCTCGATGATCTCCCAGAACACGTCCTCCTTGACCACGCTGTGTACCGACGACCAACCGCTGTCCGCCAAGGGCATGACGGTGGGGCTCTTGATACCCGGCAGGATCCGGCAGATCGCGTCCAGCTTGTCGTTGGGCGCGTTCAGCAGGATGTACTTCGTCTCCTTAGCCGCGCGTACCGCCGCCATGCGGAAGAGGAGCTGGTCCAGCAGCTGGCGTTTCTCGTCGCTGAGATCGCGGTTGGTCACCAACACGGCCTCGGAGCGCAGTACGGGCAGGACCTCCACGAGCCCGTTGGTGAGCAGGGTGCTGCCGGTGCTCACCAGGTCGCAGATGGCATCGGCGAGCCCGATCCCTGGAGCGATCTCCACCGAGCCGCTGATGATATGCACCTCCGCCTGCACGCCATGGGCCTTCAGGAAGTCCCCGAGGATGGCGGGATAGCTGGTGGCGATACGCATGCCTTGCAGGTCCTGCGGCCCGTTGAATGGCACGGCCTTGGGCAGGGCGATGCTCAGGCGGCAGCGTCCGTAGCCCAAGCGCTCCGCAATGTCCACCGCATGGCGCGATTCCAGCAGGACGTTCTCGCCCACGATCCCCACGTCGGCCACACCATCTTGCACATACTGGGGAATGTCATCGTCGCGGAGCTGGAAGATGGACAAGGGGAAGTTCACGGCTTCGGCACGCAGGGCGTTGAGACCGTTGGTGAAGGAGATGCCGCACTCCTTCAGCAGACGTATGCTGTCGTCGTGCAGGCGGCCACTTTTCTGGATGGCGATGGTGAGGTTCATGGAGGGTGTGGAAAGAAAAAGGGCCCACTTCTCAGCAGGCCCTTGGGGTTGTAGGTTGTAAGGTTCAGGTGAACGTCATGACCGACCACAAGGGCTGTGCCCTTGGTGATGGTGGTGCAGGAAGAAGCACGTGTTGTTCATGACGGCGCCAAAGGTAGAAGGAGAATGCATTTCTCCAAGGTTGGTTCGCAGGGCAAACGCATCTAAAGTCCTAGTACCTTTAGGAGATAGTCGTTATCCCACCCTGCCTTGAGTCTCTTGGACTTGACGCCCACCTTGGTGGAAGTATCGCGCTTGAGCATGGTGAGGGTCATCTTGGTGAG
>JBIIYD010000147.1:0-7479 GCA_044347005.1 Flavobacteriales bacterium | reverse complement strand
CAAGTCATCGAGCGGGCTGCGGATATTGCCAAGAGCTTTGTTGCTCACATGGGCGTAGTTCTCTGAGGTCAGGCATACGCTACGTGAACCGGGCTGGAATGTAGTGCAGACCTGTTCCATTTCACAGTCGGTGTACAGTGGAACCTTGCGCATTGGTCCATCCGGGTGGCTTGAGGGAATCGCTCCACAGGTCCAACTCCGGCCCGTGCCCATCTTTGTCCCCCCATGAGAACGATCGTAGCCGGCAATTGGAAAATGCACAAGGACCGCACGGAGGCCTTGGACCTGGTGATGGAGTTGGTGGCAAAAGTCGCCGAGCTACCCCCGGAGGTGGAAGTGGTGATCGCACCGCCGTACCCTTTTCTGGCCATGGCGGCCGAGCGGGTGCGGGGTACACGCATCACGGTGGCGGCGCAGAACTGCCACGAGGCCAAACAGGGTGCATACACCGGCGAGGTGAGCGTGGGCATGTTGCACAGCATCGGCGTGGGGGCCTGCATCGTGGGCCACAGCGAACGGCGGCAGTATTACAACGAGAGCGACGCCGCCGTGGGCCGCAAGGTGAAAGCCCTGTTGGAGACCGGTCTGGAACCCCTCTATTGCTGTGGCGAACTGCTTGAGGAGCGCCAGGGTGGTCGGCACTTCGCGGTGGTGGAACGGCAGATCACCGAGGCTTTGTCCGGCCTGGAAGCCAGCGCCATGGCCCGTCTGGTGGTGGCCTATGAACCGGTGTGGGCCATCGGGACCGGCTTTACCGCGACGCCCGAACAAGCGCAGGAGATGCACGCCTTCATCCGCAGCACCCTGCGCACCATGGCCGGTGATGTGGCCGATGCCATCCCCATCCTGTACGGCGGCAGCTGCAAACCCGATAACGCCGAGGGCCTATTCTCCCAACCGGACATCAACGGCGGTCTCATCGGCGGCGCGGCCTTGGATGCAGCGTCGTTCCTTGAACTGGTGCGCATCGCAGGGCGCGTGGGGGCGTAGGTTCGTTGTTCGATGGTCGTCGTTCGGGCACTTCGCACTCATGGTCTGATCCGTAATTGCGAGCCTCCGCGAAGCAACACAGCCGCTTCATCTTGACATCTCCACATTCTTTCATCTCCACATCCTCTTCCCTATGACCTACACCGAAGTCACCTTCCTCATCGCCCCGGTCGATCCCTGGCGCGACATCCTGATGGTGGAACTGGCCGAGTTGGGCTACGACAGTTTCCAGGACAGCTTCACCGATCCGGAAGGACCGTCCGGCGAGCTGAAGGCGTACATACCAGCGGAGCGTTTCGATGCTGCGGCCTTGGGTGGAGTGCTCACCTTGCACGACCCGCACGTGAGCGTGAGCTGGACCAGCGCGGAGATCGCGCCACGCAACTGGAATGCGGAGTGGGAGAGCAGTTTCCAGCCTGTTGAGGTGGGGAAGGCGGTGCGCATCCGTGCCGATTTCCACCCGGCGGCGGAGGGCTTCGCGCACGAGCTGGTGATCACCCCGCGCATGGCCTTCGGCACCGGGCACCACGCCACCACACGCATGATGGTGCAGGCCATGCTGGGCGTGGATCTTGCGGGCAAAGCGGTATGCGACCTGGGCTGCGGTACGGGGGTGCTCGCCATCCTTGCCGAGCGCATGGGAGCCGCGTCGGGGCACGGCATCGACAACGACCAGCTCGCCGTGGACAACGCCAGGGAGAACATCGAACGCAATGCTTGTTACCGGACCACTGTGGAAAAGGGGGATGCGGACAGCCTGAAGGGCCATACCTACGACGCTATCTTGGCGAACATTGAACGCAACACCTTGCTGAAGGCCATGTCCACGATGTGCGATGCGCTGAACCCCGGAGGGATCCTGTTCCTGAGCGGCTTCGTGGTCACCGATCGCCACATGCTGGCGGATGCGGCCAAGGCGGTGGGCATGACCCTTGCAGAACGCATCAACGAAGGCGACTGGGCATTGCTCGGATGTCGCAAACCATAAGAGCCTGTTCATGATCTCTTCAAATGCGCTCTCCGGCCTCTTTTCCGCCTATGCTTCGCCGGATAATGTTCCCGTAGACACCGCTACGCGGAAATTTTCCGGCTTCGCCTCTGCAATGAACAGTCTCGGAGCCCATCATTCAAGAAATCCTGAACATGCTCCAAGGCTCGCAATGAACAGGAGAAATGCGCCCGGCATCGGGTTCGGGAAAGGGGTGAACGTGGCGGGCTGGCTGTGCACCATGGTGATGCTGGTCCTTGGCACCACGGTGGCCACGGCGCAGACCAAGCCCTTCTCCACCGACCAGGCCCTGTTCCTGCAGGAGGTTACGGAGATGTTGGAAGGTGCGGACAAGAAGGAGGGCAGGCCTTTCATCCTGGAGGTCTTCACCCCGGCATGGAACGGCACCTACTACACCGAACGGCAGCGGGTGCGGGTGGTGGAGGTGGCCAACTTCATGCTCAAGAAGCGCTTCGAAGCCTTCCCGCATTTCAGGGATTACCTGGCCACCGTGGCTGCGTTCTCCAGCGGCGGGCGCGACCCCAAGGAATTCGACGCGTGGATGCAGGGCATGGACGGGCTGGTGCAGCGCGGCCGCAAGCAGAACGTGACCGACCTGATCGCCATGAGCGCGCGCCTTTTCCGCGAGAACATCCTGATGAAAAGCTCCAGCACCACCTGGCGCAGCCGAAGCAGCGAGTTCACCTTCGTCTTCGACAGCATACCCAAGATCGTGTTCCCAAAGACCGACCTGGTGTGCCTGGCCAAGGGCGACAGCGCCGTGATCCGCAACACGGCGGGCACCTACTTCCCCACCTTGGAAACGTGGCAGGGCGTGGGTGGCATGGTGACCTGGGAGCGCGCAGGGCTGAAGTCCACGGCCACCTTCGCCGAGTGGAGCCACCCCTACGAGGTGCGCATGAAGAGCGCCGCTTTCGATGTGGATTCGGTGCGTTTCAACGACCCCTATTTCGAGCGCGCGCTGTTGGGCAGGCTCAGTGAGAAGGTGCTCGCCAACGTGGAGGAAAAGACCGCCAGCTACCCCCAGTTCGAGAGCTACGACCGGCGCATGAAGATCCGCGAGATCGCCGAGGGCATCGATTTCGAGGGCGGTTTCACCATGCAGGGCGCCAAGTTGCAGGGCTACGGCACCAAGGAGGAACCGGCCTACCTCACCTTCTACCGAGACAAGCGGCCGTTCATCATCTCGCGTGGAGTGCTGTTCAGCATCGATCCGGAACGCATCACCAGCGACGATGCATCGGTGCAGATCAAGCTGGACAAGGATTCGCTCTACCACCCCAGCGTGAGCATCCGTTTCATGCGCGACAAGAAGCAGCTTTCCCTGATCAAGAAGGACGAAGGCCTTTCCAAAGCGCCGTTCTACAACACCTATCACCAGGTGGACATGTACTTCGAGGTGCTCACCTGGAAACAGGGTGATCCGATGGTGGTGATGGGCAACCTGCTGGGCAGTTCGCAGACCCGGGCCAGCTTCGAGAGCTTCGACTACTACAAGGAGAAGCGCTACATGGGCATGATGGGGATCGACGCGGTGCATCCGTTGGTGCGGCTCAACGACTTCAGCAAGCAGAACGAAGGCCGGTTCTATGCGCAGGAGTTCGCCATCTTCAGCAAGATGCAGAAGCAGCAGGTGGTGCCGCTGCTCATCGACATGGCCAACAAGGGTTACCTGGATTACGACCCGGACACCGAGTGGGTGCAGGTGAAGCCCAGGCTGCGGCAGCACATCCTGAACAGTGCCGGCAAGCAGGACTACGATGTGCTGCAGTTCAACTCCAACAGCGACGATGGAGTGAACGCCACCTTGAACCTGTTGAACAATGACCTGACCATGAAGGGCGTTGCGCGCATCATCGTGAGCGACTCGCAGGACGTGAGGATCTTCCCCAGCGAGCAGCTGGTGACCCTCAAGAAAGGCCGCGACTTCACCTTCGGGGGCACCATACAGGCCGGAAAGCTCACCTTCCACGGCAAGGAATACTACTTCCACTACGAGCCCTTCAACATCGACCTGCTCAATGTGGATAGTGTCTCGTTCATGGCCACAAGCTTCGAGCCCAACGATCAAGGGGAGCATACCCTCGTAAGGGTGAAGAACGTGCTGGAGCAGGTCACGGGCACACTGGAGATCGATGCGCCGAGCAACAAGGGAGGCTTGCAGCAGAAGAAATACCCGGCATTCCCGAAGTTCAACAGCTCGAGGGAAAGCTTCGTCTTCTACAACAAGTCGACCATACAGCGCGGGGTCTACACCAAGGACCGTTTCTACTACCGCTCCGATCCCTTCCAGATCGATTCGCTTGACAACTTCACCAACGCAGGTCTTTCCTTCACGGGCACCCTGGTCTCCGGTGGCATTTTCCCGGACATCCGCGAACCGCTGGGGTTGCAGCCCGATTATGCACTCGGCTTCGTGCGACAAACAGGTGAAGCCGGGATGCCGCTCTACGGGCGCAAGGCCACCTTCACCAGCAACATCAGCCTCAACAGCCGAGGGCTGCAGGGCGAAGGCGAACTGAAGTACCTGACCACCACGCTCCGGTCCAAGGCGCTCATCTTCTGCCCGGACAGCACCCTGGGCCGTGCGGACACGCTGTACAACGTGGCCAGCACCGCACCGTTGAAAGTGCCCGAGGTGACCGGTGCCGAGCTCTTCGTTCGGCTTGAACCGGCCAAGGACGTTCTGCGGACGGAAAAACTCCGCAAAGCCCTCGTCATGTACGGCGGCCAGGCCGACCTGCACGGCATCACCGAACTCACGCCCAAGGGCATGACGGGCGCCGGCCTGGTGGACTTCCGCAATGCGACCTTGGAATCGGATCTCTTCCAATTCGAGACCATGCGACTGCATGCCGATACCAGCGACTTCCGCCTTACCGATGGCAATGTGGACGGCATCGCCTTCAAGACGGACAACGTGAACGCGACCGTGAAGCTGGACGAGCGCGTGGGCGAATTCGTGAGCAATGGGACCGAGACCATGGTGGAGTTCCCGGTGAACCAGTACATCTGCTACATGGACCGCTTCAAATGGTTCATGGACCAGGGCGACATCGAACTGGAGAGCGACCGCACGGCAGCAGCGGGCAGCGAGGACCTGCAGCTCTCCGGGTCCAACTTCATCAGCACCCGACCCGATCAGGACTCCCTGGCCTTCATGGCGCCCAAGGCCCGCTACGACCTCAAGCGGCACTTGATCACGGCCAGCGACGTGGTGTACATCCAGGTGGCCGATGCCTTGGTGACGCCCGACAGCATGCTCGTGCGCATCCGCCGCAACGCCGAAATGGACCCCTTGAAGAACGCCGTGGTCACCGCCAACTTCGTGACCAAGTACCACCGGATCTACAATGCGCAGGTGAACATCAAGGCCAAGCGCAACTACAGCGCATCCGGGGATATCGACTACATCGACGAGAACAAGAAGGCCTTCAAGATCCGTCTGTCATCGGTGAACGTGGACACCACGTACCAGACTTATGCACGGGGAGCCATCGCTGCTGAAGAGGACTTCCAGCTGAGCCCGGCCTTCGACTTCTTCGGCAACGTGGAACTGACCGCGAGCATCAAGGAACTCACCTTCATCGGCAGCACCAGGATCCAACACGGTTGCGATGGACTGGCGCGCAACTGGATGGGCTTCCGGGGTGCCATCGATCCGCTGGAGGTATTTATCCCGGTGAGCGACACCTTGTTCGACGATCAGGGCGCACGCATCGGGGCCGGGCTGTACATGACGGACGAGGATCCCTTCAGCACCTACGGTACTTTCCTGAGCCGCACGGAGAGCCCCAAGGACCGGGTGATCATCAGCGCCAAGGGGCTGCTGTATTACGACAAGGGCCGCAAGGAATACATCATCTCCAACAAGGACAAGATCCGCCAGCGCAACCTGCCCGGCGACCTGGTGAGCCTGGCCACCGAGAACTGTGTGGTGCAGGCCGATGGCCGCGTGGGCTACGGCATGGACCTCGGTCGGGTGAAGGTGGGCACGGTGGGCGGTGCACGATTCGAGAGCGATGGTGAAAAGGCCTCCACGAGCGGTGTGCTCATGGCCGACTTCCACTTCTTCGACAATGCCCTGGAGCGCATGGCCACGGAGATGCTGGCCTACCCCGAGCAGAAACAGTTGGACATCACCAAGACCTACTACGAGAAGTTCATGCGCGAGATGCTCGGGCTGGAACAGTCGGACAAGCTCATCAGCGAATTGAGCATCAAGGGCGAGATCAAGAAGCTGCCTGACGAACTGGTGAAGCCCCTGGTGTTGGGCGATGTGAAGATGCGCTGGGACGGACCCGAGCAGAGCTGGTTGAGCGAAGGGGATATCGGCATCGCCACCATCCTGAAGAAACCCGTGTACCGCTATGTGAAGGGCAAGGTGCACCTGGAGCGCAAGCGCAGTGGGGATATCCTCACCATCCTGCTCATGCTGGACGACCAGACCTACTGGTTTTTCCAATACACCAGGAACTACCTTTATACCTACAGCAGCGACGCCCAGTTCAACACCATGATCAGCGAGCTGAAGGACGACAAGAAGAAACTGGACGGAGGCAAGGACGAGGCGCCGTACCAGTTCACCATTACCACCAAACGGAAAGTGGACGATTTCCGCGAACGATTCGGCCTTTGAACCATGGAGTTCCCTTGGGTGTACGGCATAGTCTCAGTGGTCATCGCATACCTCTTTGGCAGCATACCCACCAGCGTGTGGTGGGGCAGGGCGTTCCACGGCGTGGACGTGCGTGAGCATGGCAGCCACAATGCCGGGGCCACCAACACCTTCCGGGTGCTCGGCTGGCGTTCCGGGGTCCCCGTACTGCTCATCGACATTGCCAAAGGCTTCATCCCGGTGCGCGTGCTGCCCAACTTGAGCGGGCTGGAACCCGATACCCCCATGTGGATGTGGTTGCGGGTGGCCCTGGTGATCGCCGCCGTGGTGGGGCATTTGTACCCCGTCTTCTCCGGCTTCCGCGGTGGCAAGGGTGTGGCCACTTCCTTGGGCGGTATACTCGCTGTGCATCCCGGCGCTGCCGCCATCTGCGTGGGCGTCTTCGTGCTGGTGTTCCTGTTCTCACGCTATGTATCGCTGGGCAGCTTGTGCGCGGCGCTGGCCTTTCCGTTGGCAGTGGCCCTCATCGACCAGGAGACCAGTGCCGTCAAGGTCGGTTTCGCCATAACCCTGTGCGTGCTGGTCTTCTTCACCCACCGACAGAACATTGTTCGGCTGATGCGGGGCGAGGAAAGCCGCATGCAGCTCGTTGGCAAAGGAGGCCGGACCTCATGAAACAATGTGGACCCGATCGCTGTACAAGGGCCCACTCTAGGACGATGACCCGGATCACGGGCATATTATCGGTGTTGTTCCTGCCCCTCCTGGCCTCGGCCCAGGGAGGTGATCAGCAGCTACGCGCCAAGGCCGATGGGCTGTTCGCCGAACAGCGCTACGCGGAGGCCATGCCCATGTACTCCCA
>JBIIYD010000146.1:0-7524 GCA_044347005.1 Flavobacteriales bacterium | reverse complement strand
TGAAGAGATCGATCTTTCTTTGAGTGATGGCGTGCAGCTCGCGCCAAAGTGAAGAGCGATGAAAAAGCATCTTAAGAGCGTAGTAAGCTATACAGCATGGGGTGTTGTCTTTTGCGTTGGTGCCTTGTGGTTTTGGCACTACTTGGTCGGCAACCCATTCGATGAACTGGAATTGATTCGGCGTGGTCATACAGTACCGGGTTTCATTGTGGACACTTGGGAAGAAGTAGAGAGCGGCGACGAAGGCGGCACTCATTGGCTACACGGCGCACTCTACACGTATCGAATGCCGGATGGTCAAGAGTTTACCCAGCGGACCAAGGAAAGCTCCGGCCGCTTGAAGCCCGAATTGCAAGATCTCACCCAACCCGTTCCCATCGAGGTCGAATATTTGCCCGACAATCCCGCCGTGAGCAGAATCAAAGGAGATGGCAGCCCCAACTTATTCGACTGGCTATGGCGCAAGATCGGTCTAGGCACTCTTCTGCTTGCGCTGTTTCTCGCACCCGGCCTTGGTATGCTGCGGACTGCCATCCGAGACTTCAAGCAGCACAAACGAACCCTGAAGCAACAAAGCTCCTAGCCGCACTCTGGCCGTAGCGTGGCCGCGCCTCTGAGCGTAGCCGTGCCCCCACGTTTACTTCAACGCATCAATGTCCTTTTGCCTCAACTCTACCAGCGTATCCTTGATCAGTTGTAGTTCCTTATGATTCAAGGGTTTGCTCCGTGTCAACTCTTCATCCAATAGTCGAAGGAGGACGAATCTGGACCGATCCAGCGCCTCAAGTGCTGTCACTGCTGGCCTTCGCTCCTCGCGAGCCCTTTTGGTAAAGCTCATCGTGATGACATTCAGTATCACGATAGAAAGAGCCATCGGGAGAAAGTAGTCGTGGCCCACAAAGGTCTGAAGGATGGGTGCGAATATGAGAAGAGCGAATGGGCCAACAAGAGCGAGCATGTACAACCCGAAGGGGTTAATTCGCCCAACTGCTCGGCTAACAATGAAGGCACTAAACCCGGCCAACAACAGATAACCGCACAGAGCAAGAGTGCGCATCCAGGTATCGGTATCCAGAAGTGATTCCATCATACGTGAGTTAGAAGCCGAATGTATCACTCCCTCGCAGCCAATGACTGCGAACCTACTCCGTTCTTAGGCCAAGCAAGGCGACGAATTCACCCCTCTGGCCGTAGCGTGGCTGTGCCTCTGAGCGTAGCCTGTGGCTACGCTCGACAAGCCCCAAAGCATGGTAGCCTGTGGCTACCCATCCCACGGCAACATTTCACTTGGCATGTGTAGCCACAGGCTACAGAAAGCATACGATGTTGCGCGTAGCCGCAGGCTACGCGCAGCTTCTACAAGCCACGCGCAGATCCTACCACACCCGCTCCACCTTCAGCAAGCCCGGTTCATCCTGGTAGTCGCGTGCAGAACTGTAGAGGTAGTCGCGCGGCTGGTCCACCCAGCCGGCACGCACCGGGTTCTGGTGGATGTAGTTCACGCGTTGCATGATGTAGTGGGGCTGCATCTGGAGCGGGTGGTTGTCGTGCGTCCAAACCTTGTAGTTGTCGTTGCGTGCGGTGCGCACGGCATGGGCCACGAAGCGCGCAAGCATCCACTCGCGGCGGCTTTCGTTCTCGTCGTGGATGGCCTTTATGATAGCTTTGCTCGTGAAGCCCTTGAAGTCGCGGACCACATCGGAGAGTTCGTTCTCCGGCGTGCTCAGGATGGCGTGTACGTGGTTGGACATGATGACCCAGGCATGGACCTTCAGGCCTTTGTGTTCCTGGCAGTAGCGGAAGCTGTCGATAACGATTTCGCGATAGATGCGACGTGTGAACACATCGATCCAGTCCACGATGGTGAAAGTGATGAAGTGCAGTGCGTGCTGGTCGCCTATGCGGTAACCGGATGACATTGGGTGTTGGCTTGGAGCGGGAAGGTAGCCATGGGGCGACCTGTTGTAGCCAAAGGCTACCGAGAGCCTACGTTGTTACGCGTAGCCGCAGGCTACGCGTAGAAGGGTTTACCTGCCGTAGGCACGGCTACGCGCAGAAGGGCCTCGCGCTGCGTAGAAGGGGGAAGTCATGGGGCAACACGCAACGCCGGTGCGGCTCAGGCCTTGATGCGCTTGCCGCGCTCGATCATGAGCAACTGGCTGTGCGTGCGGTAGGTCTTGATCAACATCGGTTCCTTTCCCCTGCCGCGGCGCACGATGCCACGTGCGGTGTTCGGCGGGATGCGCCCTTCGTTGTGCGCGATCACTTCAATGGCGTTCGTGCCATAGCGCATGTCCAGCCGCAGTTTCACCGGGTCGTGGGAGAGTTTGTGGGCCACCAGCACCGGCCTGCCGTTCAGCAGCACGCTCACGGTGTCGCCGTCCACCTCCGCATCGTCCCAGAGCCGCAGGGTGATGCGTTCCCGCTTGCAGCGCAGTGCCGTGAGCGTGTCCTGCAGGCGCTCACCTTCCGGAAGGGGGTCGGTGGAGAACACTTGTTCCTTGCGCCGGAAACCGATGTGGTAACGCGTGATCAGCGCAAGGTGGTCGTCGGTGCCGGCATAGCTCGCCTGGCTGCCGGCCATGATCGCGTTGCTCGTCCAGGCCGGCCCGTTGTCCAGATGCACCACATAGCGCAGGCTCATTTCCAAGCGGTCCTTGCCGGTGGAGCTGATGCAGCCGATCTCCGGTGCCACATAGGGCCGGTTGAGCGCTGGCGCCATGGTGAGGGCTTGGAAGGGCCCGTTCACATCCGTGCGTTCATCGGCCTGTTGGAAGGTGCCGCCGAGGGCCAGGCCGAAGCGCCATTGGTCTTGCCGACCAGTGCGTGGATGGGTATGCCAGGCCACGCGTGCTTCGGCCCGCTTGCTGGTATGATATACCCTGTTGAACGTGGTGTCCAGGGTCAGCATATAGCCGGTAAAGCCCCAGGCGCCGGTCAACGTGAGGCTTACCCGGTCCCGGTAGGTGAACGAGGTCCCGCCTTCCATCATCAAGCCCAACCAAGGGTAGCTGTGCGCTTTCGCACTGCCCGAGTCGGCGGTCACTTCCGCAGCCTGCAAGCAGACCCCAAGGCCGAACAGCACGCGGGTCTCGATGTCCCGCGGTCGTTCCACAGGGTCCATGTTCAATAGGTCGGCAACGCTCGGCAAGGCGTCCAACAGACCGTTCCCAAGCCCACCGCTGGATGCGGTGCCACTGCCACCGAGGAGCGATTGGGTTTGACCGGCGTGTGCCAAGAACAGCAGGACCAGGAAGGGGAGGGTGCGCATGGGCCCGGCCTGCCACCAACATCGGGCCAGAACCATATCCGGATGGACGTCGGACCTGACGCAGCGAAGTGCTCGGAATCAGTGTCCCCCTTTGGTCTGGACTTAGCAAGGCCCCATCACTGAGCGTCGCCGTGCCTACGGCAGGTAAACCTGCGGCTAAGCTCGACAAGCACCTTGGCATGGTGGATCGTGGCTACCCGACGGGAGCCGTTCATGTGTAGCCAAAGGCTACGGAGAGTCTACGCTGTTGCGCGTAGCCGCAGGCTGCGCGCAGAAGAGGTAAGGTCGCTGAAGCATCCAGCCCCAGTGTGCTCCTGTCAATGCTTCGCAGCAAAGCCTTGCGGCAACGGAATGCCCACAAGCATCGGGTCGCCGTTGGCGGCCGGTACCGAGGCACAGGCCACCATGGTGCCACCCGGACAGAGGTTCCAATGCACCATATCCTGGTCGATGTCGCGCCCGAAAGCGATCTCGGTGTCCAGTGCACGGGATCGGACGGCCACGTAAAGTGCGCAGGTGCGATGCACCAGGTCGAAAGCGAGCAGGTCCACCATCGTCATCGGCTGTGTCATCAATGGCGTTAGCGGGGCCCTGTAGTATGCTTCGTCGGCCCTGTTGCCGCCGGGTCCCGGGCCGCATGCGAACAGGGGCAATAGAAGAAGCCAATGGCTCAGGTTCCTGGGTCGCATGCTCGTGGGCTTGGTGACACCAAGATCGGATCATCCGAGAGCCGATGCTGCGGCGTTTGGAAGAGTTAACGTTCTGTTGGGTGTACACGGGCGTTGACCATTCGGCTTCTGCATTGGGCGTATGGGAAGGACGTTCCGTTCATGGTTCGCCATCGCTACGTTTCCCCATTGCGGAACGATCGGGCATCTTTACGGTTTCGAACCTGGATCCCTTCCACATGCGCACAGCCATTTTCCTTCTTGTCATCCTCCTTGCTACACAGGTCTCGGCGCAGCGCGGCAAGGGATCCATCGAAGAACGCTCCACCATGGTCGACGATTCCGTGCGTCAGGTGGAGCGGGTGGACACCAAGCGGGATATGGTGGTGAGCCGTCGTTTCTATGTGGGCGAACGGCCCGTGGGCGTGTGGCAGGAGTTCGATAAAAAGGGAGGCTTGGTCACCGTGCGCGACTTCGATAAGATGAGCTATGGGATGCAACCCGGCTTACGCATGGATGGATCGGCCGAGGATAGCACCTCGAAAACGGTGGTGGAACGGATGCCGGAATTCCCAGGTGGCGAGGCCGAGCTCTTCAAGTTCCTGGGCCAGAACATCAAGTACCCCGGCGAGGCCTTGGACGAAGGCGTTTCGGGTGTGGTCTACCTGGTCGGCATCGTGGACGAGACCGGCGACTGGAGAACGATCACCGTGATGAAGGGTGTGCATCCCTTCCTCGATTTCGAAGCCTGGCGGGTTACCGAATCGATGCCCGACTGGACACCCGGCATCGTGGATGGCAAGCCGGCGCGCGTGCAGTACAACCTGCCCATCCGCTTCACCATCCGCTGAACGGCCTGGTGGAAGAAGGGGGCGGTTGCCCCCTTGCCATGGATGACCCCCGATTTGATCACGGATCGTGCGCTCGATCATCGCAACCGGATCGTGCTCCATTGGCTCTTGCAAGGCGGCCGCCAATAGCATTGGTCCCAAGTTCAAACTACTTTCGACCCCTCCCGGCAGCGGGCCACCCTACGCCCCCGCCGTTGAACCCCTTCGCTTCCGTGCCCGAACCGTCGAAGCTCAAACTGAGCATCCACGATTCCATCCACCTGATCCACCGCGATGACTGGGAGGCCGTGGCTTCGGATGCCGTGCCCTACCTGCGCTACGATCATCTGTGCGCGCTGGAGGATGCGATGACCGACCGCATGGCTTTCCGCTACGCGGTCTTTCACGATCCGCAGTTCCGCCCGGTGGGGGTGGCCTGCTTCCAGGTGCTGGACCTGGAGGACAATGGAAGCACGTATGCCGATGCGGTGCGGACGCTCGGCACTGTCATCGGCTCACGGATCGTCCGCGAGTTGAAGGTGTGCAGCCTGGTCTGCGGCAACGCGTTCCACTACGGCCCGCATGGTGCGCACTTCGTGGCGGGCATCGATGCGGCCCGTCGGATGCACGCCTTGGAGTCGGCCATGGAGCAGTTGCGTGCCGATGAACGCCTCGACCCCAAGGTGGCCATCCTGCTCTTCAAGGACTTGGGACCCGAGGAGCACGCGGAAGCGCATGAACTGGAAGGCCTGGGCTACCATCCGCTGGCCATGGACCCGAACATGGAGCTCGCCATCGACCCCCGGTGGAAGGACATGGAAGGCTATCGTTCCGCACTGAACGCGAAGGCCCGCACGCGGCTCCGGTCCATCATGACGCACTCCGCAGCGGTAGGGATCAAGGACCTGGCCGTGGAGGAGATCCGGGATGCCGTGCCCGCCCTGCAACAGCTGTTCGACAACGTGCTGGCCCGCACGCCCTTCCTCTTCGGGCGCCTGAACATGGCGGTGTATGCAGCTTGGAAGGCGCAGCTGGGCGACGACCTGCTGTTCCGTGGGCTTTTCCTGAACGACCGGCTCGTAGGCTTCAACGCGGCCTTTGTGGTGGGCGATGCGCTGGATGCCCAGTTCGTGGGGATCGACTACACGCACAACCGGCAGCACATGCTTTACCAGCGCATGCTGGTGGACCTGCTGGAGACGGCCCTGGGCAGGGGCTTGGGCAAGATCCGCATGGGGCGCATGGCCGAACAGGCGAAGAGCAGCCTGGGCGCGTTGCCCGTCGATTCCTGGTTCCACGTGAAGCACCGTAATCGGGTGGCCAACCGGATCGTAGGTCCCTTCATCCGCAAGGTGAAGCCCGGTGCCTTCGAGCTGCGCTCCCCGTTCAAGGGCTGAGCTTTCCGGGAGATCATTGGCCGTTCCGCTGAATTCACGAACCGAACCATACATGGTGCGGGGGGACTCCTTTATCCTTGCACCCCGATGAACGCTCCGGAACGCACGCCTTGGAAGCCTTACGCCAAGGCCTTGCTCGCCACCGCGATCTGGGGCAGTTCGTTCATCGCATTGCGCATGGCCTTGGACAGCGCCACCCCTTATGGTGTGGTGTGGATGCGCAACGTGCTGGGCGCGCTCTTCCTCTTCGCCGTGCTGCGCTGGCAGGGAGGCCCGCTGCTGCCCGATAGCGCCGATCGGCCCAGGGTGCTGGTGCTGGGCCTGCTCTTCGGTGTTCACCTGCTGATCCAAGCTTGGGCCATCGAGCGCACCAGCACCATGCATGCGGGCTGGATCGTGGCCTTTATACCGGCCGTGGTGGCCTTGGGCGCTTGGTTGTTCCTACGAGAACGCTTACGAGCCATCGGTTGGGTCGGCATCGCGGCCGCTTCGGCCGGTGTGCTGGTGCTCACTTCCACACGACCGGCCCAATTCGCCGATGCGGGCACGGGCGACCTGCTCATGTTCCTCAGCACCTTCACCTGGGCCGCCTACACGCTGCTCAGCACTTCGCCGGCACGGCGCAGCGGAGGGCTGCGGGTTTCGGCGGCCGTGCTGGTGATCGCCGCTTTACCCAACCTGGGCATGGCATCGTACCACGGCACCTGGCACGCTGAGCCATTGGTGCTTTCCGCACTGGCCCTGGTCTTCCTCGGTATCGGGGCCAGTGGTGTCGCGCTCTGGGTATACACCGATGCTGTTGCCGCCCTGGGTCCCGAACGAAGTTCGGCCTTCCAGTACATACAGCCCTTCGTAACGCTGGTGGCGGCCGCGGCCCTGCTGGGCGAATCCGTCACCGTGGAACAACTGATCGGCGGCCCTGTGGTGCTGGCCGGTGTGTGGCTGGTGCAACGGGGCAAACGATCCGCTCGGGAATAGGCCATTCCAACAACCGAACGGGGCCGCCCCGCACTGCGGAACGGCCCCGTTGGCATAGGCTTTATCGGGATCAGTGCACCACCACGAAGCGGCCGTTGGCCAGTGCCCGGCCATCGGCATTCACCAAGCGGTACACGTAGGGTCCGTTCGCCAAGGACTGCGTGTCCAAGATCGCGCGATCGGTGGCCACGCTGCTTTCGCTCACCAGCCTGCCGGTGTTGTCCAGCACCTGCACACGCATGCGATCGGTCGCTATGGAAGTAGGTATCTCGATGTTCAGGAGCTCGTCCGCCGGGTTGGGGTACACGGCCACAGCGCCCTGGGAGGAAGCATCGTCCATGCCCACCGGCATGCTCACATCCACCTGCACGCGCTCGCTT
>JBIIYD010000145.1:0-7531 GCA_044347005.1 Flavobacteriales bacterium | reverse complement strand
TCGGGTGTGGCCACGAAGGTGAAGTCGGGCGTGGGGTACACCATGATCTGCTGCGTGGCGGTGGCCACACAACCCGCCGGTGACAACGCGGTGAGCGTGACCGTACGGATGTCCAGGAAGAAGGTGTTGTTGACGTAGGTATGCGATGGAGAAGCGACGGTCGATGTGTTGCCATCACCGAAGTCCCACACATAGCTGCCGGCGCCCGTGCTCGTGTTGGTGAACGTTACGTCCATGGGCGCACAACCGGGGATACCGTTGTGGATGAAGCCGGCCGAAACGCCGGGCGCTACCGTGATCTGGACCGTGGTGGTATCGGCACAACCGAAGGGCGACAAGGCCACGAGCATCACCGTGTGGATGGTGTCCGTGGAGCCGGTGTTCACGTAAACGTGTGTCGGCGAGGTCTCCGTGCTACTGACCCCATCACCGAAATCCCAGGCGTAGTTGGATGCGCCGGAGCTGCTGTTGTTGAACGTCACCGACAAGGGCGAACAACCGATGGCCGGAACGGCATCGATGATGGCCTGCGGACGGGCCTGCACGTTGATCCATTGCAGACCGGAACCACCACAATATGGGGTCGTGACATCCAGGGTCACGGTATACGGTCCCGCAGCGGCGTAAGCGTGGCTCGGTGATCCCTGATCGGACGTGGTGCCATCCCCAAGGTCCCATGCCCAGGTCGTTACCGGGTTCCCGGGATCGGTGGTGATGACCGGCGTGAACTGGGCCGTGCTGCCCAGGCAGAGGTTCTGCACCTGGATGGCCACGGTGGGTGGCGCGTAAACATTCACCACCCGGCTGAAGGTGTGCGTGCAGCCAAGTGCATTGGTCACGGTAAGCGAAATGGTGTATGCGCCCGGCGCGGTGTACTGGTGCGGTGGCGGGTCGATGTCGGTACTTGTAGTGCCATCGCCGAAATCCCATTGGTGGTCGATCGCACTGATGGAATTGTTCGTGATGGTGACGGTCAACGAATCGCAGGCTGCGTCCTGATCGAGGCTGAAATCCGCGGTGGGACGGGGAAGCACGGTGATCACTACGCTCGCTGTATCGGCACAGCCGGCCGTGGCCCCTTGTATACTCGCGGTGTAAGATGCGGTGAAGCTTCCCGGCGTGTCGTACGTATGCGACTGGTCGCCTGCGCCGGTCCATTCGAAGCCCGCTCCCTCACCGAAATTCCACTGGTAGTAGTTGGCACCTCCGTTGGTGTTCTGTGTGAACTGCACCGTTTCACCGGCGCACACCGTGGTCGGATCGGCTGTGAGCGATACGGAAGGTGGCGGAACGATGTTGATGGTTACGTAGGCGGTGTCGATCCCGCAGTAGTTGCTGTCCAACAGCATCACCTCGTAGGAGCCGATGCCCGGATACATGATCGTACGCGGGAAGGTCGGCGGCCATGGCGACCAGTCGATGATCGAGTCCTGGCCGGTGCCCCAGTAATCGCCGAAGTTCCAGTACTCGTAGCGCTGGAAGATGTTGCCCTGCTGGAAACAGTTGCGCTCGGTGGTGTTCTGGAAGGTCACCGTACGATCGGGCCAGCACAACAGGGTCGCCGATGGCGTTACCGCTGCTTCATCGAGGTCCCAAATGCGGATGGGGTTGAACGTGGCGAAGCTGGGACCGCCCTGCAACGTGTTGCAGCTGCTCTCGGCCGTCAGGCGAACAGTGGTCTCGCAATCGACGGTGCCACGCTCATACATGTGCGTTACCGTTTGACCCCAATTCGTGTGGTCGAATGTCAAGGGTGGCGAGCCGTCCCCGAAATCCCAGACGAAGACCGTGTTCGGTGACACGTTCGTGCTGGAGTTGATGAAATCCACCGGCCAGGGAGCACACACCTGGGTAAGACCGCCCAAAGGGATCTGGATGGAAGCGCTGGTGCTCTGCTCCATGACGAGCATGCCAACGATCACACACCCCGTGTTGACCTCGGTGAACGTAACGGTATACACGGAAACGGCCAGGGGATAGACGTGGCTTACCACTTGTGGCGGGGCGAGGGATGCGCCCACATGCAGCGGACTGCCATCACCCCAGTCGATGGTGTAGTTGCCCACGGGCTGGGGCGAAGCCACCACCAGGGTGTAGTTGGTGGATGCGCAGTGGTACCACATCGGCGCATCGGAAGGGGTACCGTAGTAGTCGTACAGCGTCGGGCACTGCGCCTTGGCGGCCAGCGCGAACAGCAGCACTACGATTAGGACGATGATGCGTAGGGTCGACACGATGCGATCGGGTTCTGCGCGCTTCTACGGCACCCTCCTGCCGAAGGATACAAGGGGGAGCTTCCTCGCTCACGGGTGTTCGTACGGCAACCACCGGACGCGGATCGCGTATGAGTGCTCGTTCGCCCGGCCATTCTTAAAGCCCCGGGCAGCCGTGTACATGGAACGATACGACCTCTGCGTCATTGGTGGTGGACCCGCAGGCTATGCTGCGGCGATGCGTGCGATCGACCTTGGCAAGTCCGTGCTGCTGGTGGAGCGGGACCGCATCGGCGGAACCGGCATCTACAACGGCGCTCTTGCTTCCAAGACACTGTGGGAGATCGCACAACGCGTATCCAGCACCAACGAGCTCATGCGCCAGCGCGGCCGCGAACCGCTCCACCTGAGCTGGGCCGAAGTGGAACGTACGTTGAACGAGGCCATCTTCGAACGCAAATACCTGCACGCCTGCCACATGCAGTTGCTCAGCGCGCGCAATGGCATCCTGGGTGAAGGACGTTTCCGCCACGAACGCGGCCAAGCAAGGCTTACCGGACCGAACACCGTGACCATAGCACGGGGCGACACCAGCACGAGCATCGAAGCCGAACGCATCATCCTGGCCACGGGAAGTCGGCCGCGAACGGTGCCGGGCATTGCCGTGGATGGCGCACACATCCTGACCAGCGACGAGATCTTCGCCCTGCCCGAGCAGCCCAAGAGCATCGTTATCGTGGGCGCCGGTGTCATCGGCTGCGAATTCGCCACCATCTTCAACAACCTGGGCGGCACACGCGTCCACATCATCGATCGGGCCGAACGTATCCTACCCTTCGAAGATGCCGACATCAGCGAACTGATCGCACGCAACCTCGAACGCAAGGGTGCCGTGATCCACCGCAGCGCCAAACTGGAAAGCATGAGCGTGGTGGACGGCATGGTGCAGTACCTGCTCAGCTATCCAGATGGACGCAGCGAAACGGTGCGTGTGGAAAAGGCCCTGTTGTCCGTGGGACGAACACCGAACGTGGAAAACCTCGGACTGGCCGAAGCCGGCATCCGCACCGACCCGAAGACCGGTGCCATCGTGCTGGACAACATGACCACCACGCAGCCGACCGTGCAGGTGGTGGGCGATGCCACGGGAACCCACATGCTGGTGAACCTCGGCGAAATGGAAGGGCGCCACGCGGTGGAGCGCATCTGGAGCGATGCCCCGACGCCGCTCAACTACGACAACGTGAGCACCATCATGTTCCTGGATCCCGAAGTGGCCGGCGTGGGCCTCAACGAACAGGAATGCCGCAAGCGGGGCATCGCCTACCGCATGGCGCGCATCGACTACAGCTGCCTGGCACGCGCCATCGCCATGCGCCGGACCAAAGGGTTCTTCAAGGTACTGGTCACCAACGACGACTCCATGCAGGTGTTGGGCATGCGTGCCGTGGGCGAGCATGCTTCCAGTGCCATCCAGGCCGTGGCGCTCATGATGCGTCTGGGCATACCCATTCGCGAACTGGCCGAGCTAACGCACCCGCACCCGAGCATTACCGAAGGGGTGCAGGAATGCGCGCGCATGCTCTTGGGCCAAAGCATCTTCAAACCATCGGTCTTCGGCGATCGCATGCAGTGCTACGCCTGGTCGCCCGAAGTGGCCGCTTCCGTGGCCGCATAGCTGCGGCGTCCATCACCGGCGGTATGGGCTTTAACAGGAACGCTGCGGCAAGCACCGGTCCTACTGCGGAGCACCCGGGTCCGTGAACCGTTCATCGGTCACGAATTCCTCGTCGGTGAGCGTGTGCAGGAAGGCGATAAGCTGCTGCTTCTTTTCCGCGGTGAGTTGCAGTCCGCCCTGGGTGAACTTCATGTTCGGGTCGATCGTGGGCGAGGCATGCCCTCCGCTGTTGTAATGCTCGATCACTTCCTCCAGGGTCTGGAAACGGCCATCGTGCATGTAGGGAGCGCTCAAGGCCACGTTGCGCAAGGTCGGGGTCTTGAACTTGGCGAAGTCCTGCGGCAGGCCCGTTATCCCACCCAGACCGAGGTCGGTCCAGTTCGCCTGAGCGTCCAATCCATTGTTCCGCAGCATGCCATCGGTGAACCGCCCGCCACCGTGCGGATGGCAGTGGAAGCAGTCGGCACCACCTTGGCCGAAGGGCGATGCCGGAGGAATGCCCCCTTCGAGGAGCGTGAGCTGGAATCCCAACTGTTCCTGCTCGGTGAGGATCTCGTCACCAAGCATGAAGCGATCGAACTTGGAATTGCCGCTGATCATGGTCCGCAGGAACTGCGCCATGGCCCTGGCCGCCTTGACGGAATCGATGGTCGTGGTCCCGAAGGCATCGCTGAACAGCCGCACGTAGGCTTGGTCCGCTTGCAGCTTGGCCACGGCATCGGTCCAACTTTCGTGCATTTCGATGGGGTCCTGCACCGGGAAGAGCACCTGCTGCTCCAGGCTCATGGCACGACCATCCCAAAAGAAGCGCGACTCCCAACCCAGGTTGATCAAGGCCATGGCATTGCGCGTACCGGCAACACCATCGATGCCCACGCTAACCCTAGCCGGATCGCTGAAGGCCGCGGCCGCACTGTGGCACGCGGCACAGCTCATGGTGTTGTTACCCGAAAGGCGTGGCTCGAAGAACAGGTGCCGTCCGAGCTTCACCCCTTCCACGGTCAATGGATTGTCCGAAGGAATAGGCATTGGCGGAAAGCCCAGCGGGATCTCCAATGCGTACGGTGTGGGCGTATGACCGTTGGTGCCGGGTGGTTCCGGCTCCTCCGGACGACAAGCTGCCAGACCCAGCAGCAGGCCGGTCAGCAACAGCAGTGGACGATGGGAGAAGATCTTCATGGCACTTGGTCCAGGGACCGTTCGTCGTTCAGTGCGTGTAGGAATGCGATCAGGTCGGCCTTCTCCGTTGGATCCAGGGAGAAGCCTTGCAGCACAGGGCTCTTGTTGGGATGTGCCAGACCACCGCTGGCGAAATGGTCGATCACTTCTTCCAACGTGGCGATGGTGCCATCGTGCATGTATGGCGCTGTAATGGCCACGTTGCGCAGGCTCGGTGTCTTGAATTTGCCGAAGTCGGCAGGATCCAACGAAATGCGTTCGCGTCCGGGATCGGTGTACTCGAGGTACTGCCCAATGTTGTGGAAGCCGTGATCGCTCAGGTCGAAGCCGTTGTGACAGGCCCGGCAATTGAGTTCGATGCTGTTGAAGAGGGCCAAGCCTCGTAGCTCCGGTTCCGTCAGGGCCGTGGCGTCACCTTGCAGGTAGCGGTCGTATCGAGACCAGCCACTGATAAGGGTCCGTTGGTAGTTCGCGATCGCACGGGTGAGCACCCAGGCGTCCAAGGGCCTGCCATAAGCCAGTTCGCTCAGGCGGGCATACGGCTCGATGTCACGCAAGGCGGCCGCGGCCACCTGGATGTCGTGGTCCATTTCCAGCGGATCATGGATCGGTGCGATCACCTGCTGCTCCAAGGTGGGCACACCACCATCGCGGAACAGGTCGGGATGATAGGCCACATTGCCCAAGGAAGGCGAGTTGCGCACGCCCTTGCGACCATCCACGCCCTCGCTCACCGGCATGCCATCGCTGAAGGCCATGCCGGCATGGTGGCAACTGGCGCAGGAAATGGTGCCATCGCGCGACAAGCGGCGATCGAAGAACAGCGCCTTGCCCAACTGGACCGATGCAGTGGTCAGCGGATTGTCGGCCGGCACGTCGGGAAAGGGGAATCCGGCAGGCAGTTCCAGGGGGAAGGGTAGGTCCTGCTCCGCCACGGGCAACCCGGGGTCCTTGCGGCACGCGCTCAGGACCAGGACCGCCAACAACAGGTACGCCGGGCCTTTCATTCCAGTTCCATGCTCGCGATAACGTTGTTCACCAGCTTCACCTGCAAGGGCACATTGTTCCCGTGCGCGGTGTTCTCCGTGGCAAGGTCGATGGTGGAGCCTGTGCTGTGGAAGAAGCGGTCGACCGCGACATGCACGACCAGTTCAGTGACCGCACCGGGTGTAATGGTGATCCCGTTCGCAGGCACCAGTTCGAATTCGATATAACTGGGTCCCATGCCCGGGTGGATGGCATAGGCGCTCACCAACGGGTCTACGTTCGCCGGGTCGGCGTTGTAACGGCCTTCGAATAGCACATAGCGGTAACCGGTGGCCCAGGTCCAGTAGGTGCCATTGCTCACGCTCAAGGGATGCCCTTGGGCATAGTTGGCCGGGTCGGCATAGTTGAGGTCGTCGGGCACCGCCAGCGCGGCCCTGAACTTGTTCCAGGCACCCACCGGCACGGTCCAATCCTTCGTCACCGTACCGTTCCCCAAGTTGAACAGATCGACATCCTTTACCGGCAAAGTATCCGCTCCGGACACGAAGCGCACATCGCCGAAATACAGTTTCACCACTTCCACGGTGGTCCGGTAGTCCATGAAGTTGCGGTACTCCACGAAGGTCTGCAAGGGCTGGCCTTCCCACTCCGGCACCAGGGTCACACGCAGGGTACCGGTGGTGGGCGTTGGCGGCGGTGTGTCAATCGGCTCGTCCGGCTTGCACGAAGCCAATGTGAGGAGCGCCAGCACGGTGAATGTCGGGATCGCTTTGTTCATCATGCTCTTTGACGTTCAAGACCCTCGCTTGGTTCGCTCGAATGCTGCCTTGTCGAGGTCGATCCTGAAGGACGGTCAAAGTTACGGACCGACCATCCGGTTCTGAGGTGACGATCCTCACAGCCAACAGACCGTTCCCCTGCCCTGTTGTCACTTCCCGGCCGGTTGAGCGGCGACAGGGACCGCTTGCACCCCGGACCGGATGCGCCCGAGCCACTCCCCGCTCCTATCTTACCCCCATGTTCAGGGTCCTCCACAGCAGTGCCGGCGCAGGCAAGACACATGCTCTGGTGAAGCACTACCTCACCTTGTGCCTTCGCCGTCCCGACCCGGCCACCTACCGCCAGGTGCTGGCCCTCACCTTCACCAACAAGGCGGCCGGCGAAATGCGCGAGCGGGTCATGGACTACCTGAAGGCCCTGACCACCGTGCAGGGCGAGGAAGGCCCGATCGCCGACGTGATGACCCACGTGGTGCGGGAAGCCGACATCGATGCCACGACCGTTTCGCAACGCGCAGGGGCGGTGCTCGAACACATGCTGCACCACTGGAGCGATGTGGCCATCAGCACCATCGATGCCTTCACACGCCGTGTGGTGCAGCCCTTTGCACGCGACCTCCAGCTGGACCACGAACTGCGCATGACAACCGAGCAGAAGCACTACCGGGACCTCGCGGTAACGGCGCTCATCGGCG
>JBIIYD010000143.1:0-7590 GCA_044347005.1 Flavobacteriales bacterium | reverse complement strand
TGGCGGCAAGCCAGTTCCTGTTCCCGGGCATGTACATCAAGCACTTGTTCTGGCGGATGGGCCCCTTGTACCAGGATTTCGCCATCGAGGTGTTCGTGGTGTTGAAGACACTCTTTCCACTCCTGGTCATGGGAATGGGTTGGGAGAAGGAACCAGTGGCGTATTATCTGGTCGTATGGTTCATGATGGAGACCATCATGTACATCCCCACGCTCATTTTTGCTTCGGACACCTTCGCATCGCCACGCTCGTACCGCCGCTCCAAGCTGCTCATCTTCCTCAACTACCTTGAAGTGGTGTTCAGCTTTGCCATGGTGCACCTGGCCTCACAATACATGAACCAGCCGTTCGTCCATTGGACGGATGCGGTGTATGTGAGCTTCATGATCACCAGCACCATCGGGTTCGGTGAATACTATCCCATTACGTCGATCGGCAAGCTGGTCGTATCGCTTCAGTCCTTGTTCTACCTGAGCTACATCGCCCTTTTCATCAGCTTCTTCAACCTTGGCGGCAACAAGGGTTATTTCGAGGGCCTCGGCCGAAAGTGAATACACCCATAGAGCGATCGGCCCAGGTTTATTTGCGGCGGATCGTCGGAGCCGGGTCATAAGGTCCGTACCTTGCGGGCTCATCAATTAACAGTACAGTACAATGGCAAGTGGTACCATCAAGTTCTTCAACAGTGAGAAGGGCTTCGGATTCATTACTCCTGACGCAGGAGGCAAGGACGTTTTCGTACACAAGACCGGCACCCGCGATACCCTCTGGGAAGGCGACAAGGTCAACTACGAAGTCGAAGAGACCCAAAAAGGCCTCAACGCCATCAACGTAACGAAGGCCTAAGGCCACCCGATACTTTGAGTTTGAAAAGGCCGGTCCGCGAGGACCGGCCTTTTCATTTCCGGGTGTTCGTGCGTTGGCCCGATCAGCGCACCTTCAGCATGCTCTTCACCTGCTGGCGGCTTTCGTTCTGCAGGCGGGCATAGTAGATGCCCGTGGGCAGGTCGCCAAGGTCCACATCCTCGCGGTACGTTCCTGCAACAGGGGAGGCGCTCACCACGGTGCGCATCAACTGCCCCTGTTCATTGAAGACCTGGAGGAGCACCCTGCCACCGGCACTGGTGTACTGCAAGGTGGTGCGCTCCACGAAAGGATTCGGGTACACGTCCAGCAGCAGGTCGCCAGCACGCTGGTTCGCCTCGTGGATGCCGGTGCTCAAGCAACCGGAAGGGTCCACCAGTGACAGCGGCTGGTAGGTGTCCAGCAGGACACTGTCCACTTCGCTCTGCTCCAGGCAGAACCAGTCGCGCAGGACCGATGCGTACACGGACCTGAAGTCGTATTGCATGGCCAGGTTGGTCTGCGCTGTGGCATTGGCAGGGATCACCGGGTTGGTACCCAGCATTCCGGGCAGGACCTTGGTGCCGAACAGGAACATCGGTAACGCACTGCCGTGGTCGGTACCGAGCGAAGCGTTGCCGATGATGCGGCGTCCGAATTCGCTGAAGGTCATCCCCAGCACGCGGTCCTCCAGGTTCAAGAGGCGCAGGTCGTCCTGGAACGCATGGATCGAATCGCTGACACCCTTGAGCAGGTTCGCGTGGTCGCCCTGGGTCGGGTTGCCGGAAACGACCTGCTGTGCATGGGTGTCGAATCCGCCGATGCTGACCCAGTAGATCCGGGTCTTGAGCCCACCACAGATGAGCTGTGCAACGATCTTGAGGGCCTGGGCCAGGTTGGCGCCGGGCTGGTTACCGGTGGGGTACAGCGTGCTCAGGTTACAACCGGACACAGCGGCCGCATTGATCGCCCCCCCGTATTCGTCGGTCTGGCGCTGCACCATACGCACGAACTCCAATTTATCGCCGCTGCAATCGTCGGCCGTCGGGTCGTTGTAGATGTTGCCCGTAAGGTCGATCGGGTTGTCGGTGTTGTTGATCGCCACACCCATGTTCACCCCCATATACTGGAGGCCAGGGCCAATGGCACCGCCCACGCGGATCGCGAGCGGGTCGGGCATTTCGGTGTTCGGGTATCCGGCAGGATAGTTCGGGTACTCGTTGTTCAGGTATCGTCCGGTCCAGCCCGAGTTGAGCAGTTGGTCGCTGTTGGCGCCGGTTTCCCAAATGTCGGTGGATCTGAAGTGGCTGAAGTTCGGTTCCGGATAGCTTACGCCCTGCACGATAGCCAGTTTACCATCTTCCCAAAGGTTCCTCATACCGCCCATTGCCGGGTGCAGTCCCGTGGCGTTCAAGCCGCTCAGGGGCAACACGGAACCGGAAGGGATCAGGACCTGTGGTCGGGCAACGCTCAAGTTGCCGTACTGGTCCAAGGGGATCACCGTGTTTAATCCGTCGTTCCCGCCGACGAGCTGAACGATGACGAGTACACGGTCCGTGGCATCGCGTTGCGCCAACGCGGCCATAAGCGGGTTGCTGAAGCTGCGCAACGTGAGCCCACCCATAGTGAACACCGAGGCATTGCGGAGAAAGTGTCTTCTGTCCATGGTAGCTGGTGTGGGTGGTTCAGTGGAGGTGGTTCTCTGCGGCCTGCACCATGTCCACGAATAGTAACAGCAGGATATTGGGCACCAACTGTGCGGTCATGTCCGGGGTATTGGGGTCCTGAACGTACAACTCGTAGGCATCGCTCCAGTAGATGTCGTTCTGCTGGCCGAGCAATAGGTAGTTGGTCTTCAGCTGTTGCAGTACGTTCGCCGAAACAGGTAGGGAGAAGAGCAGCTCGGCGGCATCGGCGACCAGTGCGTTGGGGTCCATCGGATCCGTGAATTGGGCCACCACGTCCAACAGGTTCACCTTGAAGCTGAGGTTCCGGCTTGCGACCTGGTAGAGGTTGTTTCCCGTGGCGGAACCCACGTACACGATGGACAGCAAGGCGTTGTTGCGGTTGGGGAACGTCGCCGTATCCATCCAGATCTTGTCGAACTGCGGGAACTGGTAGTAGGCGGGCCATCCGGCTACGTTGGGCGGTCCGACCAGGTCTTGACCTGCATAGGACACGAGTGCGAAAACATCCCCCCATACCCGGTACTGGGCTTCGAACTGGGCAGGTGTCGGGAACGGCTGGTCCAATTGGCGGATAGCGCCGATCACCAGGTCCACCGGGCTCTTGATCATGCAGGCCCGCACCTCGGTGGAGAAGAAGTGCTCGCTGGTGAGCAGGGCGAACATCACCTGGCGCATCTGGTCGGGAGCGGCCATGGTGTCCCGGAAAAGCTGGGCAAGGGGTTCGATCACGTCCATTTCCGCAGCGGCATCGATCTCGCCCTTCACGAAGAATCGGTACAGTTCCCTGCAGATGTGCAGCCCGCATTCGTCCTTGGCCAGGATCATGTCCAACAAGGCGTTCAACTCGTTGCTGCCCGCGTTCACGCCGGACTGGCCCTGGATCACCGTGTTGTTGAAGTAGGCGCTGAACTGCTTGTTGCCGGTATCATGCAGGAAGGGCACGAACAGTGTCTCGGGTACGATGGGTACCCCACTGTTGTCCAGACGCACGACCCATCCGGTGAGGACACGCGCCGCTGCCTGTACATCGGCCTCGGTATACCCACTGCCTTCACCCAGGGTGAAAAGTTCCATGAGCTCGCGGGCGAAGTTCTCGTCGGGCTGTGCAACGTTGTTGAACGTCCCGTTCAGGTAGATCAGCATCGCCCCGCTGGTGGACATCTCCCGTACCAAGGTGCGGTAGTTGCCCTTGCAGTTGTTCCGCAGCAGTTGATCGTAATCGTAGAGGAACTTGCCTACCACCACCTCGCCGGCCTGCACGGGCATCACGTTGTACCAGAACAACGAAAGCTTTTCGCGCAGGTTCCGCTGTTGCTGCGCCATGAGCCCCGTGCGCCAGTAAGCCCAACTGACCACGCGGGGCACCGAAGCGTCCACGGTCGGGTTCGTCGGCAGGGGCGTGTTCACCCATGTGCTGCCGAACGGGACGGCGGGGTCCACCAGCGTGGGGTCGGGTTGGCCCCCGTTCAATTCCCAGTAGGTCTTGATCGGTGGTGTGGTATCGTTGGTGAAGGTGAGCAACGCGTTCACCACCTGGGTCAACGACTGGCCTTGGAAGTGTGCCAGGTCGGCATTGGAGCAGCCGAACAAGCTGCGCCGAAGCAAATGGGTCAGTTCGGTTCGCCCGAACGTACCGGTGTATGGTTGTAGTGGCATGCGAATGGATCGGCGTTGTGCGGGCGGGAGCACGCAATTCCAAAAACAAGGTATAACGGTTCGTGTTAACCGATCATGAATTCCGACGAAATTGGACAACATTTCGACGAAGCACGGAGTGCATTTTCGACCATGTCCGTTCACCGCTTGCCCAACGGTCGGCAAGCAGCGACCTTCGCCCAGCTACACAACCAGGAATTGCACGAATGGACCGGCGTGAAATGATCGGCAAACTTGGCCTTGCCTCTGTGGGTTTGGCCATTGCTCCGCATGCCCGGGCCCTGGCCGGAATGCTGCTGGACCCGGCCTTCAACGCGGCCGATCTCGGGAAGGATTTCCTGTGGGGCACCGCCACTGCCGCTTACCAGATAGAAGGAGCATGGGACAGCGATGGGAAGGGACCGTCCATTTGGGACACCTTTTCCCACCAACGTGGCAACATCAAGGACAACACGACCGGTGATGTGTCCTGCGATTTCTACCATCGTTATGCTTCCGATATCCCACTGGTGAAGGAGATGAACATGGATGGGTTCCGCTTCTCGATGGCCTGGTCGCGCATCGTGCCTCAAGGGACCGGTCCGGTGAATCAAAAGGGGATCGACTTCTACCACCGGGTGATCGATACCTGCCTTGAACAAGGCCTGAAACCATGGGTTACCATGTACCACTGGGACCTGCCCCAGGCTTTGCAGGACAAGGGAGGCTGGCAGGTGCGGGATTGTGTGGGATGGTTCAGCGAATATGCCGACCTGTTGACCCGCACCTATGGGGACAAGGTGAAGGACTGGATGGTCCTCAACGAGCCCATGGCATTCACGGCCGTCGGGCATCTGCTGGGCATTCATGCGCCTGGAAAACGGTGGCCACGGAACTTCCTGCCCACGGTCCACCATGCGGTCCTATGCCAGGCCGAAGGAGGGCGTATCACCCGGGCCAACGTTCCCGGTGCGAACGTGGGCTCCACCTTCTCCTGCTCTTCAGTGGAACCACTGAACGGCAAGAAAGTGCACGACGAAGTGGTGTCCCGGATGGACGTGTTGTACAACCGCCTGTTCATCGAACCGCCACAGGGGCTGGGTTATCCGGTGAACGACCTGCCGATGTTGCGCCGCTTGGAGGACCATATGCTGCCTGGCGATGAGGATCGGATCAAGTTCGATTTCGACTTCTATGGGTTGCAGAACTACACGCGCTCGGTGGTCAAGGGCAATCGGTTGGTGCCCTATGTGCATGGCACTCCGGTACCACCCAGGAAGCTGGAACACGTACCGGATATCACGGAAATGGGCTGGGAAGTGTACCCGATGGGCATTTATAAGATGCTCAAGTACTTCGCCAAATACCCGGGGATCAAGAACATCGTGGTCACCGAGAACGGCGCTGCCTTTCCCGACGTGGTGGAGAACGGCCGGGTACATGATGCGGCGCGCACAAGGTTCTACCAGGACTACCTGGCCGAGGTGCTGCGGGCAAAGCGCGAAGGCGTGAACGTCAACGGTTATTTCTGCTGGACCTTGCTCGACAATTTCGAATGGGCCGAGGGCTATGAGACCCGTTTCGGTCTGGTACACGTCGACTTCGCAACGCAACAGCGCACAATGAAGGACTCCGGGCTCTGGTTCAAGGAGTTCCTCGCTGATCGAGGCGATCGGCCATAGGGTGGTACTCACCTAGCGTCGATCGGGCGTGATCCACGCTGTGGGGATCGGCACGGGTCGGAGTGGTCCGAAAAGCTCCGATCTTCGTTCGCATGAAACTGGTATCGTTCAACGTCAATGGCATTCGTGCCGCAGGGGGCAAGGGCCTCGTTACGGACCTCCGGAAGATGGATGCCGACATCTACTGTTTCCAGGAGACCAAGGCCACGCCGGAGCAAGTGGCGGAGGTGCTTCAGGACCTCGAAGGCTATCACGTGCATGCCTATGGCGCACAGAAGCCGGGGTATAGCGGCACGGCCATCGTTTCGCGCAAAGCCCCTTCCAGTGTGGGTTTCGGCATCGGCATGCCCGGGCACGATGATGAAGGACGTGTCGTAACGGCCACCTTCGAGGATGTCGTGGTGGTCACCGTGTACACCCCGAACAGTGGTCAGGAACTGAAGCGCCTGGACTATCGGCAGGAATGGGATGTGGCCTTCGCCGACTACGTTCGGCAACTTGCGAAGGGCGGCAAACCGGTGATCATTTGTGGTGACCTGAACGTGGCGCACCGCGACATCGACCTCGCGCGCCCGAAGCCCAACTACAACAAGAGCGCAGGCTACATGCAGCAGGAGATCGACGGTCTCGATGCCCTGCTCGCCAAAGGCTTCGTGGACACCTACCGCCATGTGCACCCGACGGACATCAAGTACAGTTGGTGGAGTTTTCGCGCCGGTGCCCGCAGCAAGAACATCGGCTGGCGCATCGATTACGTACTGGTGAGCAAAGGCTTCGAGAAGAGCGTGAAGGAGGCGTTCATCCTGAACGAGGTGATGGGAAGCGATCACTGCCCGGTGGGTATAGCCTGGTAAGAAACGGAGTTGCGATTGGTGAGTAGCGAGAGGCGAGTAGCCCTCGGATGGGACTACTCGCCACTCGTCGATCGCTGATCATCACTCGACCCTGGTTATTCGCCTTCCAGAACCAAGCCTCCCCCATGCGCATCCTGCTGCTCGACAACTACGACAGTTTTACCTGGAACCTGCATCACCTGCTGGTCGACCATGCCGCTGTCGATGTGGTGCGCAACGATGCCATCACCGTGGACGAGGCGGCGCGCTACGACCGCATCGTACTATCCCCCGGGCCTGGGCTTCCGAACGAAGCGGGGATCATGATGGAGTTGCTCACGAAGCTCATGCCCTCGCATCCCATCCTCGGCGTGTGCTTGGGCATGCAAGCCATCGTCGAAGCGTGTGGCGGAAGCTTGTACAACCAAGCGAAGGTCATGCACGGCGTTTCCGTTCCGTGCATTCCCGAACCACCGACGGACCCGGTTTTCGCAGGTATTCCTGCGCCCTTCGAAGTCGGTCTTTACCACAGCTGGGCCGTCGAGGAAACATCCCTGCCCGCCACGCTGAAGGTCACCGCCCGCAGTGCACAGGGTATCATCATGGCGATCCGGCACGCACGCTTCGATGTGTGCGGTGTGCAATTCCACCCGGAAAGCATCATGACGCCGGAAGGGGGGCGGATGATCGCGAACTGGATGCGCTGATCATCACATACGATCAGTACAGCAGGTTGCTGGAATTGCCATAAGGCACGCGCTGCTCCACCTTCAGGTCACGCAGGATGCTGGCCTTCACATTGATCCGGAACATCACGCTCTTGCGCACGCCGATAGGGACCACATTCAGGTTCATTTCCCAGCAGTGCAGGTCCCAGTAGAGGTTCAGGGACGTAGGGGTGATCTCCTC
>JBIIYD010000010.1:0-24503 GCA_044347005.1 Flavobacteriales bacterium | reverse complement strand
AACTCCGTGGTGATCTCGTTGGAATTGTTGTAGACGTCCCAGGACTTGAGGCGCAAGGTATGGTTGCCTTCGGGCAGGTTGTTCAAGCGGTAACGCACCGTTCCGCTCTTGTAGGTATCAAGGTCGGCCTCGTACAGGTCATTGAGTACGATCGCCTGCTCCGTGTTCTCGTTCAGCGTGGCAAGCAGGTCATGTCCGATGCTGCTCCCCACGGTGTTGATGCCGTTCTCGTCGAAGAGCTTGGCGAACAACAAGGGGTTTTCATCGGTCATCCCGCCCCTCACGAAGCGCTCATCGTTCATGAACAGTTCCACCCTTGGCCCAAGCTCGTCCAATGCGATATCCGTGGCCGTGGCACCCACCAATGGGGTGTTGGTGTACCCCACGGCATTCGTGTTCCAGCTCTCGGCATAGCAGCTGATGCGACCAGGACCTACATCGTAGTTGATGTCCTTGGGCACGACGAACGTGAAGCTGAAGACCCCGTTGGTCACCGTTGCCTTGCCCCTGTAAATGATGTTCTTCCGGATGCGGAAGTTGAAGGGAACGGCCGTGGGTGTCGGGTCGTTCACCAGGGTGGCCTGTTGCAATTCCTTGTCGAACACGATGGGGATCACCAATCCATTGAAATCCGCCAAAGGCTGCCCATTGCCCCCATCGATGAATCCATTGATCCGCACCGTGGACAAGGCCTTCAAGGTATCGATGGCATTGCCGAGGGTATCGGTGATGGTGGTGATGCGCGCCTCCAGCCTCGGCATGGCGAGACGCTGGCTGGGATCGCCCAACAGGGAGAAGTTCCTATGGTTGAGGTTCTGCGGCTGTGCCGCGGTTATGGAGCGCTTCGTTTCCCGGAACGTATCGCCGAGGGTCTGTGGCCTGCCGTCCAGCGAATTGGCTTGGAACACGTGGTCGTAGAACCTTCGGCCCAGCTGGAAATTCTGGTCGGAGAAGGCCAATCGCGTGGTGGTCATCAAGCCGATGCCCCCACCGCTCGGGTTGAGCAGCACGTACTCACCGGCGGAGGTCCGTCCCGGATCGTCCCAACGGGAGAACTCGCACGTAGCGGTCATGAACAAGGGAAGGCGGTCGCCATTGCTCCAACCCAGGATCGTGGCATTGTCGAGGAAGCGTTCGTGCGCCCAACCCACCTCGCCACCATGGCCGATGTAGTTCACGAGCAGGGCACCCTTTTGAACACGTTCCTGGAACTCCGAGGTGGCCTCGGGATAACGCTGACCGCCGGGGGTGGACACCTGCTGATAGGCATCCATGTAGATCTTGTTCACGTTGAAACGGGGGTGTTCGGTCTCCACCCGTTGAGCGAGAAAATCGCTTTGGGACATGTGGACATGGCCTTCGAAATTGTCACCATCCTGGTCATCCGATGCGAATACCACACGGGTGCGCCAATCCGCGGCACCTCCCTCGCCAAGCTCCGAACAAACATCGCCCGTGGCGCTCAACAACTTCAGGCGATCGTAGGCCAACAGCTTGTCCACGACCTCACGTGCCTGCTGCACGGAAGAAATGGGAAGTCGTCCGATACCGATATCCACCAAGTCTCCCGTACCCTCCCCTTCGCCTTCGTCCAACAGGCCGAAATAATCGTCGGAGGTATAGGAACGTGTCGGCGAAACAGAATTGACCGTTTGGTAGGAAGGGATCAGGTTCTGGTTGCTCTCGCTCAAGGAGATGTTGTTGTAAGACCCATCGCCGAAGAGCAACAGCCAGCGCGGTAGCCGCTCGGGGTCGGTACCGGCCTTGTCATACAACATACGCATGTACCGCTTGATGGCCGTGGCATCCCTCGCCCCCGAACTGAATTCGTTGAAGACCTGCTGAGGCGTGACCACCGCTACGGTCAGCCCTTCACTGATCCGCCTTTGTGCCAGTCGGTTGGCTTCCCCCAAGAACGACGGGGGCGATACGATCACCAGATCCGTAGGCAGGGCGGTGGCATGGAGGTCCTGGTTCGGAACACGGCCTACGCGGACAGGTACGAGATACCCCCCATCCCGGAACGCGATAAATTGCCTGAGGCTGTCGGTGCGAAGCCGGAAGAGCCGGTTGGTCCCATCCTGGTTCAACGCCACGTTGCCCGAGTTCGTGGGATCGGTGATGTCCCAGATCCGGTGGATGCTCTGTCCCTGTTCGATCACGAATTCGGAAACGTTGCCCACGCCCACGGAGGCCAGGTCGCGAAAGGCCAGTTGGTCGCCCACCATGCGCAACTGCCTGCGACAGTTCAGCCGCAGGAAATTGAGCCAGGCCACGGAAGTGACAGGGTTGAACTTATTGAACGTCAAACTCACCGGAACACTCGAACCGGTGGGCTCGAAGGTGAAGGACTGCTCGAAGACCCTGGCAATGTCCGCCGTGTAGGACTCGGAAACGCCCTGCACGGTGACCGTGCCGTTCAACGCACTGCCGGAATTCACCGTGAAAGTGCTCGAATTGGTAGTGCCGATGGTACGCGCCGCTCCGGCGAAGCTCAAGGTAGCTGATGCCCCGGGGACCAGGAATGCCGTTTCGAAACTGAAGTTATAGGTCGTTACCTGGTCGAACAGTTCGCCATACATGGTCCTTCCGGACTTGATCAGGTTGACCAGATCGCGCTCCACGAACTGGCGATCATCGAAGGAGTCGACCGTACCAGAAGGGGCATCACTGGAAAGGGCAACGTTCTGGATACGCTTCGGGGCGTCCACTCCGATCCCGATGAAGTAGCTGGCCGAATCCGCGAATACGTTCTTGGTATGCACGAACGAACTTCCGGACAATTCCCAACGCTGTGGACCGGTGGCATAGAAGAGGATATGGTCACCAGGACCGAAGATGCCATCGCCCCCGTCGGCCACTTCAATAGCGTTCGGGATCAGGTCGGTGGGCCTGACCGGGGCATTCTCAAAGGGCAGCATGCCGAAATGATTGCCATATACGTTGATCTGGTCGGAAGCAAGTCCGTCGACAGCGACCCCCAGGTCTTGCAGGAAGTCGTAGCTCAAACGATACACACCATCCCGCACCAGTGTAAAGCGGTACCAATCACCCGAAGCCAGGCGCGAGGTGAGCGGATAGTTCTTCGGGCGCCCTGCACCTTCGCCCCCCCCTCGTGTTTCCGAGACCGCCAGTCGGAAAGAAACCAGCTTTTCCAATCGACCGGTAGCGGGGTCCTTTCTGAAGGGGTAAAGGCTGAGCAACGCGACCGGTTGTTTCCGGTACCAGGAAAGCCGGGTATGCAGTTCCGGTTCGGCCCCTACATCGGCCAACCCGCTCCAAGCGGCCTGCTCTTCAGCGGTCACCGGCACGTACACGGCGTTGGTCAACGTGGCGTTGAACCCGGTGGCCCCGTTGGGCAACCCCATGGTTTCGTGGAAGAAGGGGAGTCCGCCTCGCCCCCTGTCGATGAAAGCTTCGGCGAACACATTGGGCTGGCCGGTCCGGGTGGTGCGCACAATTGGCTGCCGGGCAGCTACGTTATCCGGGGCAGCAGGCTCGATTGGGCCTGCAACAGGCTGGGTATCCCAAGCCAACGAACGTTCAAGGACCTGTTGGCCCTGCACATTGGCGACGAAGAATATGGCAAACCCGACTAGGATCGATCTCACGGACATCTTTGACACGTTCACAGGTTTTTAACAGAATGGACGAAAGTAATTACCTTTCGGGCCTTGCCATATGGAACAAGCGAGCAACGTGACCGGTTCAGAGTTATTGCGGATAAAGAGAACGCGAACCGGAATGGACAGAGATCCGTATACTTGGCGCTGGCTCCAAAGCACTGATCGATCGAGAGCATGATGGAATGGACCATTAGGCGTGTAGCCATAGGCCTATTGTTGGGAGTGTGTGCGACGGTCAACGTCAGCGCCCAGGACCCGCAATTCACACAGTTCTATGCGAACCCGCTGTACCTGAACCCGGCCTTCGCAGGCACGGCCCGGTGCCCCCGGGTAGTGATGAACTACCGCAACCAATGGCCCGCGTTGACCGGGACCTTCGTGACCACCAGCGCCAGCTTCGACCAGCATGTCGATGCAGTAAGTGGTGGACTCGGTCTTCTCGTTACCCATGACCAGGCCGGTAAAGGCACGCTGAACACCACCAACATCAGCGGTATCTATTCCTATCAGCAGGCGATCAGCCGCAAGTTCTCCCTGAAGGCCGGTTTCCAAGCCACCTACTTCCAGAAGTCCCTGGACTGGAACAAGCTCACGTTCGGCGACCAGATCGACCCTCGCCGGGGCTTCGTCTACAATACGAATGATGTACCGCGTGGCGGAAGTGTCGGGAACGTGGACTTCAGTGCCGGCGTCCTCGGCTACAGCGATGTGTTCTTCGTAGGCTTCGCAGCGCATCATTTGACCGAACCCAATGAGTCGTTGATCGTGGGCGAGAGCAAATTGCCCATGAAGCTCACAGGGCATGCCGGGGCGGCCATCCCTGTCGGGATGAAGGGAAAGTACGGTCAGGCGCAAACGAAGATCTCGCCCAACGTACTATATCAGCAACAGGCCGCGTTCCGTCAATTGAACCTGGGGCTTTATGTGGACCACGGTCCGATCACGGCCGGTGTATGGTATCGCACGCGCGATGCCTTCATCGCATTGATCGGATTTCACACCGAAAAGTTCAAGTTCGGGTATAGTTATGATGTGACCACTTCCCGTTTGACCACGGCAACTGCCGGGTCGCACGAGATCAGCATGCAGCTGCAGTTCAACTGCAAACCGAAGAAACGGAGGTTCCGGGTCGTAGCCTGCCCCACCTTCTGAACCAGTCCAAGCAACGAAGCACACAAGACCATGAGCCTTGTACGGAACATAGGGATGATCACGGCCGGAGCGCTGGTGTTCAGTTCCTGCCAGTTCGAAAAGAGCGGCGCAACCGGTTGGAGTTACAACGATTCCAAGAACGGCGGTTTTGAAAAGGTCGGCTTCGAAGAGCAGGAAACAGGCCCCGGCCTGGTGCTCATCGAAGGTGGTAACTTCACCATGGGCCGTGTAGAGGACGACCTGCGCCACGAATGGGACATGATCCCCAGGAGCGTGACCGTATCCTCCTTCTATATGGACGAAGTGGAAGTGACCAACTTCTACTGGTTGGAATACCTGTACTGGTTGGACCGCGTATTTGCGGCCGACTACCCCGAGATCTACAAGAAGGCCTTGCCCGATACCTTGGTATGGCGCAGCAAATTGGCCTTCAACGAGCCTTACGTGGAATACTACCTGCGTCACCCCGCGTACCGGGATTACCCTGTCGTGGGTATCAACTGGCTGCAGGCGAACGACTACTGCGCCTGGCGCACGGACCGGGTGAACGAGGTGATCCTCATCCGCGAAGGCCTGTTCGAGCACTACCCGAACCAGATCAACGAGGACCACTTCACCACCGACGCTTACCTCGCCGGTCAATATGAAAGTGGCAAGCGTGTGGACGGGGTCACGGACTTCAACCCGAACAAGGACACCCGTAACATCAAGATGGAGGACGGCGTTCTGCTGCCCCGCTACCGCCTGCCGACCGAGGCCGAATGGGAATATGCCGCCTATGGTCTGGTGGGCAACACGGTGGACGAACGTATCGTGGAGCGCCGCATCTATCCTTGGAACGGCCACTGGGTGCGTTACGACAACAAGAAGAAGGGTGGTGCCTTCTACGGCGACTTCCGCGGCAACTTCATGCGTGGCCGTGGTGACTACATGGGTGTTGCAGGCAGCTTGAACGACAACGCGGACATCACTTCACCCGTGTTCAGCTACTGGCCGAACGACTACGGCCTCTACAACATGGCCGGCAACGTGAGCGAATGGGTGATGGACGTGTACCGTCCGCTCAGCCCCGAGGACAAGGACGACTTCCGCCCCTTCCGCGGCAGCGTATTCAAGACCAAAGTGTTGAACAGCGATGGTGTGGTGGAGGACAAGCACGATCTGGTGATCTACGATGTGGACGGTATCAAGTATTACCTCACCGAGTTCCAGACCGCCATGCAAGGCCGTGCCACGGACGAGGAAGCAGCCTTGATAGACGATCTGCTTACCCAGGTGGATCAAGCCATCGAGTTCAACAACACGCGTAAGGAGGATGCTGCCATGCAACGTGTGCAGGACATGGTGGACAACATCAAGAGCAAGGATCTGGAGATCTGCCCGAAACTGCTGAGCGGTATCAGCGATTACCAGGCCGACCAACCGGGCGATGTACGCTGGCGCAACGTGACCGTGGAAGAGAACATCGACCGCAGGAACTACCGCCAAAGCGATAACATCGACTTCATGGACGGTGACATCGAAAGCAGCCTCTACTACGAAGATCCGAGCTTCGAGGGCAACCCGATGTACGACTGGGGAAAGACCACCCTGGTCAACGACCGTAGCCGGGTATACAAAGGAGCATCCTGGGCGGATCGTATCTATTGGGCCAATCCTGCAACGCGTCGTCATTTGGACGAGCGCCAGAGCACGGCGACCATCGGTTTCCGCTGCGCCATGACCCGTGTAGGCAGCCCACGCGGAATGAACGACGACAAGCGAAGGGAAAAGCTGAACCGGTGAACGGGTCACATCCTACTACCTTTCGAGCCCCCGGCACATTGCCGGGGGCTCTTTCGTTATGATCACCACCGAAGCACTACATCATCGTTTCCTGGAATGCTCCGGCGCCTGCACGGACACCCGGTCCATCGCTCCGCATAGCCTGTTCTTCGCCCTGAAAGGACCCAACTTCAACGCCAATGCCTTCGCCGCTGAGGCCCTGACACAAGGCAGCCGCTATGCCGTGGTGGACGACCCGGCCGTGGCGCTGGACGAGCGCTTCCTGCTGGTGCGCGATGTGCTCACCGCGATGCAGGAGCTTGCCCGCTTTCACCGCCGCACATTCTCCATCCCCGTGATCGGGATCACCGGCACCAACGGCAAGACGACGACCAAGGAACTGGTGCATGCCGTGCTACGCGCCGACCGGCCCACACTGGCCACCACGGGCAATCTCAACAACCACATCGGGGTGCCGCTGACACTGCTACGGCTGACCTCGGAGCACCGGATCGCCATCATCGAGATGGGTGCGAACAAGGTGGGCGACATCTCCGAACTGGTGGCCATCGCCGAGCCTACCCACGGGCTGATCACCAACGTGGGGCGCGCGCACCTCGAAGGTTTTGGCAGCTATGAAGGTGTGATCAGGGCGAAGACGGAGATGTACAGCTTCGTGGGCGACCATGAAGGCCTAGTCTTCGTGAACGCGGACGATTCTCTTTTGATGGAGAAGACCTCGGGCATGAAGCGCATCACCTATGGTCGTTCGGCCGATGCGGTAACTTCCGGCGACACCGCATCCTCGGGGCCGTTCATGGCGTTGGTGTTCGCGGGGAAGGACGGTCAAGCCCACCACGTGAACACCCGGCTCATCGGCGACTACAACCTACCCAACGCGCTTGCTGCGGTGGCCATCGGCCAACATTTCGAGGTGCCCGACCAACGCATCGCCGAAGCGTTGACGGCCTACACACCGAGCAACAACCGCTCACAATTCACCGACACCGGACGCAACCAATTGGTGCTGGATGCCTACAACGCCAACCCCACGAGCATGGCCGCCGCACTGCGCAACTTCGCGGCAATCACCACGGACCGGCCCAAGTTGGCCATCCTCGGCGATATGCTGGAACTGGGTGCGGACAGCCGTCCCGAACACGATGCCATCGTTTCCTTGGTCAAGGAACTAAAGGTCGATGCCCGCTTCGTGGGGCCTGAATTTCAGCGCAGCACCTTGGAACGGTCCTATCCCAACGCAGCAGCGCTGCTGGAGGTCCTGAAAAACGAACCCCTCACCGGGCACTTGGTGCTGGTGAAGGGTTCGCGGGGGATCAGGTTGGAAACCCTATTGGAAGCGCTGTAGGTCGACCCGGTGATGCACCGTATGTCGACCCAGTGCTCCGATACATATCGGAGCGACGGTACAGGTGCGACCGAGTACCGTAGGTGCAAAACCGCAAGATCAGTCCTTCAGGACGGACCGGCTGATCACGATGCGCTGCACCTCGCTGGTGCCCTCATAGATCTGCGTGATCTTGGCATCGCGCATCAGGCGCTCCACGTGGTACTCCTTCACGTAGCCGTAGCCGCCGTGCACCTGCACCGCTTCGGTGGTGGTGCGCATGGCCACTTCGCTGGCGAAGACCTTGGCCATGGCGCTGGCCTGATCATAGTTGAGGTGCTGGTCCTTCAGCCACGCGGCCTTCAGGCACAAGAGACGGGCAGCCTCGATCTCCGTGGCCATGTCGGCCAGTTTGAAGGCGATGGCCTGGTGGTCGCTGATGGTCTTGCCGAATGCCTTGCGCTCCTTGCTGTAGGCCAGGGCGAGTTCGTAGGCGCCGCTCGCAATACCCAGGGCCTGTGAGGCGATACCGATGCGGCCACCGCTCAAGGTCTTCATGGCGAAGGTGAAGCCGAAGCCGTCATCACCGATGCGGTTGGCCTTGGGCACTTTCACGTCCTGGAACATCAGGGTGTGCGTGTCACTGCCGCGGATGCCCATCTTGTCCTCCTTGGCACCCACCACGAAACCGGGCATTCCCTTCTCCACGATGAGGCAATTGATGCCCTTGTGTCCCTTGCTGGCGTCGGTCTGCGCCATCACCAGATAAGTACTGGCGCTGCCGCCGTTGGTGATCCAGTTCTTGGTCCCGTTGAGCAGGTAGTGATCGCCCATGTCGATGGCGGTCGTGCGCTGGCTGGTGGCATCGCTGCCGGCCTCGGGTTCGCTCAGGCAAAAGGCGCCGATCTTCTCGCCTTTGGCCAATGGCACCAGGTACTTCTGCTTCTGCTCCTCGTTGCCGAAGGTCTCCAAGCCCCAGCAGACAAGCGAGTTGTTCACGCTCACCACCACACTGGCGCTGGCGTCCACCTTGCTCAATTCCTCCATCACCAACACATAGCTGATGGTGTCCATACCGCCACCGCCGTACTTGGGGTCCACCATCATGCCCAGGAAACCGAGCTCACCGAGCTGTTTGATCTCCTCGGCGGGGAAGCGTTGCTCACGGTCGCGATCGATAACGCCGGGCTTCAAAACGTTCTGGGCGAAATCGCGGGCTGCATCACGGGCTGCGATCTGCTCTTCCGAGAGTTCGAAGTTGAGGCCGGCGAGGGTGGCGGTGTCTTGCATGGTAATTCGGTTCAAGGGAGCGCAAAAGTAGCCGATACCTTCGCGCCATGGAAGTGGAAAAGTCCGTTCGCTACAATGCCATCGGTGTCATGAGCGGGAGCTCCTTGGACGGCCTTGACCTGGCCTGGTGTGCATTGGAACTGGTGGACGGTCGCTGGAACTTCAACATCCGTGAAGCCCGGACGGTTCCCTACGAATCGGCTTTTCAGCAGCAGCTGATGCAGGCCATGCAAGGATCGGCGCTGGACCTGGCCCGCCTGCACCGCGACCTCGGCGATCTTATCGGTGCTGCTTGTAAAGACCTGTTGGCGGGCCGGAATGTGGACCTGATCGCCTCGCACGGCCATACGCTTTTCCACAAACCGGAGGAAGGCCTTACGACCCAGATCGGCTGCGGGGCACGGATCGCAACGATCACGGGCATCACCACCGTATGCGACTTCCGCAGCATGGATGTGGCCCTGGGTGGGCAGGGTGCGCCACTGGTACCGCTGGGCGAGAAGCTGCTCTTCCCGGAACACAAGGCTTTCCTCAACATCGGCGGGATCTGCAACATTGCGTTGCACGGATCGCAACAGGTGACTGGTTACGACGTGTGTATCGGCAATCAAGCCCTGAACTTTCTGGCGAACGAGGCGGGCCTGCCCTATGACAATAATGGCCTGTTGGCCCGTCAAGGACGGGTCATCCCTGAGTTGCTCGATGCACTGAACGCCCTCCCCTTTCATCACCAACCTCCCCCGCGTTCATTGGGTCGCGAGTGGTTCGATGCGTGGTTGAAGCCGCTCATCTCGGAGCAAGGAGAAAGCCTCCCGGACCGGATGGCCACCGTGGTGGAACACATCACCCAGCAACTGGCGACAGCATTGGCCTTTGCCGATGGACCAGTACTCGTGACCGGCGGCGGCGGCCATCACACATTCCTCTTGGAACGTTTGTGCAACCTGACCACGACGCCCATCGAGGTCCCCGATGCGCTGACCGTGGACTTCAAGGAGGCGCTGATCTTCGCGCTGCTCGGGGTGTTGCGACTGCGAGGCGAGGTGAATGCCTTGGCCAGCGTGACGGGGGCGCGGCGGGATTCCATGGGCGGGGCGGTGTACAACCCCAATTAACACCAGCGCCATGGATAACCTGCCCCCTGCGGCAGACCCTCCGGTAGACCGCCGGTTACCTTTGGCCTGCTTTACTGGAACCTTGCGATGAGAGATGCCCTGCAGCGCTTCGAAGAGCGTGCCCCCGAGATCGTCTTTGAATGGAACGACGCACCCACCGGCGCCAAAGGATGGGTGGTGATCAACAGTTTGCGGGGCGGTGCGGCCGGCGGCGGAACACGCATGCGCAAAGGGCTGGACAAGCGTGAGGTGGAGAGCCTGGCCAAGACCATGGAGGTGAAGTTCAGCGTGTGCGGACCGGCGATCGGCGGTGCCAAGAGCGGCATCGACTTCGACCCGGCCGACCCACGCAAGAACGCTGTGCTGGACCGCTGGTACAAGGCCGTGATGCCCCTGCTGAAGACCTACTACGGCACCGGCGGGGACATGAACGTGGACGAAGTACACGACGTGATCCCGATCACCGAACGTTACGGACTTCGCCACCCGCAGGAGGGCGTGGTCAACGGCCACATCGGTACGCAGGAGGATGTGAAATTGCAGGCCATTGCACAGCTCCGCGAGGGCGTGAGCAAGATCGTGGACAACGCAGCCTATGTGCCCGTTCCCGGCAAGTACACGGTAAGCGATATGATCACCGGTTGGGGCGTTGCCGAAAGCGTGCGCCACTTCTACCGCGTGTACGGTGGTGAAGTGAAAGGTAAACGGGTGATCATCCAGGGTTGGGGCAACGTTGCTGCCGCCGCGGGCTACTACCTGGCCCAGCAGGGAGCGAGCATCGTGGGCATCATCGACCGTCATGGTGGCGCGATCGTACCCGAAGGGCTTTCTGCCGAGGAGGTGCGCCAACTGTTCATGGACAAGGCCGGCAATGCACTCCGCATACAGGACATGTTGCCTTTCGAGGAGGTGAACGCCCGCATCTGGGACCTGGGCGCGGAAGTGTTCCTGCCCTGTGCCGCCAGTCGCCTGGTGACCATGGAGCAGGTGGACCGCATGGTGGCCGCCGGCCTGGAGGTGATCAGCAGCGGCGCCAACGTGCCCTTCGCCGACCCACAGATCTTCTACGGTCCCATTGCCGAACAGGCCGATGGCAAGGTCAGCGTGATACCCGACTTCATCGCCAACTGCGGCATGGCCCGGGTGTTCGCGTACTGCATGCAGCCAGGTAATGACCTCGGTGACAAGGCCATCTTCGAGGACGTAAGCCATACCATCGGCACTGCGCTGGAACAGACGTATGCCCGCCATGGCGGACGCACGTTCCTGACCCGCACCGGTTTCGAGATCGCCCTGGCCAAACTGAACTGACATACTTCAACGATCGCTGATCGCGTTCCATTCCAACCTGAACCATCCGATGCACTTCCCGCTCCTCACCCAGATCGAACAGACCGCCCGTCAGGTCCTGGAACAACAGGCCGCAACGCCGGTCGAACCCGTGATCGAGACCATCTCCATCTGGCAGCTCATCGTGGATGGTGGTTGGTACATCATGGGGCCCATGGGCATCATGTCGATCATGGCCTTCTACATCATCATCGAGCGGAGCCTGGCGATCCGCCGTGCGCTGAAGGAGGACAAGGACTTCATGAGCAAGATCAAGGATTACATCCACGAGGGCAAGATCGACAGCGCACGTAACCTCTGCGCCCAAAGCACCTCGCCCATATCGCGGATGTTGGACAAGGGTATCAGCCGCATCGGCAAACCCTTGAAGGACATTGAGGTGAGCATCGAGAATGCGGGGAAACTGGAGATCTACCAGTTGGAAAAAGGCCTCAGTGTGTTGGCGACCATCGCTGGTGCCGCACCCATGCTGGGCTTTCTCGGAACGGTGATCGGGATGATCGTCACCTTCCACACCATGAAGATCAGTGGGGCCGGTGTAGAGATCTCCGCGCTGAGCGGTGGTATCATGCAAGCGATGGTCACCACGGTTGCCGGTCTGGTCGTGGGTATCATCGCCTATGTGGCCTACAACACGTTGGTGGCAAGGGTCACCAAGGTGATCCAAAACATGGAAGCCACCACCATCGCCTTCATGGACGTGTTGGATTCACCTGCCAAATAAGTCACCATGGGACTGCGAAGCACTCATAAGGTAGATGCCGGTTTCAACATGAGCTCCATGACGGACCTCGTGTTCCTCTTGCTCATCTTCTTCGTGATCGTGAGTACGCTGGTGAGCCCCTATGCCCTGCCAGTGGATCTTCCGAAGAGCGCCAACAAGACCAAGGAGAAACCCAAGGTATCGGTACGCATCGACGCGGAGGAGCATTTCAGCGTGAACAATGCGCTGATCGAACCTGCGAACCTAGAAGGTGTACTGAAGGACGAGATGAGCAAGCACCCGGCCGACCAATCCATCGTGATGCACGTGGACCAAAGCGTTCCCACGGGATTGACGGTGAGCGTGCTGGACATCGCCAAACGCAACAAGTGGAAGATCATCCTGGCCACCAAACCCGAGTAGGGGCGCGATACATCGCGCCCGCCCACGAGCGCAAGCGAGCGGGTCGCCGCACCAGCGGCCCACGAGGGTGACACGCGGAACAGGATCCAGATCATAACCGACCATGAACACGATCAGCATCCAACAGCAGGAGAACGACCGACGCACGGGCATCATCGCCACCGTACTGGTACATGTGTTGATGATCCTGTTGTTCCTGTTCTTCGGCCTTTCGCAACCCAACCCCATTCCTGAGGAAGTGGGTATCGAATTGGCCTTTGAGGAAGCCGGTGGGCTTGCGGGTGGCAGTCCCGATAGCGATCCCGGTTCACCTCAGGAGAGCGCTGTGCCGGTGACCGCCCCGGAAACCCCGGAGGACGTGGTAACCGACGAGGCCAGTGAGGTGGAGGTGGCCAAACCCGTGAAGCCGAACCCAAACCCGAAGCCGACCGAGAACGCACCTCCGAAGCCCAATCCCAACGCGCTGTTCAACCCTTCCACCAACCCGAGCACCAACCCCACAACGGGACCTCCCGGAGGTGGGCCTCCCGGCCCAAAGCCCGGAGACGGTGGCTTGGGCGATTTCCGCGGAACCGGTTTCGAAGGGAAGCTTGTCGGTCGTGGACTGATGCGCGGGCCCAACATCACCGACCGCCCGGACGAAGGTGGCAAGGTGGCCCTGAACATCTGGGTCGACCGCCAAGGCAAGGTCACCCGGGTAACGCAGAACCTCGACAAGAGCTCCACCACCAGCCAGGTGTTGTTCAACATCGCCAAGAAAGGAGCGATGCAATGCACCTTCTCCGCGAAGCCCGATGGGCCAGCCGAGCAGATGGGCCTGCTGGTGTTCATTTTCGAACTGCAGTAAGGTGACCTATCCGGAGACGCTGGCGTACCTCTACGCGCAGCTTCCCATGTTCCAGCGCGTCGGCAAGGCTGCTTACAAGGCCGATCTGGGGAATACGCACGCCTTGATGGACCTGCTGGACCACCCGGAACGCGGGCTGCGTTGCGTGCATGTGGCCGGCACCAACGGCAAAGGCAGCACCAGCCACCTGATCGCCAGTGTGCTACAGGAGGCAGGCTACAAGGTCGGTCTGCACACATCCCCGCACCTGAAGGACTTTCGCGAGCGATTCCGCATCAACGGAGCAGTGGTCCCCGAGGGAACGGTGGTGCGCTTCGTGGAGCAATACCGCAATGGCTTTGAACCCATCAAAGCCTCCTTCTTCGAATGGGGCGTGGGGCTGGCACTTTGGTGGTTCCGCGAACAACAGGTGGACATCGCCGTGGTGGAGACGGGCATGGGCGGCAGGCTGGACAGTACGAACGTGCTCGTTCCCGAAGTAAGCGTGATCACCAACGTGGGTTGGGACCACATGGACTTTCTGGGAAATACTTTGGCGGCGATCGCGGGTGAAAAGGCCGGTATCATCAAGCCCGACATTCCGGTGGTACTTGGTGAGGCGGAAGAGGAAGTCGCTGAGGTTTTCCGAAGCAAGGCCGGAGCCGAAAATGCTCCGCTGACCTTGGTGGATCAGACCGCGCTCCTGCCCTACCCGAGCGAATTGGTGGGACCGCATCAGGAACGTAATGCACGCACGGCATTGGCGGCTCTGAACACGTTACGGGAACAGGGATGGAACATCTCTGATGAAGCCCTTGCGCAAGGCTTTGCGAACGTGCTACGGAATACCGGCCTGCGCGGCCGCTGGGAAGTGCTCTCCATGGAACCGCTCACCATTGCCGATGTGGCGCACAACGTGGATGGAATCCTCGCGGTGCGCACCTTGCTGGACGGAACACCCCACGAGCACCTTCACATCGTGCTCGGCATGGTTAACGACAAGGACCTTGGTCGCGTGCTGGCGGAACTGCCGAAAAAGGCCACCTACTACTTCTGCAAGGCCGATATCCCGAGAGGCTTGGATGCGCAGCGGTTGGAACAACAAGCCGGGGAACACGGCCTTGGCGGTACATCCCACGGCTCTGTTGCCCAAGCCTTGGCAGCGGCCAAAGCCACAGCCCGAAGCGAAGATCTTGTGCTGGTAACGGGCAGTGTGTTCGTGGTGGCGGAGGTGTTGTAGGCGATGGAAAACAAAAAAGCCCCGCTTATGCAGGGCTTTAGTGGGACGTACTGGATTCGAACCAGTGACCTCATGCGTGTGAAGCATGCGCTCTAAACCAGCTGAGCTAACATCCCGGGCAATGGTGGAGGCAGCCGGATTCGAACCAGCGACCCTCTGCTTGTAAGGCAGATGCTCTAAACCAGCTGAGCTATGCCTCCATTACCTATTTCAAAAGAACGAACTCGAACCAGCGACCCTCCCGCTCCTAAGCGGGATGCTCTAAACCAGCTGAGCTATGCCTCCATTACCTATTTCCAAAGAACGGTCCGGGACAAAGGGGGCTGAATTCCGAACGGGCGGCAAATATAGCGGTATGTCCGATACTTGCTCAGAACTCCACCATCACCCCGATACTCGGCACCCGAGTGGTGGATACGTTGCTGACGAGTTTGGTCCGGTAACGGGTAGGGTCGTTGGGGTCCACCAGGGGTATTCCATTGGCATCCCGCTCCACATCGAGGAAACCCGGGCCTGTGACCGCGCTGCCAAGCAGGTTCTCGATATCGAAGTAGAGGTTCAGCGACCACTTTTCGAAATACCACCGTTTATCCACCCTGGCGTTCAACTGATTGAACGAGGGTAGTCGCAGGGTGTTGATCCGCACCCAATCGGGAATGCCCTGTTGCGTGGCATCCCATACAGGGATGAGCGATGACGTGGGCACATCGAAGGGCGTGTAGGGGCCACCGCCCTGGAAACGCCAGTTGACGCCCACCTCCCAGTTCTTGGGCAAACGTTTGCCACCTGTGAGGTTGATGATGTGGCCATAATCCCAGCTGCTCGGTGCATAGGCACCATCCGCATTGGTGAACTCGCTGCGCACGAAGGTGTATGCCACGATGCCATAGAATCCTTTGAACAGCTTCTGCTGGGCAAGGAATTCCACGCCGTAGGCCCTGCCTTGTGAGAGAGGAGCAGCAGGCTCGTTGCCGATGATGCCGAAATCACCGCCCAGGTTGGCAAGCGAGACCCCCTTTTGTGTGAGCATGGGGTAGCGGTCGTACCATTTGTGGAAGCCTTCCACGGAGAACTTGGTGTTAACCTTGGTGAAATACTCGATGCCCGCCACCACGTGGTCGGCCTGGATGTAACCTATCCCGTTGTCCAGGTTGACCAGGGCATCCTGTTCGCGGTAGCCCAGCACGGTGTAGGGCGGCAATTGGAAGAAGCGGCCCACGTTGGCGTTGATGTTGATGGAGCCGTTGACCGCATAGGACAGCGAGAGACGTGGCGAAAGCTGGTCGATCGGGTCGCCGGTGGCACCGCCCAGGCCGGTCCAGTCGGTGCGGATCCCGAAACTGCCGGAGAGTTTCCCGAATTTCCGGCTGGCTTGCGCGAAAGCCCCGAACTTATCGAAGGACAGGGCACTGGAATAATCGATGATGGTCGCCTGCCCCCCGATGATGCGCTGGGTGTAGGTATCCGTGCTGTAGCGCGCCCGTTCGTAGTTGACCCCTCCCACGAAGCGCCAGCCGCCGAAGTCCATGGTGGCCTCGTACCTGAACTTGTTCTCGGCTTCCTGGCTCTCGTAGTCCAGCAGCAGGCCGGCAGGGTCTGTATCGTCGTTGTAGCGGTACTTCGTCGAGGTATTGGAAAGCATGCTCCTGCTGGCCACCAGCGTGTGGAAACCCTTCTTCACGAATCGATCGTAGCGCGCGCCCACCGTATAGTTCCACTGCCTGTTGGTCGGAATGTTGCTCAGGATATACTGGTTGCGTTCGAAGGTCTCCTCATCGGTGACCCCGTTGTTCGCGGCCGAGTTCAGTTCCAGGTCGTCGAAGGCCCCCAGGCCGATGAACGTGAGCCTGCTCTTGTCGTTCAGTTGGATGCGGTGCTTGAACTGCGCATCGTTGTAGATGGGCAGGAACGGCAGTTTGAGCGCCTGGAAGAGGAACTGCAGGTAAGAACGGCGAACCGAGATGATGGTGGTGGCCTTGGGGCCTGTGGGCCCATCGTAGGTGAAACCCGCATCGCTGCTTCCCAACATGAAGGTGAACGCCCGGCGTTCGGAGCTGCCTTCGGGCTGCTTGAACTCGAAGACGGAACTGAGCGTGTTGCCGCGCGCCGCGGGAAAGGCGCCAGTGATCACGTCCACCTCGCGGATGAAGTTGACGTTGATCATGCCCACCGGCCCACCGCTTGAACCTTGGGTACTGAAGTGGTTGATGGTGGGTACTTCGATGCCGTCGAGGTAGAACCGGTTCTCGTTGGGTGCACCGCCCCGGATGATGATGTCGTTGCGGAAACTCGCCGTGCTGGCCACGCCGGGCAAAGCGCGTATCACCCGGCTGATGTCCCGGTTGCCACCGGGATTGCGCATGATCTCGGCACTGCCGATGGTGCGTACGGACAAGGGGCTTTCCACGGTACGCTGGAAGGGCTGCCGGGTGATCTCGACCTCCTTCAATTCGGTGGCGGTTGGCACAAGTTCGATGTTCAATTCGACCGGACGGGCGGTACCCACCTGTACTTCGAATATGGTCTTGCGCTCATAGCCGACACTGCTCACGACCACGTTGTACAGGCCGGGTGATACATCGTTGATGATGAACTTACCCTCGAGGTCCGTCGTGGCACCCTTTGTGGTGCCTTCCAGGAGCACGTTCACGAAAGGCAGGAGTTCTCGCGTGCGGGAATCCGCCACGGTGCCTTGCACGGTGGACTGCGCGACGAGCATGGTGCTCGACGTAAGGAGCAGGACACAAGCAAGATGGAACGTTCGCAATGACGGTGTCATGCATTTTGTTTAGGCGACAAAGCTATTCATTAAACACTATAACGGATCCAGGGAGATGATCGGCCATAGCGCCCACAACGGGCTGTGGTACAATTGGCCGCGTACGTTAGCAACGAACAACCGAGGGCATGGGAACCGGCAGAAGGAGGGGATAGAACAGACCCTGTTCAAGCGTTGAAAACTTTTGTTCAACAAAATTCTTGCACAGATCAAACAGATCTCTTTGCTTTGTCGAGCCTTTGGAAGAAACCCTTAAACAAAACGCAAGATGTCAACCCTCGAGTTCAACCAAGCACTGATCGGACTTCGCCAACAGTTGTACTACTTCGCGCTGAGTCTGACCAAGGATCGAGACAACGCACTGGACCTTCTACAGGAGAGTATGATGCGGGCGATCACTTACAAGGACAAGTTCCGGGACAACACCAACTTCAAGGCGTGGGTATACACGATCATGAAGAACACGTTCATCAACGACCACCGTCGTGCCAAACGCACCAAGACCCTGATGGACACCGTGGACCGCGAGCGCGACCAGGTGCGCCGGGTTCAAACACCGACCAGCGCGGAAGCCACAGTGAAGATGAGCGAGATAGACCGTAGCTTGGAGCGTTTGGACAAAGCTTTCCGCGAACCTTTCCTGATGCACCACGAGGGTTACAAGTACCACGAGATCGCGGAACACCTCGATATTCCGATCGGTACGGTGAAAAGCCGCATCTTTCAAGCACGGCAGCGGCTCATGGGCATGCTGACCGACAAGCACATCAACAACTGATGAAGACCGCCCTGGTCATCGGAACCGGATTTGCGGGCCTCGCAGCAGCAGCTGAGTTGGCCCGCAAAGGCTTTGGTGTGACCGTGGTGGAGAAGAACGCAGAACCGGGTGGCCGCGCACGGGTCTGGCGGGACAAGGGATTCACATTCGACATGGGCCCGTCCTTCTACTGGATGCCCGAAATATTCGAGCGCTTTTTCGCCGACTTCGGTGAACGGGTGAGCGACCACTACACGCTGGAGCGGCTGGACCCATCGTACAGCGTGGTCTTCGGGGTGGGCCAGAAATGGAAACTGCCTGCCGACCCCATCGCGCTCAGGGCCTTTTTCGACAGCAAGGAGAAGGGTGCCGGAGCGCAACTCGATCGTTTCCTCGCCGAAGCCAAGCTGAAATACGACCTCGGCATGGGCGAACTGGTCTATCGCCCTTCGCTATCGTGGAGCGAGTACATGCACCCGGGCTTGATCGGCGGCCTGCTCAAGACCAAGGTCTTCCGCTCGCTGCGCAACCATGTGCAGGCGCACTTCACCGACGAACGCCTGCGCCTGCTGATGGAATTCCCGGTGCTGTTCCTGGGTGCCGCACCGCAGAACACGCCGGCCTTGTACAGTTTGATGAACTACGCCGACATGGAGCTCGGCACTTGGTATCCCATGGGCGGCATGGGCAAGGTGGTGGACGCCTTCGTGCGCATCGCGGAAAAGCAGGGAGCCACCATACGCCTGAACGAACCCGTGAAGCGCATCGTGGTGGAAGGTGGAAAGGCAGTTGGTGTGGAAACGGACAAAGGCATCCTTCGGGCCGATCTGGTGGTTGCCGGAGCCGACTACCACCACGTGGACCAGCACTTGTTGCCCAAGGAACTACGGAGCTACAGCGAGGATTATTGGAAGGGCCGCACAATGGCTCCTTCAGGGCTGTTGTTCTACCTTGGATTCGACCGGACCTTACCCGACTTGGAACACCACACGCTCTTTTTCGACGAATCCTTGGACCAGCATTCCGCGGAGATCTACGACAAACCCGAGTGGCCCAGCAAGCCCTTGTTCTACACCAGTTGTGCCAGCAAGACCGACCCGAGCGTGGCGCCGGCCGGCATGGAGAACATGGTCATCCTGATCCCCATCGCACCCGGTTTGGACGACCGCGACGAGACCCGCGAACACTACTACACCCTTGTCATGGACCGCTTGGGCAAGCACCTCGGTTTCGACCCGCGGCCCCATGTGGTCTTGAAGCGCAGCTACAGCATCAACGACCTGAAGACCGACTACAACGCCTTCCGCGGCAACGCCTACGGCATGGCCAATACCATCATGCAGACCGGTCCCTTGCGCCCCAGCATGAAGAGCCGCAAAGTGGCAAACCTTTACTACACGGGGCAGTTGACCGTTCCGGGTCCCGGTGTTCCGCCCGCGATCATCAGTGGCCAGGTGGTGGCCGACCTGATCGAGAAGGAACACCAGCCAAAACCCATCAAGGCATGAACACCGTCGCACTTTACGACAAGGTCTGCCTGAAAGCCAGCAGGCACACCACCTACAGCTACAGCACCTCGTTCTCGTTGGGCATCCGTTCGCTGGACAAGAAGTTCCATGCACCGATCCATGCCATCTATGGTTTCGTGCGTTTCGCGGACGAGATCGTGGACACCTTCCACGGCTTCGACAAGAACGATCTTCTGAAGCGTTTCCGCGAGGACACCTACCGCGCCATCGCCGAAGGCATCAGCCTGAACCCCATCCTGCACAGCTTCCAGCGTGTGGTGAACACGTACGGCATCGAGCAGGAGTTGTACGACACCTTCCTGGACAGCATGGCGATGGACCTGACCGACACGGCCCACGACCAGAGCAGTTACGAAACCTACATATTGGGCAGCGCCGAAGTGGTGGGCTTGATGTGCCTGCGCGTTTTCTGCGAAGGCGATGATGCCCTTTACCAAAAATTGAAACCGGCGGCGATGAAGCTGGGGGCCGCATTCCAGAAAGTGAACTTCCTGCGCGACCTGAAGGACGACCACCAGAACCTGGGTCGCACCTATTTCCCCGGAATCGATGTGAGCCGCATGGACGCCGAGACCAAGGCGCAGATCGAGCAGGACATCCAGCACGATTTCGACGAGGCGCTCATCGGCATCCGGCAGTTGCCCAAAGGCGCACGCTTCGGGGTGTACATCGCCTACGTCTACTATCTCAACCTGTTCCGCAAGATCAAGGCCCTGCCTTGCGATCGCATCATGAAGGAGCGTGTGCGTGTGCGCAACCGGCGCAAGATGCTCCTGCTCACCACCAGCTATCTACGGCACAGCTTCGGTATGCTTTGATCCATGGGCAACGCCACCGCCATTGAGGAACATGTGCTGCTCGTGAACGAGAGGGACGAGGCCGTGGGCACCATGGGCAAACTGGAGGCACATCAAGTGGGCGCTCTGCACCGAGCCTTTTCCGTGTTCCTCTTCGATGAACGCGGGAGATTACTGATCCAGAAACGTGCGGCCGGCAAGTACCATAGTGCGGGCCTCTGGACCAACACCTGCTGCAGCCATCCACGTCCGGACGAGACCGTACAGGATGCGGCACAGCGGCGCTTGATGGAGGAAATGGGCATCGACACGCCCGTTGAACACCGCTTCAGCTTCTTGTACAAGGCCAGCTTCGACAATGGCCTGCACGAACACGAGTTGGACCACGTGTTCTTCGGGACATGGTCAGGGCCTGCGATACCACATCCGGAGGAAGCGGAAGATTGGAAGTACATCAGCTTGGATGCCTTGGATGCCGACATGCGGCTGCACCCCGAGCACTACACCGTATGGCTGCTCACCTGCTGGGACCGGGTGTGCGAACAGTTGCAGCTACAGAACGTTCGTCCCGCGTAAACCCTGCCCACATGTTGATGAAAAAGAACGGCGCCATCATCGCCCTCAACGGCCACGCCGATACCCTCGATCATTTGACGCACCTGCAAGCGGTGGACACACCCATGCGTGCCGATGCCTTCGTGTTGAGCCCGGCGCAGAAAGAGGAGAAGATCGCCCATCACTTCAAGGCCATCATGGAGACCCTGGGGCTTGACCTTGCGGATGACAGCCTGCAAGGCACACCCAAGCGTGTTGCCAAGATGTTCGTGAACGAAGTGTTCAACGGGCTTGATCCGATCAACAAGCCGGAGCCCACCCTCTTCGCCAACAAGTTCGGCTACAAAGGCATGTTGGTGGAACGTGACATCACCGTGCACAGCTTCTGCGAGCACCACTTCGTGCCCATCATCGGCAAGGCCACGGTCGCATACTTCAGCAGCGGTGAGGTCATCGGTCTCAGCAAACTGGACCGCATCGTGAAGTACTACGCGGCACGCCCACAAGTGCAGGAGCGCCTGACCGAACAGATCGCTGCCGAACTGAAGCACGTATTGCGGACAGAGGATGTAGCGGTACTGATCGATGCCGAACACATGTGCGTGAAACTGCGCGGCGTGAAGGACGATCGCAGCAGCACGGTGACCAGCCACTTCAGCGGGCGTTTCGAGGATGCCGATGTGCGGAACGAGTTCTTGGCGTACATGAAGAATTAGAAGGCCATGCACCGTGTGGTCGACCCAACGGGTCGACGCTACATCGGTCCAATTCGACATTGCATTCAACATGAAACCCCGCGTTTCCATCCACTGGTTCCGCCGCGACCTTCGGCTTGAGGATAACCACGGGCTCTACAAAGCGCTGAACGAACAAGGTGCTGTACTGCCCCTGTTCATCTTCGATACGGGGATCCTGGACAAGCTGGATGAGAAGGACGATAGGCGCGTGGACTTCATCCACCGCACGTTGACCGGTCTGCAAGCGGAATTGGTGCAACACGGCAGCTCGCTCCTGGTGGAGCATGGCAGCCCGCTGGCAGTGTGGGGACGTATCTTGGATCGCTTCGAAGTGACCGCCGTGACCGTCAACCACGATCACGAGCCTTACGCCATTGCGCGCGATTCGGCGGTCGAACAGCTCTTGTCGGAACATGGCATACCCTTCCGTTCCTACAAGGACATCAGCATCTTCGAACGGAACGAAGTACTGAAGGACGATGGCGGTCCATACACGGTGTTCAGCCCCTACATGCGGAAGTGGCGGGCAAAATTCACCCCACGCATGGCCGATCCTTTTCCCAGCGAAACGTTGGTCGACCAGTATTGGAAGACCGTTCCGTTACCAATACCGAGTTTGCGCGACATCGGCTTCCGGGCCACCGACCTCAATGTGCCACCCACGTCACTGAGCGACGAGCTGTTGCGACATTATGACCGAACGCGCGATCTACCTGCCATTCCAGGTACGAGCCGCATGAGCGTTCATCTGCGTTTCGGGACGGTCAGCGTTCGATCACTGGTGCGGCGCAGTATGGATGTCGGTCCGAAGTACCTCGATGAACTGATCTGGAGGGAATTCTACATGCAGATCCTCTGGCACTTCCCCCATTACGACAAGGCATTCAAACCTGCCTACGACGGTATTGCCTGGCGGAACGATGCACAGGAATTCAATGCTTGGTGTGCAGGGCTGACGGGTTATCCGCTGGTGGACGCCGGCATGCGCGAACTGAGCGCCACCGGCCTGATGCACAACCGTGTACGCATGGTGGTGGCCAGCTTCCTCACCAAGCATCTGCTCATCGACTGGCGTTGGGGCGAGGCATGGTTCGCTGCCAAATTGCTGGATTTCGAACTCAGCAGCAACAACGGAGGTTGGCAGTGGGCTTCCGGCTCCGGGTGCGACGCAGCGCCCTATTTCCGGGTCTTCAATCCGCGACTACAGTTGGAGAGATTCGACGCGGGGTTAAAATATGTGAAGAAGTGGGTGCCCGAGCATGGATCGGCAAACTATGTGCATCCGATGGTCGTTCACGAAATGGCCCGCAAACGCGCCATCGAGACCTACAAAGAGGGGCTTGAAGGGCAGCGGGCAACAGTACAACGACAAACGAACCTATTCGCATAGCCATGCCACGCAAAAAGAAACAACTCATTCTCACCCAACCGGTGAAGGAGGGTATCAAAGCCATAAAGGTCCGCTTGGACGCACGCACGATCATCACACTGGCCAGCAAGAAGGCTTTGGAGTTCTGGCGCCAGCGGTATCCGAAGTTGGAAGTGATCGGTTGAACATCGCAGCCATGCCACGCAAGAAACCGAAGCTCATCATGGAGCGGCCCATCAAGGTGGGTGTCAAGGAGATCAAGGTGCGCCTGGATGCCCGCACCATCATCACCGTGACCACCAAGAACGCCTTGGAGATGTGGCGCACGCGCTACCCAAAACTGGAAGTGATCGGCTGAACCCGGCGATGTGACCAGATGGCGAAGTACGTGCTTGAGCGTGAACAGTTCCTGCCGATCTCCCTGGAGGAGGCTTGGAAATTCTTCAGCACGCCGCGCAACCTGGCCGTGATCACCCCGCCCGAGATGGGCTTCGTGATCCGAAAACCTTTCGACGACAAGGATGCCTATGCCGGACAGCGGATCACCTACACCGTGAAACCGGTGTTCGGCATTCCCTTGACCTGGGTCACGCTCATCGAAAACGTGGAAGCGCCCTACAAGTTCGTGGACACACAACTGCGGGGGCCGTACGCACGCTGGTGGCACGAGCACACTTTCCAAGCAGTGGATGGAGGCGTTCTGATGCGCGACCGCGTGGAGTACGAACTACCCTTCGGTCCACTTGGTGACCTCGCCCACGGTATCTTTGTGAAGCGCAAGCTCCAAGGCATTTTCGACTTCCGAACCACAACACTGGAACGGTTGTTCGGAACTGCGGAAAAGCACTGACCAAGGACTTCAAGCAATACAAAGGATGAGCATCTGGGCCATTGTCGGCATCGTTTTAGGCACGGCGGTATTCATGGAATACGTTGCTTGGGCGACCCATAAATACGTGATGCACGGGGTACTGTGGTACCTGCATTCGGACCACCACAAGAAGGACCACTACGATTTCCTGGAACGCAACGATGCCTTCTTCCTGATCTTTGCCGTACCGTCGATGACCTTGTTCATCGTGGGAAGCTTGCTGGGATTGCATACCCCTTGGTTGTGGATCGGTCTCGGCATCCTGATCTACGGTC